>NZ_JBHWDV010000052.1:0-48851 GCF_042734445.1 Streptomyces sp. NPDC059649
GTCCCAAACCCCCTCTAACCTCTGCCTATATTGGAGGGTGTAACCGCCCCCGCCCCGCCACGGGCCCGCCCCCCCCCCGGGGGGGTACGCGGCGCCCGTTCCGCCTCGAAGGTGGTGGCTCAATGCCCCGCCGGTGCCCCCGCGGTGGCCGGGGGGAGGTCGGCGAGGACGCCCTTGTCGCCCGCGTCGGCGGTGTAGTCGGCGGGGCTGGTCTCGTCCGTGCCGTCGGGGGCCTTGACGGCCCGCAGGACGAGGGTGAGGACGACCGCGACGACGACGTTCAGGGCGAACGCGGTCAGGCCGATGTAGCCGATCTCCCCGAGGCCGGGGATCTCCGCGCTGGGGCCGCCGAAGTGCTTCTGCTTCGGGGTGGCCACGCCGTACGCCGCGAGCGTGCCGTAGAGCATGCCGGCCGCCCAGCCGGTCAGCAGCGCCCAGCGGTGGAACCAGCGGGTGAACAGGCCGCCGACCAGGGACGGCAGGGTCTGCAGGATCCAGATCCCGCCCAGCAGCTGGAAGTTGATGGCCACGGTCTTGTCCATGGTGAGGACGAAGACCAGCGCGCCGACCTTGACCAGCAGGGAGACCAGCTTGGCGACCTTGTGTTCCTGTTCGGGCGTGGCGTCCGGCTTGAGGAAGTCCTTGTAGACGTTCCGGGTGAAGAGGTTGGCGGCCGCGATGGACATGATGGCCGCCGGGACGAGGGCGCCGATGCCGATCGCGGCGAACGCGACGCCGGTGAACCAGCTGGGGAACATGTCCTCGAACAGCTGGGGGATGGCCAGTTGCGGGTTGCCCTGGATGTCCGTACCGGCCTTGATCGCCATGAAGCCGAGCAGTGCCAGCAGGCCCAGCATCAGCGAGTAGAGCGGCAGGATCGTGGTGTTGCGGCGGATCACGTTGCGGCTGCGCGAGGACAGCGTCGCGGTGATGGAGTGCGGGTACATGAACAGCGCCAGGGCCGAGCCGAGCGCCAGAGTGGCGTACGCCCACTGGGCGTTGGGGCCGCTGGTCAGTTCGCCGCGTGGTTTGCCGGGCACCGCGCCGGGCTGCGCGAGCGCCTTGCCGGCCGCGTGGAAGATGCTGTCGAAGCCGCCCAGTTTGATGGGGATGTAGATGATCGCCACGCCGATGACGAGGTAGATCAGGCCGTCCTTGACGAAGGCGATCAGGGCGGGCGCGCGCAGGCCGGAGGAGTAGGTGTAGGCCGCCAGGACCGCGAAGGCGATCAGCAGCGGGAGGTCCTTGACGAACCAGTTGGTGTGCTCACCGCCCCCGATGCCCATCACGTCCAGCACCGCCTGGATGCCGACCAGCTGGAGCGCGATGTACGGCATCGTGGCGAGGATGCCGGTGAGCGCCACCGCCAGCGACAGGCCCTTGGAGCCGAAGCGGCCGCGGACGAAGTCGGAGGTGGTGACGTAGCCGTGCTTGTGCGAGACCGACCAGAGGCGGGGCAGGAACAGGAAGATGAAGGGGTAGACCAGGATCGTGTACGGCACGGCGAAGAAGCCGGAGGCGCCCGCCGTGTAGATGGCGGCCGGGACGGCCACGAAGGTGTACGCGGTGTAGAGGTCACCGCCGAGCAGGAACCACGTGATCCAGGTGCCGAAACTGCGGCCGCCCAGACCCCATTCGTCCAGGTTGGCGGACTGCTCGGCCTTGCGCCAGCGGGCGGCGAGGAAGCCCATGACCGTCACGGCCAGGAAGAAGAAGACGAAGACGGCGAGGGCCACGCCGTTGACGCCGTGGGTCTGGGAGGCGGCCAGCCGGGCGGTCGCCGGGGCCGCGGTCGCGAGGGCGCTCATCGGACACCGTCCTTGCGGAGGCGCTGCTCACGCCGGACGAGCTTGTACGCGACGGTGGTCAGCACCGTCGAGATCAGCACCCACGCCATCTGGTACCAGTAGAAGAACGGGATCCCGATCAGCGTCGGCTCGATCCTGGCGTACGAACTCACCCACAGCATCGAGACGAACGGAGCCAGCAGGCACAGTCCGGCCACTATGCGTGTCGGGGTGACGACCTGTCTGCTGGTCGGTGATTCGGCTGGCTCTGGCATCGGCGTGGCTCCGTCCCTGACTGTCTCCTGGGTAATCGGCTGGAAATCTATGGCAGGGCAGTGGCGCGCGTCACTAGGTGTCCGCATATCGGTATGGACACTTCGTGCCGGAAAGACCCGGCGGGCAGCGGTAGTTCGGTGCCCGCCGGGTGCCGCTCGGGCCGCGGGGAGCCGCTCGGAACGCGCGGAACCGGTCAGTCCGCGGGGCGCTGCAGCCTGGCGACGAACTTGTAGCGGTCGCCGCGGTAGACCGAGCGCACCCACTCCACCGGCTGTCCCTGGGCGTCGAGGGAGTGCCGGGAGAGCATCAGCATCGGCAGGCCGACGTCGGTGCCCAGCAGTCCGGCCTCGCGCGGGGTGGCGAGCGAGGTCTCGATGGTCTCCTCCGCCTCGGCGAGCCGGACGTCGTAGACCTCGGCCAGCGCGGTGTAGAGCGAGGTGTACTTGACGAGGTTGCGGCGGAGCGCGGGGAAGCGCTTGGCCGACAGGTGGGTGGTCTCGATCGCCATCGGCTCACCGCTGGCCAGCCGCAGCCGCTCGATGCGCAGGACCCGGCCGCCGGGCGCGATGTCCAGCAGTCCGGCCAGCCGGTCGTCGGCGGTGACATAGCCGATGTCCAGCAGCTGGGAGGTCGGCTCCAGGCCCTGGGCGCGCATGTCCTCCGTGTAGGAGGTCAGTTGCAGCGCCTGGGAAACCTTGGGCTTGGCCACGAAGGTGCCCTTGCCCTGGATGCGTTCCAGCCGGCCCTCGACGACCAGTTCCTGGAGCGCCTGGCGGACGGTGGTCCGCGAGGTGTCGAACTCCGCGGCGAGGGTGCGCTCGGGCGGGACCGGGGTACCGGGCGGCAGGGTTTCGGTGATCTCCAGCAAGTGCCGCTTGAGGCGGTAGTACTTGGGCACCCGCGCGGTCCGCGTGCCGCCGCCGCTCTCGGCGCTGCCGCCCTCGGTCTCCATGACCCGCCTCTCCGACCCCTGTCCTGCTGCCGTCACCGGCTCCTCCGTACGTAGCGGCTCACATCGTGGCACGGAAGGGTTCCCCGCGCCCTCTCGCAGGTCCCGGCCCGCCAGATGTCGGTCCGGTAACGGACCTGACAGCGACTCTTATACACCCTTGACACCCCAAAAGGTCTAGGCCAAGCTGCGGGAACTGGTCTAAACCATTAAAGACCACACCCGGCCTTTAGGGGAGAGCGCAATGAAGCGTGGGCTCATAGCAGCGACGGCGGTCGCGGGAATGCTGGTGAGTGTCGCTGCCTGTGGGTCCAGCGACGGCGGGAAGACGGGCGCGGACGGCTTCAAGGGCCAGAAGCTGACCGTCTGGGTGATGAGCGGATCGAACCCGGAACAGTGGACCAAGCAGGTCTCCGAGCAATTCAGGAAGAAGACCGGCGCCACCGTCGAGTTCAAGGTCCAGCAGTGGAACGGCATTCAGCAGAAGCTGAGCACCGCCCTTTCCGAGGACACCCCGCCGGACGTCGTCGAAATCGGCAACACCCAGACCGCCGCCTACGCCAAGGCGGGCGCCCTGGCCGAGCTCGGTGACCTGAAGAAGGACATCGGCGCCGACTGGAACGACGCGTTCAACAAGGCGTCGCTCATGGACGGAAAGCAGTACGCACTTCCCTGGTACGCCGGGAACCGCGTGGTGATGTACAACAAGAAGATCTGGGCGAAGGCCGGCATCAAGGGCATCCCGAAGACCCGCTCCGAGCTCTTCAAGGACCTCGACACCATCAAGAGGAAGACCGACGCCGAACCGCTCTACCTGCCCGGCCAGAACTGGTACTTCTTCGACGGCCTGACCATCGGCACCGGCGCCGACCTGGTGAAGAAGCAGGGCGGCAAGTGGGTCTCCAACCTCGGCGACCCCAAGGTCTCCAAGGCCATGGACATCTACCGGCAGTACCAGTCCTTCAGCACCGCCCCGAAGAACAAGGACGAGGCCACCCCGCAGCAGGCCGAGGTCTTCGCCAAGGGGAAGACCGGCGCCCTCATCGCCATGGGCTACGAGGCCGCCACCGCCGTCAAGGCCAACCCGGACATCAAGCCGGACATCGGTTTCTTCACCATTCCGGGCGAGACCGCGGACAAGCCCGAGGGAGTCTTCCTCGGCGGCTCCAACTTCGCGGTGGCCGGAGGGGGCAAGAACCAGGAACTCGCCAAGGAATTCCTGAAGATCGCCCTCTCCAAGGAGAACGACGGGCAGATGGTCAAGGAGGCCGGCTGGACCCCGAAGTCCGCCGACCTGGCCGGCGCCGCCAAGGAGAATCCGGCCGCCGCGGCCGCCGCCCCCGCGGCACAGAAGTCCGGCGGTACCACCCCGCTCATTCCGCAATGGGCCGCCGTGGAGAACGTCCCGAATCCCCTCAAGAACTACATGACGGCCGTGCTGAACGGTAAGTCCCCGGCCGACGCCGCCAAGGACATCGAGTCCGAGATCAACACGCGGCTCGCCAAGCAGTAACCACACCGGCTGCGTACGGGGCCGGCCGTCCCCGGCCCCGTACGCGCGTCAGCGGGTGCACACCGACCTTCACGGCAACACGGCGACCACAAGGGGGAACAGGGGCCCATGGCAGTGCAGCTCGACGACGCGGTGGACAAGGCCGCGCCGCGCAACGGCAAGGGGGGAGCCCCGCCCGCCCGCGGCACCGGCGGCAGCCGGACCGCCCGCCCCACCCCTCGGCCCCCCGCCCGCCGCACCCCGTACCTCCTCCTGCTGCCGGCCCTGCTCGCCACCGCCGTCCTCCTCGGCTGGCCGCTGGTCCGCAACCTCCTGCTCTCCTTCCAGAACCTCAACATGAAGGAGCTGATCCAGCACCTCACCGACTGGCGCGGGACCGGCAACTACCAGGAGATCCTGGGCAGCGAGCAGTTCTGGCGGGTCACCCTGCGGACCGTCGTCTTCACCGCGGTCAACGTCGTGCTGATCATGGTCCTGGGCGTGCTGATCGGCCTGCTGCTGGCCCGGCTCGGCAAGAAGATGCGGCTGACGCTGTCGCTCGCCCTGGTCCTGGCCTGGGCCATGCCGGTGATCGCCGCCACCACCGTCTTCCAGTGGCTCTTCGACTCCCGCTACGGCGTGGTCAACTGGACGCTGGACCGGCTCGGCTGGCATGCGATGGCCCACTACGACTGGGTCGGCACCCAGCTGTCGACCTTCTTCGTCATCACCGTGCTGATCGTGTGGCAGTCCCTGCCGTTCGTGGCCCTCAACCTCTACGCGGCCACCACGACCATCCCCAGGGAACTCTACGAAGCCGCCCGGATGGACGGCGCCGGCACCTGGAAGGTCTTCACCTCCGTCACCTTCCCCTTCCTCAAACCGTTCTTCCTGGCCACCACGTTCCTGGAGATCATCTGGGTCTTCAAGGCGTTCCCGCAGATCTTCGCGATCAACCAGGGCGGCCCGGACCGGCTCACCGAAACCCTGCCGATCTACGCCTTCACCGAGGGCGTCGGCAACCTCCACTTCGGCATGGGCGCCGCGATCTCCCTGCTGACCCTCGCCGTACTGCTCGTGATGACCGCGTACTACCTGCGCCTGACGCTCCGGCAGGAACAGCAAGAGGAGAACGAGCTGTGAAGCGCACGGCCCTTTCGACCGCTGGCCGGATCTGGCCCAACGCCACGGCGGCCCTGCTCGCCCTCGGCTTCGCCTTCCCCGTCTACTGGATGTTCAGCACGGCCTTCAAACCGACCCGGGACATCATCACCGAGGACCCGGTGTGGTTCCCCTTCCACGGCACCGTCGAGCACTTCGCGGCGGCCGTCAACGCCCCCCACTTCTGGGCGCTGGCCGGCAACTCGGTCGTCGTGACCGTGCTGGCCGTCGGGCTGTCCCTGGTCATCGCGCTCTCGGGGGCGTTCGCCCTCACCCGGATGCGCTTCAAGGGCCGCCGGGGCATCCTGCTGACCTTCATGGTCGCCCAGATGGCGCCCTGGGAGGTCATGGTGATCTCCATCTACCTGATCGTCCGGGACGCCGACCTGCTCAACAGCCTGGTGCCGCTCACCTGCTTCTACACGCTGATGGTGCTGCCCTTCACCCTGCTGACGCTGCGCGGCTACGTCGCCGCGGTGCCCAGGGAACTGGAGGAGTCCGCGATGGTCGACGGCTGCTCCCGCGGGCAGGCGTTCCGCAAGGTCGTCTTCCCGCTGCTGGCACCCGGCCTGATGGCCACCTCCCTCTTCGGCTTCATCACCGCCTGGAACGAGTTCCCGCTGGTGCTGGTCCTCAACAAGGAGCCGGCCATGGGCACCCTGCCGCTGTGGCTCTCCCAGTTCCAGAGTCAGTTCGGCGACGACTGGGGCGCCACCATGGCCGCCGCCTCGATCTTCGCCGTGCCGATCCTCGTCCTCTTCCTGTTCCTGCAACGCAAGGCGGTCGGCGGTCTCACCTCCGGCGCAGTGAAGGGATAACGCACGCCATGCCACCTCTCGTCCGCCCGGTACGCCCCACCGACACCCTCACCCGCGACGCGCTCGCCGTCCTCCAGCCCGGCTTCACCGGCACCACCGCCCCCGACTGGCTGCTGCGCCGGCTCGGCGAGGGCCTGACCTCGGTCGGCCTGTTCGGCCGCAATGTCGCAAACCCGGACCAACTCGCCGCGCTGACCGCCCGGTTGCGCCGGGAACGCGAGGACGTCCTGGTCGCCGTCGACGAGGAGGGCGGCGACGTCACCCGCCTCGAAGTGCGCGGCGGCTCCTCCTTCCCCGGCAACCACGCACTGGGCGCCGTCGACGACCCGGCCCTGACCCGCGCGGTCGCCCGGGAACTCGGCCGCCGGCTGGCCGAGTGCGGTATCACCCTCAACTGGGCGCCCTCCGCCGACGTCAACTCCAACCCGGACAACCCGGTCATCGGCGTCCGCTCCTTCGGCGCCGACCCGCACCTGGTCGCCCGGCACACCGCCGCCTACGTCGAGGGCCTGCAGTCCGCCGGCGTGGCCGCCTGCACCAAGCACTTCCCCGGCCACGGCGACACCGCCGTCGACTCCCACCTCGACCTGCCGCGGATCGCCGCCGACCTGGCCACCCTCCGGGAACGCGAACTCGTCCCGTTCCACGCCGCCGTCGCGGCCGGCACCCGCGCCGTGATGAGCGCGCACATCCTGCTGCCCGCCCTGGACGGCGACCGCCCCGCCACGCTCAGCCCGGCCGCCCTGCACGGCCTGCTGCGCGCCCCCGCCACCGAGGGCGGCCTCGGCTTCGACGGCCTGATCGTCACCGACGGCATGGAGATGCGGGCGATCTCCGCCACCTACGGCATCGAACGCGGCAGCGTGCTCGCCCTCGCGGCCGGCGCGGACGCGATCTGCGTGGGCGGCGGACTGGCCGACGAGGACACCGTGCTGCGGCTGCGCGACGCCCTGGTGGCGGCGGTGCGCGACGGCGAACTGCCGGAGGAGCGGCTCGCCGACGCCGCGGAACGGGTGCGCGCCCTGGCCCGCTGGACCCAGGCCGCGGACGCGGGGGAAGGGGCCGCGCGGAAGGGGGCCGTGCCCGCACCGGACATCGGCCTCACCGCCGCCCGGCGCGCCCTGCGCCGGACCGCCGGTGGGCAACCCTGGGCGCCGCTCACCGGCGCCGCCTACGTCGCGGCCTTCACCCCGCTCGCCAACATCGCGGTCGGCGACGAGACCCCCTGGGGCGTCGCCGCCGAACTGGCCCGCCTGCTGCCGGGCACCGACACCGGCACCTACACCGCGGACGCCGCCACCACGGCCGGGACCCCGGCCCTGGTCGCGGACCTGCTCACCGCCGCCGCCGGCCGCCGCGTCGTGGCCGTCGTCCGCGATGTCCACCGCCACCCCTGGATGGCCGACGCCCTGGACGCCCTCCTGGCGGCCCGCCCCGACACCGCGGTCGTCGAGATGGGCGTCCCGCAGGCCCCGCCACGGGGCGCCCTCCACCTCGCCACCCACGGCGCCGCCCGGGTCTGCGGCCGGGCCGCCGCCGAGGCCCTCACCGGGCGCCGCTGAGACCCGGCCGGCCGGGATGCGCACCGGCCGGGATACGCACCACGCACCGGCCGGATACGCACCGGCCGGGGCGCTCCCGTAGGAACGCCCCGGCCGGGTCAGGGCGGGTGCGGGCCCGCCGGAAGGATCAGATGCCCTGCCACTCCGGCTTCGCCGCGTAGGTGGCGCGGAAGTAGTCGGCGAGCTTCAGCTTGCCGGCCGCGGCCTCGTCGACGACGACCGTGGCGTGCGGGTGCAGCTGCAGCGCGGACGCCGGGACCAGCGCGGCCACCGGGCCCTCCACCGCATGGGCCACCGCGTCCGCCTTGCCCTCACCGGTGGCCAGCAGCACCAGGTGCCGGGCCTCCAGGATGGTGCCGATGCCCTGGGTGATGACGTGGTGCGGGACCTCGTCGAGGCTGTCGAAGAACCGGGCGTTGTCCTCCCGGGTCCGCCGGGTCAGCGTCTTGATGCGGGTCCGCGAGGCCAGCGACGAGCAGGGCTCGTTGAAGCCGATGTGCCCGTCGGTGCCGATGCCCAGCAGCTGGAGGTCCACCCCGCCGGCCGCGCCCAGCGCCCGGTCGTACGCCTCACAGGCGGCCTGCACGTCCTCGGCCGTACCGTCCGGCCCCATGAACGCGCCCTCGTCCAGACCGAGCGGCTCGACCACCTCGCGCAGCACCACCGAGCGGTAGGACTCGGGGTGCCCGGCCGGCAGCCCGACGTACTCGTCGAGCTGGCAGATCCGGGTCCGCGAGGCGTCCACCTCGCCGGCCCTGACCTTCGCCGCCAGCGCCTGGTAGATGGGCAGCGGGGTCGAGCCGGTGGCCACCCCCAGCAGCGCATCGGGCTTGCGCCGCACCAGGGTGGCGATGGCCTCCGCGATCAGCTCGCCGCCTGCCGTGGCGTCCGGAACGATGACAACTTCCACGCTTGGCCTGCCGTTCTGGAGAAGGGTCCATGAAGTCGAGGTGGTATAGACCAATCTATCAGAGGGTGGGCGCCCGGACCCGGTGGTCGCGCGGAACGGCGGGCGGCGGCTTTCCGTCGGTACGGTGACGGGCGGGTGAGGCGGCGTCAGAGCAGGCCGCCGCCCGTCGCGTCGATCCACTGCCCGGTCACCCACCGGCTGTCGTCCGAGGCCAGGAACGCCACGATGTCGGCGATCTCCGCACCGCCCGCGACCCGGCCCAGCGGCGACAGTCCGCGCACCCGCTCCCGGGCCGCGGCGTTGTCCTCGCCCCGCAGCCAGCCGGCGTTCATGTCGGTGTCCACCGCCCCCGGTGCCACCGCATTGACCGTGATGCCGCGCGGCCCGAGGTCCTTGGCGAGGGTCGAGGTGAACACGTCGACCGCCCCCTTCGACATGGCGTACGCGATCAACTCCGGCTTCGCGGCACCGCGGGTCAGACCGGTGGAGACGTTGACGATCCGCCCACCGTCGCGCAGCCGGGACAGCCCGTGCTGCACCAGGAAGAACGGCGCCTTGGCGTTGACCGCGAAGAGCCGGTCGAAGTCCTCCTCGGTGAGCGCGTCGATCCCCTTGAGCGTCCCGTCCACGGCCTTGTTGATCCCGGCGTTGTTGACCAGGACGTCCAGCTCCGCGGCCTGCTCGTCGAACGCCGACCACAGCGCCTCGGCGTCCCCCGGAACGCCCAGCTCCGCCCGGACGGTGAAGGCCGCGCCGCCCGCGGCCTCGATCGCCGCGACCGTCTCCTTCGCCGACGCCTCGTCGTGGCCGTAGTGGACGCCCACCCGGGCGCCGTCCCTGGCCAGCCGTTCCGAGATCGCCCGGCCGATCCCCCTGCCGCCGCCGGTGACCAGTGCCGTCCTGCCGCTGAGCGCACCCATGGAACGTGCCCCTCCCCATCCGTGTCTGCCTGCCGGGCGAAGTTTTGTATCGCTCGGTACAGAATCAAGGTAGCACGCGTTCCCCGCCGTGGAGTACGGAAGGTGGATCACGGGAGCGGTGGAGCACGGGGACCGGTGGAACACAGGGGCCGGTGGAGCACGGGGGCCGGTGGGTCACGGGGGAGGCCGTCATCGGCCCCGGAAACACCCGCGGGCCGCGGCGCCGGGACAGGACCCTCAACCTGTCGACGGCACCGCAGCCCGGAGCTGACATCGCCCGGTCCCGCCGTACGGACGGTGGACTTCCCCTTGTGCGGCGGGGTCGCCGTCCCGTCCTGGGACCGGTCGATCGGAGGCCTTGGCGCAGTCAGGGCAGAGAGCGCCCGGGCCTCGTTCCGCCCTCCTGTGCGGGGAGAGCGGAGGTCTTTGCTGAATTCTGGACTAGACCATTCTCACTTGTCCATGCCCTTGCGGGGAGAACACTCATACCGTACGCCGGTAGGCTCCAAGACGTGCCCTCCATGAACGATCTCGTACGCCAGCACACCGCTCTGAGCGACTCCGACCTCGAGTGGCTCCATCTGCTGGTCTCGGAGTGGCAGCTGCTCTCCGACCTGTCCTTCGCCGATCTCGTCCTGTGGGTCCCGACGCTCGACGGCACCCGTTACGTCTCGGTCGCCCAGATGCGTCCCAACACCGGCCCCACCTCCTACCAGGACGACATGGTCGGCCATCTCGTCCCCCGGGGACGCCGGCCGATGCTGGATTCCGCCTTGGACGAGGGCCGCATCGTACGCGAGGGCGACCCGGAGTGGCGAGAGGAAGTTCCGGTCCGGGTCGAGTCCATTCCGGTACGGCGCGAGGGCCGGGTGCTCGGCGTGATCGCCCGGAACACCAATCTGCTGACCGTCCGCACCCCCAGCCGGCTGGAGCTCACCTACCTCCAGAGCGCCTCCGACCTCGCCCAGATGATCGCTGCCGGAACGTTTCCGTTCCCCGGCCAGCAGGTCGACATGGACGCCTCGCCGCGCGCCGGCGACGGACTGATCCGGCTCGACGCGGACGGCGTCGTCCAGTACGCCAGCCCCAACGCGCTCTCCGCCTACCACCGGCTCGGTCTCGCCGCGGACCTCGTGGGCCACCACCTCGGCCGGACCACCGCCGAACTGGCCCCGGCCCGCGGCCCGGTGGACGAGGCCCTGGTCAAGCTGGCCAGCGGCTGGGCGCCCCGGGAATTCGAGGTCGAGGGCAATGACGGCGTGATCCAATTGCGCGCCATTCCGCTCAAACCGAAGGGCACGCATATCGGTTCCCTGGTACTGCTGCGGGACGTCACCGAACTGCGCCGGCGCGAACGGGAACTGATCACCAAGGACGCGACCATCCGGGAAATTCACCACCGGGTGAAGAACAATTTGCAGACGGTGGCCGCGCTGCTGCGCCTGCAGTCCCGCCGGATGGATTCCGAACAGGGCCGCGAGGCGCTCAACGAGGCGGTGCGCAGGGTCGGTTCGATCGCGATCGTGCACGAGACGCTGTCCCAGAACCTCGACGAACGGGTCCAGTTCGACGAGATCGCCGACCGGGTGCTGGCCATGGTCGCGGAGATCTCCCCGGGCAAGGTGATCACCCGCCGCACCGGACGCTTCGGCATCCTCGACGCCGAGGTGGCCACCCCGCTGTCGATGGTCCTCACCGAGATCCTGCAGAACGCCCTGGAGCACGCCTTCGACCAGGCCGAGCAGGGCAGCGTCGAGGTGGGCGCGGTGCGCGGCGGCAGCCGTACCGACCCCCGGCTGATCGTCACCGTCCAGGACAACGGCCGCGGCCTGCCCGAGGACTTCGACCCGCAGCGCGCCGGAAACCTGGGGCTGCAGATCGTCCGGACCCTGGTGGAAGGGGAGTTGGGCGGCACCTTCGACATGGTCCGGGCACCCGAGCGCGGCACCCGGGTCCTCCTCGACATCCCGGTACGGCCGGAGAAGCAGCACTGAGGGGCGACGGCGGGGAAGCAGCACGGGAGGGGCGGCGGAGAACCAGCACGGGTCGGGTGGCTGAGAAGCAGCACCGGGGAGTGGCTGAAGAGTGAGGAGCGAGGACTGAGGAGTGAGGTGTGTCTCCTTGGTCCGGCTCCTTGGTTCCGGCCGGGGCCCGCGTCGGGCCCGGAACAGCAACAAGCCCCGGACCATCGGTCCGGGGCTCAAAGCTATTGCGATGCGATAACGACCGGGCTTCTCAGCGTCGGGTGTGCATCGGGGGTACTGCGCGCTGCGGCTCGGGGGCCACGGGGCGGCTGGCTCAGGCGCTGGCGTTGCGCGCCCGGTTGCGAGCTGCACGGCGCTTCATCGCGCGGCGCTCGTCCTCGCTCAGACCACCCCAGACGCCGGAGTCCTGGCCGGACTCAAGCGCCCACTGCAGGCACTGCTCCATGACGGGGCAGCGGCGGCAGACGGCCTTGGCTTCCTCGATCTGCAGCAGCGCAGGACCGGTGTTGCCGATGGGGAAGAAGAGCTCGGGGTCTTCCTCGCGGCAAACGGCGCGGTGACGCCAGTCCATGGCTGCTCCATCTCCTCGTGTGACGGGATCGTTGCTTGTGAATGTGAACGCTTTCACGAATCCCCCCGCAAGGGAAGGGCCGAACTCCAGTCGTGAACTGGTGCGGTCCTGGGAATGAGGAGGAGGATTCGGGCTCTCAAGGGGGCCGTTAAAGCGGCCGTCCCGATCGCCATGAAGAGACTCGCAAACCTCGGCTGCGGATACAACCCCTTCCGGAAACTTTTTTTTGATTCCTTGGTGTCGCCTCGGTCACAGCCGTCATTCCAGGGGGTGGAAACCAGTCTAAACGTTCGAGTGAAAGGACTTTGGGCCCTACTGCTCACACAATCACACGCAGTGCACGGCGAACGCCTGTGAACGTCACACTCGTGCGCAGCCCCAGGTGGTCGCCGTCCATCTGAAAGGGCAGCGGCACCTGCGAATGCAAGGTGAAGTTCGTGAGGTCGTGAAGTGAGAGCGCATGCTTGCCATGGGGGCCGCGCTCGGGGGTTGACGTGAGCAGCTGTGTGGCATACCGGGCCACCGCCGAGGGGGACAGCTTGCTCAGTGCGAACAGATCGAGGGCCGTGTCGAACGAGGCGTCCGGGGACGGGTAGATCGGACGGTTGCCCAGGTAGGACCACGGAGCGGTGTTGCAGATTATGGCCAGCGCCAGGTTCTCGACGATCTCCGCCGTACCGTCCGCGCCGTCCGCGCCGCCCGGACGTTCGAGGGTGATGACCCCCTGCCGGCGGTTCGCCTCGCCCAGGAACTGCCGTACGACCTGTCGCATGTACAGGGCATGCGTCGAACGCTTGCCGCGTTCCCGCTGCTGCTCGACCCGGCCCACGACCCCGGCGTCGAAACCGAAGCCCGCGCAGAAGGTGAACCAGCGCTCCGGTACGCCCTCGTCGTCCGTACCCGGCGTGCCCGCGGCGAGCCCCAGGCCGATGGTGCGCTCATTGCCGTCGCGCAGCGCGTCCAGGAGGGCGCCGGTGGCCTCCACGACATCGTTGGGCAGCCCGAGGGCCCGGGCGAAGACATTGGTGGAGCCGCCGGGAACCACGGCCAGCCGGGGGTGCGACTCCGGATCGGGGCCGTTCGCCAGCAGACCGTTGACGACCTCGTTGACGGTGCCGTCCCCGCCCAGCGCCACGACCAGCTCGGTCTCCCCGCCCTCGGTGGCCTGCCGGGCCAGGTCCCGGGCGTGCCCGCGGTACCGGGTCTCGGCGACCTCCAGCTTGAGGTCGCTGGCGAGGGCGTGGGCGAGGACCTCGCGGGTGCGCGCACTGGTGGTGGTAGCAGCGGGATTGACCACGAGAAGAGCGCGCATGTGCAGCAGCGTACCTACCTGCCGGTACCGGGCTCACGCCCCGTCCGCATACAGGGCGTCCCGGGACGCGGGGCCGCCGGCCCGTGGGCCGATTCACCGTATCCGGCGTCCGGGGCCTTCCCGGGCGCCGGGGGCGCCGGCGCTACCCTGCTGGGGTGAGCAGTCAGCAGAAGCAGTCCGTCAAGCGCGCCGCCGGCGCCCCCGCCGCGCCCGCACCGGCCGGTCCGCGGCCCGCCCGGCTGAGCGCCGCCGCGGCCCTCACCGGGGTCGAGGGTCTCGCCCTGGCCGCCCTCGGTGCGTACATGCTGATCATGGGGCTCACGGGCTCGCCGGACAGCCCGCAGCAGGCGGAGATGGGCGGGGTGACGGTGCTCGCGCTGGCCGTGCTGCCGCTGGTCGCCGCGCGCGGACTGTGGCTGCGCCGCCGCTGGAGCCGGGGCCCCTCGCTGATCACCCAGATCGTCGCCCTGCCGGTGGCCTGGACGCTGGTGCACGGCGGCGGCGCACTGATCGCGGGCGGCATCGTGCTGGCGCTGGCCGCACTCGTCGTCCTCGTCCTGCTGATCAACCCGACGGCTACGGAGGCGTTGGGGATCGGGTCGCGCGATACGCCGTAGCGGGGGCCGCCGACGTTTTTGGCTTTCCCGCCGTTCCGCTGCGCTTGGCGGTGCCCCGTACGCACTTGGCCGTCCCGCCGTGGTGGTTTCTCGCCGTTGCGCCTGCGGCGCCCCGTTCGTGCCCGTCTGTCCGGGTGCGGTTGTTGTTCGCCGTTGCGCTTTGCGGCGCCTCCCACGTACCTGTCCGCGGTGCCGCGGGGCGTCTCGCCGTTGCTCCCCCACTGCCTAAAGGGCGTGGGAGGTACCCCCAGCGGCGGGCTGGTGGTTGTCGGGTGCGGTGACGGTCCTCCGGGGCCTTGTTCGTGGACTGCTTCGCTTTACGCTCCGCTGCGCTCCGCCTTCGGTCCTTGATTGAGCCCCTGGAAGCGAAGCCCACGAACAAGGCCCCTCCGGCCCGTCCCCTCCCGTTGGGGGGAAGTTGAGGCCGGTGGGGGCGGGTGTTGGGGGAATGGGGTGGCCCCGTAGGGGACGGGCGAACGGATCCCCTAAGGGTCGCGAGCGCCCCCTACGGGGCCATAACGGTATGGAGCGGGTGGGTATTCCCGTGGCTACTGTGGGTCACTCCTCCACGAGGAGCTTGTCGCGGAGTTGGGCCAGGGTGCGGGCCAGGAGGCGGGAGACGTGCATCTGGGAGATGCCGACCTCCTGGGCGATCTGGGACTGGGTCATGTTGCCGAAGAAGCGGAGGAGGAGGATCTTCTTCTCGCGCGGCGGGAGGTCCTCCAGCAGCGGCTTGAGGGACTCGCGGTACTCGACGCCCTCCAGCGCCTCGTCCTCCGCGCCGAGGGTGTCGGCGACGGCCGGCGACTCGTCGTCGGTGTCCGGGACGTCGAGGGAGAGCGTGCTGTACGCGTTGGCCGACTCCAGGCCCTCCAGGACCTCTTCCTCGGAGATCGACAGGTGCTCGGCCAGCTCGTGCACCGTCGGCGCCCGGCCGTGCCGCTGGGAGAGCTCGGCGGTCGCCGTCGTCAGGGACAGCCGCAGCTCCTGGAGGCGACGCGGGACGCGGACCGCCCAGCCCTTGTCGCGGAAGTGCCGCTTGATCTCGCCGACGACCGTGGGCGTGGCGTACGTGGAGAACTCCACGCCGCGCTCCGGGTCGAAGCGGTCCACCGACTTGATCAGGCCGATGGTGGCGACCTGGGTCAGATCGTCGAGGGGCTCGCCGCGGTTGCGGAACCGGCGGGCCAGGTGCTCGACGAGCGGGAGGTGCATGCGGACGAGGGTGTTGCGCAGCTCCGCGCGCTCCGGTGAGCCGTCGGGCAGCTCGCGCAGCTCGTAGAACATCGCCCGGGCGCCGTTGCGGTCCTGCGGCTCCTGGGAATGCTGTGGTTCCTGCAGCGTGTCGTCGGGAGCGGGGGCATCATGCTGATGCTCCTGCTGCCCCTGCTGCTCGCTCTGGTCCATGTGGTCCGCCCGCTCTGCCTGCTCCGCCGCGTCCAACCGGCCGCCGTGGTCGTCTACGCCCACCGGATGCGGCCGGGCCTGCTGACCGGGGATGGTCGCACTGGACGCCATCCGCCCGCCGCGTTCGAGATCTTTCACGGGGCCCCCTGTTCGGTCATGACGGTCCGGGACCGGCGCCGCGCTCCTTGTACAGACTGATGGTGACCGTACGGTCCTCGGCGACGGTGGAATCGACCTTGCCGGCCAGTGCGGAGAGCACCGTCCAGGCGAAGGTGTCGCGCTCCGGGGCGCGGCCGTCGGTCGTCGGGGCGGACACGGTCACCTGCAGTGCGTCGTCGATCAGGCGGAAGACGCAGCTCAGCACACTGCCGGAGACGGCCTGTTGCAGCAGGATCGCGCAGGCCTCGTCGACCGCGATGCGCAGATCCTCGATCTCGTCGAGGGTGAAGTCCAAGCGGGCTGCGAGCCCGGCCGTGGCCGTACGCAGCACGGACAGGTAGGCACCCGCAGCGGGCAGACGGACTTCCACGAAGTCCTGAGTCCCGGGCTCGCCTGCGATCTGGGACACCCTCACCTCCAAGGTGGCACAAGCTGGTTGAGCTGGAATACGCGATATTCGCTCGGTTGGGGATATTTCGCGCCGGTCTTTTCTCCCCTCGGACGAAAGGAGAACGATCCGGCGCGGCACATGGTTCGGCTGTGACGCTATCGCGATCTGCGGGCCGGTGTCGCCCGGAAGGGGCACGACCGCTCTCCGGGCGCGAACGGCCCGGGTCGCGGGACGCCCCCGCTGTCACTGATTGTAAATCGACGGGTACGGACAGTGGCTAGAGGTGTGCACTGTCAAATCGCGGGTGATTACCCTCCGTTGACGCATGATGCGCCCGCAAGGTTGTGCAGTGCTTCTCCAGTGAGCCGGAAGACCGTCCATTCGTCCATGGGCCGGGCACCGATCGACCGGTAAAGACCGATGGACGGTTCATTCCAATCCAGGACTGACCACTCGAAACGCTCATACCCGCGGGCCACACAGATCTCCGCGAGGGCGGCGAGCAGCGCCTTGCCGTGGCCGCCGCCGCGCGCCTCGGGACGTACGTAGAGATCCTCCAGATAGACACCGTGCGTGCCCGTCCAGGTCGAGAAGTTCCGGAACCACAGGGCAAAGCCCACCGGGGCGCCGTCCGCCTCGGCGATCAGTGCGAAGGCCGCCGGCTGCGACCCGAAGAGCGCCTCCTTCAACTGCGGCTCGGTGGCCTGGGCGGCCTCGGGGGCACGTTCGTAGGCGGCCAGCTCGCCGATCATGGCGAGGAGGACCGGGACGTCGTCGGGGGTCGCTTCGCGGATCATTCTTGAAGGCTAAACGGTGCCGGGGAACGCCTCACTCCGTTTTTCCCGCACCCCGCTTTCCCCTCAGACCAGTCAGACCAGTCAGACCAGTTTCTGGTCGACGAAACACCAGCGCCAGGAGTCGCCCGGCTCGAAGGTCCGCATCACCGCGTGCCCGGTCTCCCGGAAATGCCCCGTCGCATGCCGGTACGGCGAGGAATCGCAGCAGCCGACGTGCCCGCAGACCAGACACAGCCGCAGCTGTACGGGATGGCTGCCGACCGCCTCGCACTCCCGGCAGGTGGCGCTCAGCGGCGCCGGCTCGGCGCGCGGAAGTCCGGCAACGTGCGTGCACTCGCTCATGATGGCCAGGTTAGATCGCCGGGACGGACGGCGGCGGGGTGAGGGGACGGAACGGTCGGATGGCTGTGATGGCGCTGTTCTTGCTGGTCGCGGGGAGCGCGGCGGTCGCCGGGCTGGCGCGCAGGACACCGGTGCCGGCACCGCTGCTGCTCGTGGCCGCCGGGCTCGCCGCCTCGTACCTCCCCGGCCTGCCGGACTACACCCTCGACCCGCACATCGTGCTGCCGCTGGTGCTGCCCCCGCTGCTGCACACCGCGGCGCTGGACAGCTCCTACCTGGACCTGCGGGCCAATCTGCGGCCGGTGGCGCTGCTGTCGGTGGGCTATGTGCTGTTCGCGACGCTGGTGGTCGGGTACGCGGCCTACCTCCTCGTCCCGGACCTGCCGCTGACCTCCGCGCTGGTCCTGGGGGCCGTCGTCGCCCCGCCGGACGCCGTCGCGGCCACCGCCATCGCCCGCCGGCTCGGGCTGCCGCACCGGATCACCACGATCCTGCAGGGCGAATCCCTGGTGAACGACGCCACCGCGATCACCGCCTACAAGGTGGCGGTGGCCGCGGCCGTCGGCGTCGGCGCCACCTGGAGCGAAGGGCTCAAGGAGTTCGCCCTGGCGTCCCTGGGCGGCATCGGCATCGGCCTGGTCCTGATGGTGCCGCTGCACTGGCTCCGCGTCCGGCTGCGGGAGTCCGCGCTGCTGGAGAACACCCTCTCGCTGCTCATCCCGTTCGTCGCCTACGCGGCGGCCGAGCAGGTCGGGGCCTCCGGTGTGCTCGCCGTCGTCGTGGTGGCCCTCTATCTGGGGCACCGGTCCTGGCAGGTCGACTTCGAGACGCGGCTCCAGGAGGACGCCGTCTGGAAGGTGATCTCCTTCCTGCTGGAGTCCGCGGTCTTCGCGCTGATCGGCCTCCAGCTCCCGGTGGTGGTGCGCGGCCTGGGGGCGTACGGGGCGGGCCCGGCGCTGGCGTACGCGGCGGTGGTGTTCGTCGTCGTGGTCGGGGCCCGCTTCGTCTGGGTCTTCCCCGCGACCTTCCTGCCGCGGCTGCTCTCCGCCCGGATCCGCGCCCGCGAGCCCGAAGTGAACTGGACCGCGCCGGTGATCGTCGGCTGGGCCGGGATGCGCGGGGTGGTGTCGCTGGCCATCGCGTTCTCGGTGCCCGCCACCGTGCACGGCGGCGGGCCCTTCCCGGGCCGCGACCTGGTGCTCTTCCTGACCTTCACCACCGTCATCGGCACCCTCGTCGTCCAGGGCCTGACGCTGCCCCCGCTGATCCGCGCCCTGCGGCTGCCCGGCCGGGACGCACAGGCCGAGACGCTGGCCGAGGCCGAGGCCCAGAACGAGGCCTCCCGGGCCGCCGAGGAACGCCTTACGGAACTGCTCAGGGACGAACGCAACGCGCTGCCCGGACCGCTCTCCGACCGGCTGCGCACCGTCATGGAACGGCGCCGCAACTCCGTGTGGGAGCGGCTCGGCGCGGTCAACGAGGTGACCGGGGAGTCCGCCGACGAGACCTACCGGCGGCTGGCCCGGGAAATGATCGACACCGAGCGGCGGGTCTTCGTCCGGCTGCGGGACACCCGGCGGATCGACGACGAGATGCTGCGCACCCTGCTGCGCCGGCTCGACCTGGAGGAGGCGACGGCGTACCGGGAAGGCACCTCCTGACGCCGGTCGGCCCGGGGCTCAGGGCGCCCCGGTGATCACCGCCGCGACCGTACTGCCGCTCGGGAAGGCGCCCTCCTCGGCCAGCGTGGTCAGCCCGTACAGCAGCTTCGCGACGTAGACCCGCTCCAGCGGCAGGCCGTGCCGCCGCTCGAAGGCGTCCGCGAACGCGTCCAGTTCGGGCGTGCGGCGGGCGTAACCGCCACAGTGGAAGCGGTCCTCCAGCCGCCAGTCGCCGCGCGGCCCGCCGAACGCCGCCCGCTGCAGTTCCTCGACCGTCCCCTGGAGGAAGTGCGGGCGGCCGCCCTTCAGTACGGCGAAGCCGAGGGCCTGCCGGCCCGGGCCCAGCCCCGCGGCGAGGCCGGCCAGCGTGCCGCCCGTGCCGCAGGCCACCCCGACCGTGTCCGCCACCCCGCGCAGCTCCCGGCCCAGCTCCGTACACCCTTGTGCGGCAAGGGCGTTGCTGCCGCCCTCCGGGAGGACGTGGAACGCGCCGAACCGGTCGTGCAGCGCGGCGAGCACCTCCGACTCGGACTTGCGGCGGTACCGGTCCCGGTCCAGGAAGTACAGCCGCATCCCGTCGGCGGCACAGCGGGCCAGCGACGGATTGAGCGGGGCCCCGGCCAGCTCCTCGCCGCGGACCACCCCGATGGTGCCGAACCCCAGCAACCGCCCGGCCGCCGCGGTCGCCCGCAGATGATTCGAATACGCCCCGCCGAACGTCAACAACGTCCGCGCCCCGGCCGCGGCGGCGGCCCGCAGATTCGGCTCCAGCTTCCGCCACTTGTTCCCCGGCAGATCCGGATGGATCAGATCATCCCGCTTGAGCACCAACCGCACCCCCCGCCGCGCAAAGACCTCGTCCTCGACTTCCTGGAGGGGGGAGGGCAGGCGGGGGCGCAGGGCAGCGGCCAGGTCTATGGGAGCGTCCACCCCACCATTGTGACCGTTACGCCAGGGAAGCTCCGCAGGTCAGGCCACCGGTACGGAACGGTCCCACAGCTCCTCGGCATGCTCCGCGAACCGGTCGAACATCCCCCCGGCACCCTCGCGGCGCAGGTGCAACAGCGGCGAATCGTGACCCACCAGCCGTGCCAGATGGGGCGTGACGAGCGCATCGTGGTCAAAGCGGAACACCGAGAGCGATACGTGGTTCACTGCGTCGTCCGCGCTGCTGCAGCGCACCTCCAGCCCCGGTACGGCACCCATCCGGTCCAGGTGCTCCACCGTGGTCCGGATGCGGGTGGACACGGTCAGGGCCACGTCCTCGATCGCCTCGCGCTGCCGTGTGACCTCACCACCGGGGTCCCCGAGCAGGAACCGGACCCGGCACCCGGACTCGGCCTTGCGGCGGACCGTCTCGGCGAACCGGGGGACCTGGGTCCACAGGAAGTAGTTCGTGTACCCGGCGAGGAACAGTTCCTCGGCCGCTCCCTCGACGAGCTCGGCCCAGACGGTGGACGGGCAGGCGGACCGGTACGGATACGCGTGGACGAGCTCGCGGTCGTTGCCGGTCTTGATCCGGTCCTTCACTGCCTGGGGCCACAGCATCTCTTCATCGACTCCCAACGCCCGGCAGGCGTCCTCTCGATTGCTTGCGTGCGGTATCAGTCCGGCGTCCGCCAGCCACCGTTCCACGGTCTTGCTCGTGACCCCTACCCGGGCCGCAAGTTTACGGCTCGTGAGACCGGCCTCCGCCATAGCTGATCGTGGGGCGACGTTCAAGACTTCTCCCTTGGACGTTTGGGCCGTTTCGACGGTACGCCTGGGACGCCCCAACTGTCCTGGCTACGGGGGCAGATACGTCCGCAAGGGCAGGCCAGCATCGGTGCATGCACCAAAAGCCGACAACCATGCAAGGCCCCGTGTACCTGATGCTGCCCGCGAACCAGCCCGAGGCCGTCGAAGGGTGCGATGTCTGTGCCGCCTTGGTCAGGCAGCGCAGCGCGGCCCGGATCAGCGGGGATCACTCCAAGGTTTCCGACTGCAACGTCGAACTTGCTTCCCACCCCGAGCACCGACGGAGCAGGGGGCGGTAGGAATGGAGATGCAGACGTGGCGGGACGGCCGTGGGCGGGCCGAGAACGCCGCAGAAGCGCTCAGGGGGGCGCTGGTCGTCCTCGGCCTTCCGAAGCGTGCCGTGGCGCAGGTGCGCCCGGTGGTGACGCGCTCGGGGGGCGTCGTACGTCGACCTGGGCATGCTCCGCGCCGAGCACGTGGAGCGGATGGCGGAGGTGATCCGCGCGGCGCCCATCCGCGAAACCTGACCGTGGGCGGTCGCCCGATGCCGGCCGCACCGGCCGGCATCGGCGTCGGTCACATTGGCCGGGTGCCGCCGGCCGGGTGCGTCGGGCGGGAGCGCGGCCGGTTCACTTCAGGCGGGCCGCGATGTGGTCGCGTAGGGAGGCCATGGTGAAGCCGCGGGGGTCGGTCTTGCCCGGTTGCCATTCACGGTGGCCGATGACCGAGCGTTCGGTCCAGCCGTGGGCCCGGCAGACGGCCGCTGCGGCCTTTTCCAGGGCTTCCCTCTGGGCCTCGGGCCAGGGATCGGCGCCGTCGCCGAGGTTCTCGCACTCGAAGCCGTAGAAGGCGCGGTTGCCGTCGGTGTCGGCCTCGTTGTCCGGGGGCAGCCGCTTCTCGGCGATCACGGCGCGCAGGACGTCGCCGTCGCCGAGGCCCGCGTGATTGGCGCGGCCGTAGCCCACCAGGTGCACCGTGCCGTCCTTGGTGATCACGCCGTGGCACAGCGGACCCGGCAGGTCCGCCCGGCCGTCATGGCAGACCTTGACCGTGCGCGCGGCCCCGGACGTGCCGGTGTGGTGCACCATCACGCCGTGCACCGGACCCCACGGGCCCTTGTGGTTGCGGTTGTGCGTCTCCCAGCCGTCGACCTCGACGACCCGCAGGTCCTCGGCCTTGAGCGCCGCGAGGAAGCGGGCGGCGGACAGCGGTTCGGACATGGCCACTCCGATACGGGACACGGCGGCCGCCGTCCGCGCACCGCCTGCTGTCTCGCTTGTACGGGATGGCGCCGCGCAGGTGGAGGGGAACGCAAAAAAACGGATCGGCCGTTCGGAGGCTGTACGAGCGGTTTCGGCCGAGGGGCGGCCACCCGGCACCGGCTACACCGGGCTGCGCCTGTCGTGCCTCGTCGTCGCGTTCCGGGCTGCGCCTCCTGTGCCGCGCCGTCGCGTTCCGCTCCGGCGGCCGTGGTCCGTTCTCCGCTGTCCGTTCTCCGCCGTCCGTTGTCAGTTGTTCGTGCGGTAACGCGGTTATCCGTGCAGGAACGCGTCCCCGTGTGCGCTGATGTGTGCTTCGAGGGCGTTGAGCGCCTGCTGGGTCGCCTCGGGGGTGCCGCTGCCCCGCTTCTCGGCGTAGTAGGCGGCGCCCAGCTTCTTCAGCAGGTCGCTGCCGGCCCGGTGCTGCTGCACCTCTTCGACCTTCTGCTTGCCCTGGTTGAGCGCGCTCTGCGCCTGCTCCTTGGCGCGGTCCAGAAACCCTGACATCTGCCACCTCCGTGCGGTCCGTGTCGTAAGGGATCAACGGCGCGGACGGCCGTGCGGTTCCCGTGCCAGGCTGGGGGACGTGGGCGAAGCGCGCGACATGGATGGGCCGGCCGGCGTACTCGGCGGCACCGGGGCACCCCGCGGGTACCGGGAGCGGGGGTCTCGGGTGGCCGGTGCGGTGCTGTGGACCAACACCACCGGGCCGTCGGCGCGTCCCGTACTGCCCGACGGCTGCACCGATCTGATCTGGAGTGAGGGCCGGCTGCTGGTGGCGGGCCCGGACACCGGGCCGTACCACCCCGTGGGCGTGCCGCCCGGCACCGGCTACACCGGGCTGCGGTTCGCGCCGGGCCTCGGCCCCGCCGTCTTCGGCGTACCGGCGCACGAACTGCGCGACCGGCGGCTCCCGTTGGCGGACCTGTGGCCCGCGGCGCAGGTACGGGAGCTGACCGAGCGGGCCGCGGAACGGGCGGCACAACGGGGGGCAGCTGGCGCGGGGACCGGGGTCGGCCGGGTGCTGGAGGAGGTCGTCGGGGAGCGGCTCCGGCGGGACGCGCGGGGGCCGGGGGGCGGCGCGCGGACCGCGGCCGTCGCCGCGGCGCTGGGTCGCGGCCGGCCGGTGGCCGAGGTCGCCCGGGCGGTCGCGCTGAGCGAACGCCAGCTGCACCGCCTGAGCCTGGACGCGTTCGGCTACGGCCCCAAGACGCTCGCCCGGGTGCTCCGCTTCGTGCGGGCCCTGGACCTCGCGCGCACCGGGATGCCGTACGCCCAGGTCGCGGTGCGGGCGGGATACGCGGACCAGGCCCACCTGGCCCGCGAGGTGAAGTCGCTGGCGGGGGCCCCGATGGGGGTGCTGCTCGGCTCGGGTTAGCGTGTGCGCATGGACTACCGGGCCGTTCTCGAAGAGGTAGCGGCCTACGCCAGGCCGTACGTGGGACAGGGACAGGTCGCCGACTACATACCGGCGCTGGAGCGGGTGTCCCCGGACCGGTTCGGGATCGCGGTCGCCGACATACACGGCGCGGTGTACGGGGTCGGCGACTGGGAGGTCCCGTTCTCCGTGCAGTCCATCTCCAAGGCGTTCTCGCTGGCGCTGGTGATGGCCCAGAGCCACGGCAGCCAGGGCGGTAACGGCACCTACGGCGCCAACGGCGTCCAGGGCGGTCCCGGCGGGGACGACATCTGGCAGCGGGTCGGCCGCGAGCCGTCCGGCACGCCGTTCAACTCGCTGGTCCAGCTGGAGGCGGAGAACGGCATTCCGCGCAATCCGTTCATCAACGCGGGCGCGCTGGTCGTCACCGACCGGCTGCAGACCCTCACCGGCGACGCCAGCACCTCGATGCTGCACTTCCTGCGCGAGGAGAGCGGCAACCCCGATCTGGCCTTCGACCAGGCGGTCGCCGACTCCGAGGCCGAGCACGGCGACCGCAATGCCGCCCTCGCGCACTTCATGGCGTCCTTCGGCAACCTGGAGAACCCGGTCCCCAGCGTCATCCAGCACTACTTCTGGCAGTGCTCCATCGAGATGAGCTGCCGCGATCTGGCCGTGGCCGGCGGCTTCCTGGCCCGCCACGGGCTGCGCGCCGACGGCAGCCGGCTGCTGGAGGCCCGGGAGGCCAAGCGGATCAACGCGGTGATGCTGACCTGCGGCACGTACGACGCGGCCGGGGAGTTCGCCTACCGGGTCGGGCTGCCCGCCAAGAGCGGCGTCGGCGGCGGCATCATCGCCGTGATCCCCGGCCGCTGCACGCTGTGCGTCTGGAGCCCGGCGCTGGACGCCCGCGGCAATTCCGTCGCGGGTGCCGCGGCGCTGGACCACTTCACCACGCTGACCGGCTGGTCGGTGTTCTGAGCCACGGGCGGGAGCGCGGGCACCGGCCCGGTCACCGGCCGTTTCGGGCGCCGTGCGGGCCGTTCCGGCTGGCGTTGTGGCGCCCGACCCGCTGGCGCATCGTAAGGGGTAGGAGGTGGACCGCCATGGAGCACGAGATCCGCGCCGAGTACGAGGAAGGTGTGCTGCCGCACGAGGACACGCCGGTCAAGCTCTGGCACATGACGCGCATCGGCAGCACCACCGCGATGTGCGGACGGGACCTGGCTCCGGCCGCCGCCACCCAGCCGGCCGAATCCTGGGGCACGCCGAAGGCCGAGCCGTTCTGCTTCCTGTGCGGCGCGCAGTTCCTGCGGGAGCACCCCGGGCCCTAGGGACGGCCGGCGGTTGCCCCTACGCCTCCGGCCCGTCGTCGGGCTTCCGCGGCAGCGGTGCGAACAGGTCCACCCCGTGGCCGTCCGGGTCCTGCACGACGGCGTAGCGCTGGCCCCAGAACGCGTCCCACGGCGGCTTCTCGCCCCGGTGGCCGGCGGCGGTGAGCTCGGCGTAGAGCGCGTCGACACCGGCCGGGCCGTCGCACTCGAAGGCCAGGCCCGTCGGGGTGCCGGCCGGCGGTGGGGTCCAGTCCGGGTCGATGGCGCGGGCCGTCGCGTACGAGTCCCACATCAGGCGCAGGCCGCCGGGCAGCTCGGCCTCGGCGTGCGGGGCGGTGTCCGAGCCGGCCGGGACCACCAGGCCCAGCCGGCGGTAGAAGGCGAGGGCGGCGGCCATGTCGGCGACCACCATGCCGAAGGCCGCACAGCGCGGCGAGCCGGGGGAACGGGGAGGAGCGGGCGTCATGCGAGTCATGCGAGTCATGCGGCGAGCGTAGGGAGGCCGCCGGGCCGGGGTCTTGAACGAATCGGACGCCGGCCGGCGACCCGTACGGCCGAAACCGCCCCCGTCATACGGCCGAAGCCGCCCGCAGGTCGTACGGCCGCCCCCACGTCGTACGGCCGAAGCCGCCCGGCTCGCATCCGGCTGCTCTCAGGGGCAGCGGATGACCTGTCCCGCGTACGAGAGGTTGCCGCCGAAGGCGAACAGCAGCACCGGGGCGCCGGCGGGGACCTCGCGGCGTTCGACCAGTTTGGACAGGGCCAGCGGGACGGACGCGGCGGAGGTGTTGCCGGAGTCGACGACGTCCTTGGCGACCACCGCGTTGACCGCGCCGATCCGCTCCGCGACCGGCTCGATGATCCGCAGGTTCGCCTGGTGGAGGACCACCCCGGCGAGGTCGGCGGGCGCGATCCCGGAGCGTTCGCAGACCTGGCGGGCGATGCCCGGCAGCTGGGTCGTCGCCCAGCGGTAGACGGTCTGGCCCTCCTGGGAGAAACGGCCGGGCTCACCCTCGATACGGACCGCACCGCCCATCTCCGGCACCGAGCCCCACAGCACCGGCCCGATCCCCGGCTCGTCCGCCGCGGTGACGATAGCGGCGCCCGCGCCGTCGCCGGCCAGTACGCAGGTCGTCCGGTCCGTCCAGTCGATCATGTCGGTGAACTTCTCCGCGCCGATGACCAGGGCCGTGGTCGCGGAGCCGGCCCGGATGGCCTGGTCGGCCAGGGCCAGAGCGTGCGTGAAGCCGGAGCAGACGACGTTGACGTCCATGGTGGCGGGCGAGCCGAGGCCGAGCCGGGCGGCGACCCGGGCCGCGGCGTTCGGGCTGCGGTCGACGGCCGTGCAGGTGGCGACCAGCACCAGGTCGACGTCCCCGGGAGCGACCCCGCCGGCGGCCAGCGCCTTGGCCGCCGCGGCGGCCGCCATCGAGTCCACGGTCTCGTCCGGGGCCGCGATGTGGCGGGTGCGGATGCCGACCCGGCTGCGGATCCAGGCGTCGTCGGTCTCGACCATCGCGGCGAGGTCGTCGTTGGTGAGCACGCGGGAGGGCTGGTAATGGCCGAGAGCCAGGACACGTGACCCGGTCATGAGGTCCCCCTGTACGTGGAGCGTGGGTGCGCGGATCGTTCCCACGCCGACGGCCGGTCGCCGACGGCCGGTGCGGACGTCGGTGGATGGACTGTCGGTACGTGGATGTTCGTTTCCGCACCAGTCTCACCCGCCGGCGGCGGCCGGCGGGTGAGCGATCCGCCAATGTTCCGGCGCCAGAACTGGAGACTGGTGCCAGAACCGGGACGTCGGGGCAGGTCCGGGGCGGGAAGAGCTCCGGGCCCCGGGGCGTCGGGGCAGGTCCGGGGGCCGGGGGAGTCCGGGCCCGGGGCGTCGGGGCAGGCCTGGTGGTCAGCCGCGGGCGGCCGCGCCGTCCAGGGCCCGGAAGCGGCGCAGCCGGAGGCTGTTGCCCACCACGAAGACCGAGGAGAAGGCCATCGCGGCACCGGCGATCATCGGGTTGAGCAGCCCGGCCGCGGCCAGCGGCAGCGCGGCGACGTTGTAGCCGAAGGCCCAGAACAGGTTGCCGCGGATGGTGCCCAGGGTGGCCCGGGCCAGCCGGATCGCGTCGGCGGCGGTGCGCAGATCGCCCCGGACCAGGGTGAGGTCGCCGGCCTCGATGGCGGCGTCGGTGCCGGTGCCCATGGCCAGGCCCAGGTCGGCCCGGGCCAGCGCGGCCGCGTCGTTGACGCCGTCGCCGACCATGGCGACCGAGCGGCCCTCGGCCTGCAGCCGGGCGACCACGTCCACCTTGTCCTCGGGCAGCACCTCCGCGATCACCTCGTCGATGCCGACCTCGGCGGCGACCGACTCGGCGACCGCCCGGTGGTCGCCGGTCAGCAGCACCGGCGTCAGGCCCAGCGCCCGCAGCCGGCGGACCGCCTCCGCGCTGGTCGGCCGGACCGCGTCGGCGACCACCAGCACCGCCCGCGCCGCGCCGTCCCAGCCGACGGTGACCGCGGTACGGCCCTCGGCCTCGGCCGCGGCCTTGGCGGCGGCCAGCCCGTCCGGCAGGCCCTGCGACCACTCGTCCAGCAGCCGTGCGCGGCCCACCAGGACGGTGTGCCCGTCGACGACCCCGCGGACGCCGAGGCCGGGGACGTTGGTGAAGTCCTCCGGGGTGGGCAGGGTGCCGACACGGGCCGCGGCGCCGGCGGCGACGGCCCGGGCGATGGGGTGCTCGGAGGCGTGCTCCAGCGCGCCGGCCAGCCGCAGCGCCTCGGACTCGGGAACGCCCTCGGCGAGATGCACCTCGGTCAGCGTCATCACGCCCGTGGTGACCGTGCCGGTCTTGTCCAGCACGATGGTGTCCACCGCACGGGTCGACTCCAGCACCTCCGGCCCCTTCAGCAGGATGCCCAGCTGCGCGCCGCGCCCGGTGCCGACCATCAGCGCGGTCGGGGTGGCGAGCCCCAGGGCGCACGGGCAGGCGATGATCAGTACGGCGACCGCCGCGGTGAAGGCGGCCACCGCGCCCGCGCCGGTGACGAGCCAGTACCCGAGGGTGCCGGCGGCGAGCGCGATCACGACCGGGACGAACACGGCGGAGATCCGGTCGGCCAGCCGCTGCGCCGCGGCCTTCCCGTTCTGCGCCTCCGCCACCAGCCGCGCCATCCGGGCCAGTTGGGTGTCCGCGCCGACCCGGGTGGCCTCGACGACCAGCCGGCCGCCCGCGTTGACCGTCGCGCCGGTGACGGTGTCCCCGGGGGCGACCTCGACCGGTACGGACTCGCCGGTGAGCATCGACGCGTCCACCGCGGAGGCGCCCTCCACCACCTTCCCGTCGGTGGCGATCTTCTCTCCGGGCCGTACGACGAACCGGTCACCCACGCTCAGCTCCGCCACCGGGACGCGCACCTCGCGGCCGTCCCGCAGGACCGCGACGTCCTTGGCGCCCAGCTCCATCAGCGTCCGCAGCGCCGCCCCGGCCTTCCGCTTCGACCGCGCCTCGAAGTAGCGCCCGGCCAGGATGAACGTGGTGACCCCGGCCGCGGCCTCCAGGTAGATGGCGCTGCTGCCGTCGGTGCGGGTGATCGTGAGCTCGAAGGGATGGGTCATCCCGGGCATTCCGGCGTGGCCGAAGAACAGCGCCCACACCGACCAGCCGAGCGCCGCCAGGGTGCCCATCGAGATCAGCGTGTCCATCGTGGCGGCGCCGTGCCGCAGGTTCGTCCAGGCCGCACGGTGGAACGGCCAGGCACCGTAGGCCACCACCGGGGCGGCCAGGGTGAGCGAGAGCCACTGCCAGTTGGTGAACTGCAGCGGCGGCACCATCGCCATCAGCACCACCGGGACGGACAGCGCCAGCGAGACCAGCAGGCGGTGGCGCAGCAGGGCGAGGGCGCCGTCGGGCTCCTCGTCCGCCCCCGCCGGCCTGCCGTCCGGCCCCTCGCCCGGCGGCTCGGCGGGCGCCGGGGGTGCGGGGACCGCGGCGGTGTAGCCGGTGCGCTCCACGGTGGCGATCAGGTCCGCGGCGGTGACCCCGCTGCCCTCCGCGACCGCGACCTGCGCCTTCTCGGTGGCGTAGTTGACGGTGGCGGTGACCCCCTCCATGCGGTTGAGCTTCTTCTCGATGCGGGCGGCGCAGGACGCGCAGGTCATCCCGCCGATCTCCAGCTCGACGCCGTGCTCTCCGATCGCGGTGGTCATAGGTGCTCCTCGGTGTGCTGCGACTGCGTGTCAGTGCGCGTTCCCCGTACCGAACGTTATACCCCCCTAGGGTATTCCGGCTCCAGGGTGTCCCTCATTCCGCCTGCCCCTCCGCCGGGTTCCCGCTCCCGGCGGAGCTGCCCCCGGACGCCCCGTCCGCCCCGCTCCCGTCCACCGCCCGGCTCACCCGCTCACCCATCGCCCGCAGATACGCGGACAGCTCCGGCGGTTCGTGCACCGTAAACGCGCACCCCAGCAGCGCCAGCCGCATCGCCAGCCACTCCAGCGAATCGGGCGCACTGTGCCACCGGCACGACCCCTCGTCCAGCGGCACCACCTCACCCGCCGCCGGCCCGCCCAGCCGCGCCGTCACCTCCCCGGCCGGCGCGTACACCGTGGCCACCGCCCGGTGCGCCGGGGCCATCCCCTGCATCCGGTCCCGCACGTACGCCCCCGCGTCGGCGGCCGGCAGCTCGCGCGGTGCGGTCCGTACGCCGGTGGGGAACGGCTCGGTCAGCCGGTCCACCCGGAAGATCCGCCAGTCCTCCCGGTCGTTGTCGTACGCCACGAGGTACCAGCGCCGGCCCGCCGCCACCAGCCGGTGCGGCTCCACCAGGCGCTTGGTCCGCTCCCCGGCACCCGCCCGGTAGGCGAACCGCAGCCGTTCGTGGTTGGCGATGGCCGCGGCGAGCACCGTCAGATGCTCCGGATCGACGGTCGGACCGTTCCCGGCCGGCATCGGAACGGTGGCCGTGCCCAGCGCGCCCACCCGGCGCCGCAGCCGGGCCGGCAGCACCTGTTCGAGCTTGGCCAGCGCCCGTACGGACGCCTCCTCGATGCCCGCGATGGTGTGGCCGGCCGCCGACCGCAGGCCCACCGCGATGGCCACCGCCTCCTCGTCGTCCAGCAGCAGCGGCGGCATCGCGGCCCCCGCCGCCAGCCGGTACCCGCCCACCGCGCCCATCGTGGCGTGCACCGGATACCCCAGGTCCCGCAGCCGCTCGACGTCCCGCCGGATCGTCCGGGAGGTCACCCCCAGCCGCTCCGCCAGCTCCGGCCCGGGCCATTCCCGCGGGGTCTGCAACAGGGACAGCAGATTCAGCAGACGTGCCGATGTCTCACTCATGCCCCGATGATGCCGCACCTAGTAGGACCGCCTCTGTCCTACATCACCCCTACTCTCGGAGGCGTTCAGCACCACCGACCACGGCCAGGAGTGACGCCCATGACCCCGCCCGATCCCGCCGCGCCCGACCGCAGACGCTGGACGGCGCTCGCCATCGTCCTCACGGCCGCCTTCATGGACCTGGTCGACGCGACCATCGTCAACATCGCGCTGCCGAGCATCCAGCAGGACACCGGCGCCACCTTCAGCGCCCTGCAGTGGGTGACCGCCGGCTACGCCCTCGCCTTCGCGCTCGGCCTGATCACCGGCGGCCGGCTCGGCGACATCCACGGCCGCAAGCGACTGTTCCTGCTCGGCATGGCCGGCTTCACCCTCGCCTCCGCGCTGTGCGGCCTCGCCGCCGGCCCGGGCATGCTGATCGGCGCGCGGGTCCTCCAGGGCGCGATGGCCGCGCTGATGGTGCCGCAGGTGCTCGCGATCATCCACGTCACCTTCCCCGCCCACGAACGCGGCAAGGTCTTCGGGATGTTCGGCGCGGTGATCGGCCTGGGCGCGGTCTGCGGCCCGCTGATCGGCGCACTGCTCACCCAGGGCAACCTCTTCGGCCTGGAATGGCGCCCGATCTTCCTGATCAACCTCCCGGTCGGGGTGGCCGGCATCCTGCTCGGCCGCCGCTTCATCACCGAGTCCCGCTCCCCGGCCGCGCTGCGCCTCGACCTCGTGGGCACCGCACTGGCCACCGTCGGCCTGCTGATGCTGCTCTACCCGCTCACCCAGGGCCGGGAGTCCGGCTGGCCGCTGTGGGGCTTCGTCTCGATGGGCGCCAGCCCGCTCGTGCTGGCCGTCTTCGTCCGCTACGAGCGCGCCAAGGCCCGTAAGGACGGCTCACCGCTGGTCGAACTCTCCCTCTTCCGGGTCCGGTCGTTCGCCGCGGGCGCCGCGGTCCAGCTCACCTTCGGGGCGGTCAGCGGCCTGTTCTTCCTGATCTGGACGCTCTTCATGCAGCTGGGGCTGGGCTGGGGGCCGCTGCACGCCGGGCTGACCGGGGTGCCGTTCTCGCTCGCCTGCTCGGTCGCGGCGGGGATGTCGGTGCAGAAGCTGGTGCCGCGCTTCGGCCGGGCGGTCCTGCAGGCCGGCGCGCTGATCATGCTGTCCGGCGCCCTGCTCTACCTCTGGACGGCCGACCACTACGGCACCGCCCTCACCTCCTGGCAGATGGCGCCGGCGATGCTGCTGATGGGCGCCGGCATGGGCCTGATCGTCGCGCCGGTCACCGACATGGCGATATCCGAGGTGCCGGCCGCGCACTCCGGCTCGGCGTCCGGCATCTTCAACACCACCGGCCAGCTGGGCATGGCGCTCGGCCTGGGACTGTCGTCGGTGGCGTTCTTCGGGGTCGTCGGCACAGCGGGGGAGGCCGGCGGCGGGGCGGTCGCGCCCGGTGCCGCGCACCCCGCGTTCATCGCCGCCACCACCCACGCCCTGTGGTGGGTCGCGGCCGGTCTGGTCCTCGTCCTGGCCCTGCTGTTCCTGCTCCCGCGCCGGGTCCGTACCCCGCAGCCGGCGGCACACGACGCCCCGGAACGCGCGACGGAGGAACACCCGCAGCCGGTCCCCGTCCCCTGACGCCCGGCCGGAAGCCGGCTTTGCCTGGCCGGAAGCCGGTTCTGCCTGGCCGGGAGCCGGTTCTGCCTGGCCGGAGACCGGCATTGCCTGGCCGGAAACCGGCTTCCGCGGGGAGCAAAAACACCCGCTTTGGCATACCGGTCCCGGGCGTCCGCAAGCCATACTGGCCGGGTGTCGATGATCAGCAACCTCCGCAAGGCCGTCCGGCTGCCGCAGCCGCGCACGCGCGGGGTGGACCTCAGCCACCCCGCGCGCTCGCCGCTGGGCACCGCCGTCGTCAACTGCGCGGTGTACGTCGACGGCGTGCGGCAGAACGGCAACCACCCGGCCGATGTGGCGATACGCCGGGTACGGGAGACCGGCAGGGGGTTTGTCTGGATCGGGCTGCATGAGCCGTCCGAGAAGGAATTCGCCGGAATTGTCGACCTGTTCGGGCTGCATCCGCTAGCCGTCGAGGATGCCGTGTACGCCCACCAGCGCCCCAAGCTGGAGCACTACGACGACTCGCTGTTCACCGTGCTGAAAACGGTCCGCTACGTCGAGCACGACCGGCTCACCGACACCAGCGAGGTGGTGGAGACCGGCGAGATCATGGTCTTCACCGGCACCGACTTCGTGATCACCGTCCGGCACGGCGGGCACGGCTCGCTGGGACCGCTGCGCGAGCAACTGGAGCAGGTGCCCGAGCAGTTGGCGCTCGGCCCGTCCGTCGTCCTGCACGCCGTCGCCGACCTCGTCGTGGACGACTACCTCGACGTCGCGGCCGCCGTCCAGGACGACATCGACGACGTCGAGAGCGAGGTCTTCTCGGAACGCGGCAGCGGCGGCGCCGGCCGGATCTACCAGCTCAAGCGCGAACTGCTGGAACTCAAGCGCGCGGTGGCCCCGTTGGACCGGCCGATGCGGGAGCTGGCGACCCAGCCGATGCGGCAGGTCGACCCGCAGATCAAGACGTACTTCCGGGACGTCGCCGACCACCTCGACCGGGTCACCGAACAGATCACGGCCTTCGACGAACTGCTCAACTCCATACTCCAGGCCCATCTCGCCCAGGTCACCGTCGCCCAGAACGAGGACATGCGCAAGATCAGCGCCTGGGTCGCGATCCTCGCCGTACCGACCATGGTCTGCGGTATCTACGGCATGAACTTCGAGTACATGCCGGAGAAGCACTGGACGTTCGGCTACCCCCTGGTGATGGGCCTCACGGTGGTCATCTGCTGGGTGATCCACCGAGGCTTCAAGCGGAACGGGTGGCTTTAGGGGGAGGGGTGGCTTTCAGGTAGGGGCGTCCGGGGCGTTCGAAGCGTGCCGGGGGCACTCCAGTTGGGCCGGCTCACCGCCCCGCCCGCCCCCGTCAGCGTCCCGTCACATGCCGGTGGCGGGCGGCGCCCCAGGCGGCTGCGGTCTGGGGGACGAGGAGGGTCAGGAGGACCGTCAGGGGGAGGGTCCAGCTGTGGGAGGCGTCGTGTACGGCGCCCAGGACGGTCGGGCCGGTGGCGGCGAGGACGTAGCCGAAGCACTGCGCCATGCTGGAGAGTTGGGCGGCGTGCCGGGCGTCCGGGGCGCGCTGGACGATGAACAGCAGCGCCAGGCTGATCGCCGCGCCCTGGCCGAGCCCCAGCAGCACCATCCAGACGTACGCCCCGGCGGCCGGCGCGGTCAGTACGCCGGTGAACGCCGCCGCGCACAGCAGTGCCCCCAGGGTGGCCAGCGTGCCGGCCGACAGCCGCCGGCCGACGACGACCGGTGCGAGGAACGAGCCCGTGATGCCCAGCAGCGAGGAGAACGACAGCATCCAGCCGGCGTCGCCCGCGCTCATCCCGGCGTCGGTGAGCATCGTCGGCAGCCAGGCGGCCGCCGCGTAGTAATTCAGCGACTGCAGGCCCATGTACGCGGTGACCTGCCAGGCCAGCGCGGAGCGCCACAGTCCGCGCACCGGGCGGGCGGCCTCCCGGGCCGCGGCCGCCGTCACCCGCGTACGGCCGCGCACCTGCGGCAGCCAGCAGAGCAGCGCGACCAGTGCGAGCGTGCCCCAACAGGCCAGCGTGGCCTGCCAGTTCAGGCCGGCGGCGCGCTGGACCGGGACCGTCACCCCGGCCGCCAGCGCGGCGCCGCCGAAGAGTGACATCGAGTACAGACCGGTCATCAGCCCGGCCCGCGCCGGGAAGTCCCGCTTGATCAGGCCGGGCAGCAGCACATTGGCCACCGCGATCCCGGCCCCGATCACGACCGTACCGGCGAACAGCGCCACCACCGAGTCCAGCAGCCGCAGCGCGGTTCCCAGGCAGATCAGCGCCATCGTGCCGAGCAGCGACCGCTCCATCCCGAACCGGCGCCCCAGCCGCGGCGCGACCGGCGCCAGCAGCCCGAAGCAGAGCAGCGGCAGCGCGGTGAGCAGGCTCGTCGCGGCGGCCGACATGCCGCTGTCGTCCCGGATCGTGCCGGCCAGCGGGGACACCGCGACCAGCGCGGGACGCAGGTTCAGCGCCAGCAGGACGACGCCGGCGCCGAGCTGGAGGGCGCGGCGGCCGGTGGCCCCGGGGCCCGCGGTCGGCGGGGCGGGCGGCGCCGGAGCCGTGCGGGCGGCGATCTGGTCGGTGGTCACCGGGGGTCTTCCTCCGTGCGGTCCGGGCCCTCGCCGGCGCCGTCGCGCAGGGCCGCCATGCCCTCGCCCAGATGCGCCAGCGCCGCCCGCTCGGCGGCCGTCGCGTCGCGCGCCTCGATGGCGTCGACGATGGCCGCGTGCCCGTCGTACTGATTGCGGACGGAATCGGGGACCGGGGCGCCGACGACCGACTGGAGCGTGGCCCGCAGGGCGTCGCTGAGGTGGTCGTAGAGGTCGGCGAGGACGCTGTTGTGGGCCGCGGCGGCGATGGTGCGGTGGAAGTCCAGGTCCGCGTCGATGAAGGCGGGCAGATCGCCGCCGCGCCAGGCCCGGTCGCGCTCGGCGAGGGCGGCGCGCAGCGCGGCGAGGTCCTCGTCGGTGCGGCGCAGTGCGGCGTACCGTGCGGCGTCCCGCTCCAGCGAGGCGCGCACCTCGAACGTCTCCAGGTCGCCGGCCCGCCGCAGCCGGCGCTGTACGGCGGCGCCGAAGCCGCTGCTGGCGCGGACATAGGTCCCATCACCCTGGCGCGGCTCCAGCATCCCGGTGTGCACCAGGGCGCGCACCGCCTCGCGGACGGTGTTGCGTCCCACGTCGAGCTGCTCGACGAGTACGGGTTCGGCGGGGATCTTCGTCCCGACCGGCCACTCGCCGCCGGCGATCAGGCTCTCCATCTGCTCGATGACCAGGTCCACCAGGCTCGTCCGGGCGGTGCTGCGCAGCGGCATCGACGACGTCCCTCCCCTTACGACTTACGACCGGGGCCCGGTCGGCCCCATTCCACCGGTGATGGGAACATCCCATGTTTGTGGGTGTCAAACGAGAACGGCCTGATCAACGAGGACGGCCTGATCATCGGGGAGCGGGGTGCTCAGCGGGGAGCGGCGTGCTCAACGGGAGCGGCGTGAGCAGGGGCACGAAAAAGCGGTGGGGCTCGAGGAGAGCCCCACCGCAAGGGCGGCGCAGAAACTGCGAGGGCTGGTGGGGATACGAGGGCCGGCCGCCAGGTTCCGGTACTCGTCAGCCCCAGGCCGGGTGCACGGACCGGCTACCGTCAGCCCGGTCCGGTCCGTCGGCCACCGCCGAACTCGTGGTGCGCACCCGGCGTCAGGACGCCTTGCCGAAGTGGACGCCCGCCAGGCCGTTGGCCCACAGCTGGTCCACCTGGGCGCGCTCGTTCGCGTCCGGCTGGGTGTTCTGGCAGGACGTGCCGGGGCCGCCGCCGGACATCAGCTCGCTGCACGGGCCCTCGTAGTGGTCCGGCAGACCCAGCACATGGCCGGTCTCGTGGGCGGTCACGCGGGTGGAGTTGTACTCCTGGTTCTGCTGGTAGTCCAGGAACACATAGCCCTTGCCGTGGCCGTCGGTGCTGGCGTACGACCCGCGCGGGTCGTTGCCCTCGCGGTACTGGAAGTCGCCGCCGCTGCCCTCCTGCAGCTGCACGTTCTTGACGGCGCTGTTCCAGATCGACGCGCTCTCGGCTATCTGGCCCTTGAAGGTGGGTGCGGCGCTCGCGTCATAGGTCACGGTGACCGATTCCGCGTGCGGGTGGGCCTTGAACTTGGCCCGCGCCGACTTCATCACGGCCTCGAAGAACGCCTTGGTGTCCGCCTTCTCGGCCGCCGAGCCGTTGTAGGCGGCGATCGACGCCGGGGTGCTGAGGTGGGAGGAGGGGGTGGAGGAGGGGGAAGCTGCCGAAACCGGCGCCGCGACTGCGAGCGCGGCGGCGAGGCCCAGACCGAGCGCCGCCGACAGCGCCGTCTTGGGAGATCTCATGTGGGGGCTCCTTCATCTCCGAGGGCCGTACGGTCGCCGTGTGGGGCGGCGACCGGGGCCCTGCGGATTTCTTGGTGCCGTTGAGTCTGGACGGACTTCACCCACAGGACGGAGATTTCAGGTGGCGATAGCTTGGCGCAATACCCCTGCGAAAAAGGCGAGTTCCGGCAGGTTTGAGAGCCTGGTGTGACGGGCGCCCTCGTCGTTATGCTCCCCGCGTGGAGCTTGAGGTACGGCATCTTCGCGCACTGTGCGCCATCGCGGACTCCGGCAGCGTACGCAAGGCGGCCCGGCAACTCGGCATGACCCAGCCCTCCTTGACGACACAGCTCCACCGCATCGAGAAGGCCCTCGGCGGCCAGCTCTTCTTCCGCGAACCGACCGGCAGCCGGCCCACCCCACTGGGCCATGCGGTGCTGTGCCGGGCCCGGCCGATAGTGGCCGAAATGCGGGCGCTTGTCGACGAGGTCGCGTCGGTCTCGCACCGCGAGCAGGGTGCCCGGCTGCACATCGGCAGCACCAACAGCCCCGCGGTCGCCGGCTGGCTGCGCCGGCTACGGGTCCGGTTGCCCGAAACGGACACGACCATACGTACCGATGTGTCCGCCAACGCCCTGCTGCACATGGTCGCCACGGGCCAGCTCGACGCCGCGTTCGTGCACGAGGTCGAGGGCGCCCCGCTACGCGTCCCCGACGGCCTGGTGGAGCACGAACTCATCGCCCGCGAGCCACAGTTCCTGGCGCTGGCGGACAGCCACCCGGCGGCCGCGCAGGACGTCGTACGGGTCGCCGACCTCGCCGAGGACCAGTGGATGGTCGACCCGACGGTGGACGGCGAATGGGCCGGTCTGCGCCGTATCTGGGCGGCGGCCGGTATCAACCCCCGGGTCGTGCACGGCGATTACCTCACCGCGGTGGACCTGGTCACCGCCGGCGAGGTGGTCACCCCCTGCCAGCCGACCGCCCGCTCCCGGCCCGGTATGGCCATCCGCCCCCTCTACGGCGACCCGCTGGCGGTCCGGCTCTTCATGGCCTGCCGCCAGGACGGCACCCCGGCCGGCACCCCGGACGAGCTGTTCGCCGACCTGACCGCCTCCTACATGGAGATCGCCTGGGCGAGCGACGCCTACCGCGCCTGGCTCGCCCGCCACGACCCGCCGCTGCCGGTCGCGACGTAGCCGTCCCCTACCGCGACGGCCGGCCCGTCAGCCGCGACACGGCCGACGCCGGCACGTCACCTCCGAGCCGAAGCCCAACTCCCGCGGCTCCTCCGGCCCAGCTCCCGCGGCTCCTCCGGCCCAGCTCCCGCGGCCCCTCCCACCGGCCCCCCGTGGGCGGCACGAGCACGTTCGTCGGGCGTGTGAGGCAGCTCACGCCCGGGGACTGCATAGCGGGACGTGGGTCAGCGCCTTTGTAGGGGTGTAGGCGAGTGATCGAGGCGGGGGACGGCGTTGATGAGGCAGTTGCGGGCCGATGCGTTCGACCGGTTCGTGGCGGCTCGTTGGTCGGCACTGCTTCACCTGGCGCATCTGCTCACCGGCGGAGATCGGCATCGGGCCGAGGATCTGCTGCAGGAGGCACTGGTCAAGCTGTGGTTCGCGTGGCCGAGGGTGGCCGAGCAGGCGCCGGAGGCGTATGTGCGCCGGGTGCTGGCACGTGCGGCGGCTCGCTCGGCGCGACGTCGCTGGTGGGGTGAGCGTCCGGTGGAACGGTTGCCGGAGCTTCCCGAGGCCGGCGATGTGGCCACCGCGGTGGAGGAACGGACCCGGTTGGAGGCCGCGCTGGCATTGCTGCCGGTGCGCCAGCGCGCCGCGGTGGTGCTGCGCTATTACCAGGACCTTTCCGAGACGCAGGTTGCCGAGGCGCTGGGGTGCCCGGTGGGCACCGCCCGGTCCCTCACGTCACGGGGCGTGACGCGGTTGCGGCAGCTCCTCGGTGACGCCATCGAGCCGGTGAGGTGAAAGGAGACATCATGGAAGACTTTGAACACGAACTCGCGCGGATGATGCGCGGTACCCAGGCAGACACCCCCTTTGAGGACCAGCACCGGCAGCGTTTGCACGCCGGGGTCCGGGCCCGTCGGCGGGCTCGTACGGTCTGGATGGCCACCGGCTCGGCGCTGACGATCGCCGGGCTCGGCGTCGGGCTGGAAGTCCTGCCGAGCGCTTCCGCTCAAGGCGGGCCCACCGTTCCTCATCACCAACCCACCGCCACGACCGCGCCGGTCCCCGTCCCGGCCCGCACCTGCACGACCGTGCCGGTGCCGACCCACACCTCAACGACCGTGCCGGTCCCGATCCCCTCCCGCATCTGCACGACCGTGCCGGCCCCGGTCCCGGCCCACACCTCAACGGCCAAGTAGCACGGAGTGCGAGTGCCGTAAGTCCGGTTCAAAACTCGCCACTTATCCGCGCCACTCCTTTTCGGCAGCGACTCCATTTCGGCATCCGCATCCGCATCGGCACCGGCAGTCGCAGCGGCCCCGGGGCGAGGAGCACCTCGCCCGTGCGAGCGCTAACGCCGCACTGCTGCCGGAACTACGGGTCGACGAGCACCTCGCCACCGGCCGCCCGCCCGCCGGCATATCCGCGAGCCGAGACCCCATGCGCCTTACCTGCCCTATTGCTTCAGGCGCCGTGCACACGCCTGCCACATTGCGAGAACAAGGACGACGTGAACAAGTGCCTACCGTATTCGTCAGGATTCTCAAAACGCCCGGTCTTCGCAAGAAGATACTCTTCACGCTCGGAATCCTGCTTCTCTATCGGTTGGGGCAGAACGTTCCGGTCCCCGGCGTGGACTATCGGAGCGTTACGCGGTGCGTCGAGGAGGGTGTCGGCAACGGCGGCTTTTTCGGCCTGATCAACACGTTCAGCGGTGGTGCGCTGCTGGAACTCACCATCTTCGCCCTGGGGATCACGCCGTACATCACGGCGAGCATCATCCTTCAACTGCTGACGGTGGTCATTCCGCGCCTGGAGGCGCTGAAGAAGGAGGGCCAGACGGGCACCGCGAAGATCACCCAGTACACCCGGTATCTGACATTGGGCCTGGCGGTGCTCCAGGGCGCCGCCCTGGTGGCCAAGGCCCAAAGCGGTGGGCTCTTCCCCAACTGCCAGGTCCGCGCCCAGATCGTCCCGGACACCTCGATCTTCCGGACCTCCGTCATGGTCATCACCATGACCGCCGGCACCGCCGTGGTGATGTGGCTCGGAGAGCTGATCACCGACCGTGGCATCGGCAACGGCATGTCGATCCTGATGTTCACCTCTCTCGCCGCCAGCTTCCCGGCCAACCTGTGGGGGATCAAGAAGTCGGGGAAAATCCTGGGCGGCTGGGGCGAATTCGCCCTCGTGATCGCGGTCGGCCTCTGCATGGTGTGCCTCGTGGTCTTCGTCGAGCAGGCGCAGCGCCGGATCCCGGTTCAGTACGCGAAACGAATGATCGGCCGCCGTTCCTACGGCGGCACTTCGACCTACATTCCCCTGAAGGTGAACCAGGCGGGTGTCGTTCCCGTCATCTTCGCCTCATCGCTGCTCTCCATACCCAGTCTGATCGATCTGGGCGGTAACTCGGCATCAGGATGGGCCCGGTGGATCGCCACCAACCTCAGCAGGGGCGACCAACCGATCTATCTGGTCCTTTACTTCCTGCTGATCGTTTTCTTCGCGTTCTTCTACGTCGCCATCTCCTTCACCCCCGATGAAATTGCCGACAACATGAAGAAGCACGGCGGGTTCGTCCCCGGTATTCGTGCCGGCCGACCCACGGCCGACCACCTTGGCCATGTGCTCAACCGGATCACCTGGCCGGGAGCGCTCTACCTGGGGCTGATCGCCCTGGTGCCCACGGCGGCCCTGGTGCTGTTCAACGGCAGCAATTTCCCGTTCGGCGGCACGAGCATCCTCATCATCGTGAGCGTCGGACTGGAGACCGTGAAGCAGATCGAGAGTCAGCTCCAGCAGCGCAATTACGAAGGGTTCCTGCGCTGACGCCCCCATTGGTCCTCGGCCGTGCGTCCGCCGTCATCGCGCCGCGGACCTCCGGGCACCTGTGTCCGGGCAAAGAAGACCGCACCCGCTCCGTCATGGACGCCGTGCGTGCGGCGGCATGCGGACCGGGTGCGGACAGGTGGGCGGGACCACCCGCGAAGGTGCGGGTCGGGCCGCCCGGCAAGCCTCAGGCCTTCTTGGTCTCCCAGAAGATCTCCGCGATCCGGGCGATGAGGTCGAGGGCCTTCTGGCCGGTCGCCGGGTCGTGGGAACCCTTGGCGGCGCTGAGGGCCTTGAGGGTGTCGTTCACGAGCTGGTGCAGCTCGGGGTACTTCTCGAAGTGCGGGGGCTTGAAGTAGTCGCTCCACAGCACCGAGACGTGGTGCTTGGCCAGCTCCGCGCGCTGCTCCTTGATCAGGATGGCGCGGGTGCGGAAGTCCGGGTCCTCGTTGGCCTGGTACTTCTCCTGGACGGCCTTGACCGACTCGGCCTCGATACGGGCCTGGGCCGGGTCGTAGACGCCGCAGGGCAGGTCGCAGTGGGCGCTGACCTTGACCTTGGGCGCGAACAGGCGGGAAAGCATGTGCAGTCCTTCCTCGTGATCGTCTTCTCAGGTGCGAGATTACTCGGTGCGGGAAGGCTTTTCTCGGGTGGCCCGGGGGTCTTAGGGCAAAAGTCCGGTGTCGGGCCGGGACTGTTGGAGGATGGGCCGTGAGCAGGTCGGACCGGGGCTGGACCGGGAGGTAGGGAATGCCGGAGCGGGTGGACGAGCGCGGGCCGGAGCAGGGCGAGGGCGCGGAGCCGGGGCAGGAGCGGGCCGGGCTGCTCCGTGCGTTCGGGCTGGCCGAGGTCTACAACCCGTCAATGGTGCCCACGCTGCAGCCCGGTGACCAGCTGGTGGTGCAGTACGGCGCGGTGGTGCGGCCCGGTGACGTGGTCGTGCTGCGGCACCCGTTCCGGCAGGACCTGCTGATCGTCAAGCGGGCCGTGCGGCGACAGGACGGCGGCTGGTGGGTCCAGGGGGACAATCCGTTCGTCGAGAACGACAGCCGGGAATTCGGGGTCGTTCCGGACGAACTGGTCATCGCCCGTGCCCGGCTGCGGCTGCGGCCGCCGCGCGGGATTCAGCGGTCGGTGCCCGCGCTGCTCTCCTGGGCGGCGTCCGCGGTCCGTCCGGTGCGTGCCGAGCGCTCGCTCTCCAGGCGTTTGCGGGCGCGATAGGCGGCGACGTTGGCGCGGGTGGCGCAGCGGTCGGAGCAGTAGCGCCGGGAGCGGTTGGTGGACGTGTCCAGGTAGACGTGGCGGCAGGGGGCCGCCTCGCAGATGCCCAGGCGGTCCACGCCCAGTTCGGTGAGGTGGAAGGCCAGGCCCATGCAGGCGGTCGCGGTGAAGCCGGCCGTCGCGTTGGCGGCCTGGTCGGCGATGTGCATGTGCCAGTTGGGCCGGCCGTCCTCGTCCCGGTACTCATGGCCGGAGATCTGCGGGCTGACCGGGAACTCCATCATCAGCGCGTTGAGCAGGTCCACCGCCAGGACCTCGTCGCCGCCGGCGGCGGCCTCGAAGACCGCGCGCAGCCGGGCGCGCACCGCCCGCAGCCGGGTGACGTCGCTGTCGGTCGCCCGCCGGGCCGCCTGCTGGGCGGGCCCGAAGAGCTCGCGCACGGCCTCGACCGAGGTCAGGCTGTCGCTGCCGCGCTCGGGCTGCTCGGTGTTGACCAGCCGCACGGCATAGTCCGAGTAATAGGCCAGTTCCACTTGTAGTCCTTACGGGCGGTGGATAGGGTGCGGTTGTGTGGGTGCGGTAATGGGCGGACCCACTACCAGGGTATTACGGTGTGGAGGGGAAGCGATGACCGAGACTGTCGTCGGTGCCGGTTGGCAGGCGTGGCAGGACAGTTGGGACCGGCAGCAGGAGTGGTACCTCCCCGACCGTGAGGAGCGGTTCCGGGTGATGCTCGACATGGTCGAGGCGCTGGTGGGCCCCGCGCCCCGGGTGCTCGACCTCGCCTGCGGTACGGGCAGTATCACCGACCGGCTGCTGAAGCGGTTCCCGAAGGCCGAGAGTGTGGGTGTCGACCTGGATCCCGCGCTGCTGGCCATCGCGGAAGGGTACTTCGAGAACGAGCCCCGGGTCAGGTTCGTACGGGCCGATCTGAAGGACCCGGACTGGACGGCGAAGCTGCCGCACGACGCGTACGACGCCGTCCTCACCGCGACCGCGCTGCACTGGCTGCACACCGAGCAGCTGCGGGCCCTCTACGGCCAGCTCGGCGCGCTGGTGCGGGACGGCGGGGTCTTCCTCAACGCCGACCGCATGCCGGAGGAGTCCACCCCGCGGATCAACGCCGCCGAGCGGGCCTTCCGGCACGCCCGGATGGAGAAGGCCAAGGCCGCCGGCGCGGTCGACTGGGCCGAGTGGTGGCAGCTGGCCGCCGCCGACCCCCGACTGGCCGGGCCGACCGCCGAACGCTTCGAGATCTACGGCGAGCACGCCGACGGCGACACCCCCTCGGCGGCCTGGCACGCGGCCGCCCTGCGGGACTCGGGCTTCGCGGAGGCCCGGACGGTGTGGTCCTCGCCCACCGACGCGCTGGTGCTGGGCCTGAAGTAGCACCCGTACACGGCGGTGGTGGGCCGCTCCCCCGGGGACCGGCCCACCACGTCGTACCGCACCTGCAAAGGGAGCGGCCCTACAGCACCTTCGACAGGAACGACTTCGTCCGCTCGTGCTGCGGGTTGCCCAAAACCTCGCGCGGGTGGCCGGACTCGACGACCACGCCGTCGTCCATGAAGACCAGCGAGTCGCCGACCTCGCGGGCGAAGCCCATCTCATGGGTGACGACGATCATCGTCATACCGTCCGCCGCCAGGTCCTTCATGACGTCCAGGACGTCACCGACCAGCTCCGGGTCGAGCGCCGAGGTCGGCTCGTCGAAGAGCATCAGCTTCGGCTCCATGGCCAGCGCCCGGGCGATCGCCACCCGCTGCTGCTGGCCGCCGGAGAGCTGCGAGGGGTAGTTACCGGCCTTGTCGGCCAGCCCCACCCGGTCCAGGAGCTTGCCGGCGCGCTCCCGGGCCGCGGCCTTGGACTCGCCCTTGACCTGGACCGGCGCCTCCATGACGTTCTCGATCGCGGTCATGTGCGGGAAGAGGTTGAAGCGCTGGAAGACCATGCCGATGTCGCGGCGGCGGGCGGCGACCTCGCGGTCGCGCAGCTCGTAGAGCTTGCCGTTGTGCTCGCGGTAGCCGACCAGTTCGCCGTCGACGGACAGCCGGCCGGCGTTGATCTTCTCCAGGTGGTTGATGCAGCGCAGGAACGTCGACTTGCCGGAACCGGACGGGCCGATCAGGCAGAAGACCTCCCGGGGCGCGACCTCCAGGTCGATGCCCTTGAGGATGTGCGCCGCGCCGAAGGACTTGTGGACGCCCTCGGCCTTGACCATCGGGCCGCCGCTGCTGCCGGCGGCCTTCGTCGTCAGCTTGCTGGTCATCCGACACCTCCGGCGGAGCGGTTGAAGCCGCCGGACAGCCTCGCCTTGGCGCGCTGGAGCGGAGTGGGCGGGAGCTGGCGGCTGGAGCCCCGCGCGTAGTAACGCTCCAGGTAGTACTGGCCGATGCTCAGCACCGTGGTGGCGATCAGGTACCAGGTGGCGGCGAGGATGAGCATCTCGACGACGACACCGGAGTCCCGGCCGACGTTCTGCGCGGCCTGCAGGAGGTCGTAGTACTGCACGGCGATGACCAGCGAGGAGGTCTTCAGCATGTTGATGACCTCGTTGCCGGTCGGCGGCACGATCACCCGCATCGCCTGCGGCACGATGATCCGGCGCAGCGTCCTGCCGTGGCTCATGCCCAGCGCGTGCGCCGCCTCGGTCTGGCCCTCGTCGACGGCGTTCAGGCCGGCCCGGCAGATCTCGGCCATGTACGCGGCCTCGTTGAGGCCGAGGCCGAGCAGCGCGCACAGGAACGGGGTCATGAAGTCCGACCACTCGTCCTTGTAGATCGGCATGATGTCGATGTACTGGAAGACCAGGCCCAGGTTGAACCAGAGGAACAGCTGGACGTACACCGGGGTGCCGCGGAAGAACCAGACGTAGAACCACGCGACGGTCGACGTCACCGGGTTCTTGGACTGGCGCATCACGGCCAGGATCACGCCGAGCACGATGCCGATGACCATCGACAGGACGGTGATCAGCAGGGTGTTGCGCAGGCCCTTGAGGATGTCCCCGTTGAACATGTACTGGGGGATGGCGCCCCAGTTGACGTTCCCGGAGGCGAAGGCCCGGAACAGCAGCGCGATCAGCCCGATGACGACGAGCGCCGCGACCCAGCGCCCGTAGTGGCGGACCGGGATGGCCTTGATCGACTCGGGCGGGGGCGGGGCGTCCGCCGGCGGCTGCGCCGGCTTGTCGACGTCAACTGACACGGATGTTGCCTTTCAGCATTCGACGGGAGGGGCCGGAGGGGACGGGACGGCTGCTGGCGGCTCAGGTGCCGCTGTTGAGCTTCACTTCCTTGACCGCCGCGTCCTTGACATCCCACTTGGCCAGGACGTCGGCGTACGAGCCCTTCTTGATCGCGAGTTCCACGGCGGCCTTGAGGGCGTCGCGGAGCTTCTCCTGGCCCTTGGGGACGGCGATGCCGTACGGGGCCGCCTTCAGCGGCGCGCCGCCGACCATCTGGAAGTCCTTGCCGCCCCCGGAGACCTTCACCGCGTACGCCGCGACCGGGTAGTCGCTGGAGACGGCGTCCACGCCGCCGGTACGCAGCCGGGTCTGCGCCTCGGAGTCGTTGTCGAACGCCTCGATGGAGATCGGCTCCTGGTCGTTCTTCTGGCAGGCCTTCGACTTGTCCTTGGCCAGGTCGTGCGAGACCGTGCCGCGCTGTACCGCGATCTTCTTGCCGCACAGCGTTTCCCAGCCGTCGACGCCGTTGGTCTTGCCCTTCTGGGTGTAGAGCGAGACGCCGACGTTCAGGTAGTCGATGAAGTCGACGCCCTGGCCGATCTTCTTGCCGGTGTTGCTGTCGATGCCCTGCTGGCGCTCCTTGGTGTCCGTCATCGCCGACATCGCGATGTCGTAGCGCTTGGACTTCAGACCGCCCATGAGGGTGTCGAAGGTGGCGTTGTTGAAGTTCAGCTTGATGCCCAGCAACTTGCTCATCGCCGCCGCGAGGTCCGGGTCGATGCCCTTGACCACGCCGTTCGAGCGGAATTCCACCGGCTTGTAGGTGATGTCCGACCCGACCTGGAGGAAGCCCTTTTCCTGTACGTCCTTGGGCAGCAGCTTGAACAGCGGCGCATGGACGTTCCGGCTCTTCTGCGCCTCACGCCGGGCGATCGCGGCATCCGTCTGGTCGCCGCAGGCGCTGAGCACCATCAGCGAGGCGACGACCGCGGCCGCGGCCGCCACGGCTTTACGGTGCCTGCCGGCGGCCGGGCGACGCGTGGGGCTTGCGGTCATGCTGATCCTCCTGCGGGTGGAGAAGCCGACGTGACAAAGACGTGCCGAAAGGGCCGTACGCACCCCTTCGAGCGTTGCGACCTCGGTTGGTGACGGAATCTTGCCATCCGGACTCCGCTATTCGGACTGTCGTACAGGTCAAAATCGGATAACGGACGGGGAAGTGGAGGTGACGGCCCTGTGGCGGATGCGAAACCGGCATCCGGTGGGACGCGAGGGGCGTTAGGTTCGCCCCGGGCGTCTCGGGATCCGGACAGCACACTCACGGCTCTTCTGCCTTTTTAGTCCATTTCGCCGTTATTGTCGGGCCTCTGAACCCGAGGGTAATGAATCTGACTCGTCGGGGCCCGCGCCCGTCGGGTAGAAAGGTGCGTTACACCCCTCATCCGGGGCTCAGGGCGCGTGTGCGGCGCGCCCGGCGTCCGTACCTCCCCCCGCGCGGCGGCCAACCGTCACGCAGGGCGCGGACGCGGTGCCCGCCCACCCCTTAACCAGGGAGTGGTCACCCTCAGCAGATTTACGAATAAAAGGGGTAAGACAAGTGGCAGCGGAGATCGTCAATCCCGCCAGCGACGGCAATACCGGCGCGGACGAAGGCACGGGCACGGCGCCCGACGGCACCTTCGATCCGGCCTTCGCGCTGCATCGCGGCGGCAAAATGGCCATTCAGGCAACCGTCCCGGTGCGTGACAAGGACGACCTGTCCCTCGCGTACACGCCGGGCGTCGCCAAGGTGTGCAGCGCCATCGCCGAGCAGCCCGAGCTCGTGCACGACTACACGTGGAAGTCCCAGGTCGTCGCGGTCGTCACGGACGGCACCGCGGTGCTGGGCCTGGGCGACATCGGCCCGGAGGCCTCCCTCCCCGTGATGGAGGGCAAGGCCATCCTGTTCAAGCAGTTCGGCGGCGTGGACGCGGTGCCGATCGCGCTCGCCACCACCGACACCGACGAGATCATCGAGACCGTCGTCCGGATGGCACCGTCCTTCGGCGGCGTCAACCTCGAGGACATCTCGGCGCCGCGGTGCTTCGAGATCGAGCGCCGGCTCCAGGACGCCCTGGACATCCCGGTCTTCCACGACGACCAGCACGGCACGGCCGTCGTCACGCTCGCCGCGCTGCGCAACGCCGCGAAGCTCACCGACCGCTCGCTGGGGCAGCTGCGCGCGGTCATCTCCGGCGCCGGCGCGGCCGGGGTCGCCATCGCCAAGATCCTCATCGAGGCCGGCATCGGCGACGTCGCGGTCTGCGACCGCAAGGGCGTCGTCTCCGCGGACCGCGAGGACCTCACCGACGTCAAGCGCGAGCTGGCCGGCTTCACCAACAAGGCCAAGCTGGCCGGGTCGCTGGAGCACGCGCTGGACGGCGCCGACGTCTTCATCGGCGTCTCCGGCGGCACGGTGCCGGAGGCGGCGGTGGCGAAGATGGCGAAGAACTCGCTGATCTTCGCGATGGCCAACCCCACCCCGGAGATCCACCCCGACGTCGCGCACAAGTACGCGGCCGTGGTGGCCACCGGGCGCAGCGACTTCCCCAACCAGATCAACAACGTGCTCGCCTTCCCCGGCATCTTCGCCGGCGCCATGCAGGTGCGCGCGTCGCGGATCACGGAGGGCATGAAGCTCGCCGCCGCCGAGGCGCTGGCCGCCGTCGTCGCCGACGAACTGAGCGCCGACCGGGTGATCCCCTCGCCGTTCGACGAGCGGGTCGCCCCGGCCGTCACCGCCGCCGTGGCGGCCGCCGCCCGCGCCGAGGGCGTGGCACGCCGCTGACCCACCGGGCGGGCCTCCCGCCCATGCGCACGGGCCGGGCCCGCACCTCCCTCAGGGTGCGGGCCCGGCCCGTTGCGGTGTGCGTCCTGAGGAGGTGCGCGGCCGTTGTGCCGGTTTGCGGCCGGGTGGCGCGGTGCGTGTCACACCCGTACGCGGTACCGCGGCGCCCGCCCGCGGCCTACGTTGGGATCATGTTTGCTGCCTATGCCGCCCGCATCGACCGTGACCAGCCGCTGAACGGCCTCGAGTTGGGGGAGCGCCCGGCCCCCGAGGTACGCCCCGGCTGGACGACCGTCACCGTCAAGGCCGCCTCGCTCAACCACCACGACCTGTGGACGCTGCGCGGGGTGGGCATCACCGAAGAGTCGCTGCCGATGATCCTCGGCTGCGACGCCGCCGGGATCGACGCGGACGGCAACGAGGTCGTCCTGCACTCCGTCATCGGCCAGACCGGTCACGGCGTCGGCCCCAAGGAGAAGCCCTCCCTCCTCACCGAGCGCTACCAGGGCTCCTTCGCCGAGCAGGTCACCGTCCCCGCCTGGAACGTGCTGCCCAAGCCGAAGGAGCTCTCCTTCGAGGAGGCCGCCTGCCTGCCGACCGCCTGGCTGACCGCGTACCGGATGCTGTTCACCAACGCGGGCGTACGGCCCGGGGACAGCGTGCTGGTGCAGGGCGCGGGCGGCGGCGTGGCGACCGCCGCGATCGTGCTGGGCGCCGCGGCCGGCCTGCGGGTCTTCGCCACCAGCCGGGACGAAGCCAAGCGCAAGCGCGCCCTGGAACTGGGCGCCGAGGCGGTGTTCCCCAGCGGCGAGCGGCTGCCGCAGCGGGTGGACGCGGTGATCGAGACCGTCGGCGCCGCCACCTGGTCGCACTCGGTCAAGTCGCTGCGGCCCGGCGGCACGCTCGTCATCTCCGGCGCGACCAGCGGCTTCACCCCCAAGAGCGGGGAGCTCAACCGGATTTTCTTCCTGGAGCTGAAGATCGTCGGCTCGACGATGGGCAGCAAGGAGGAACTGGCCGGCCTGCTCAGCTTCTGCGCCGCGAAGGGGATCCGGCCGGTGATCGACTCCACGCTGCCACTGGACCGGGCACGCGAGGGCTTCGCGAAGATGGCGGAGGGCGACCTGTTCGGAAAGATCGTCCTCACGGTGTAGTTTCTCGCCCACGTACCTGGCCGTCCCGCCGCGGTTGTTGCTCACCGTTGCCGCTTTGCGGCGCCTCGCACGTACCTGGCTTCCCCGCCGCGGGGCTCGCTCGCCGTTGCGCTTTGCGGCGCCTCGCACGTACCCGTCTGTCCCGCTGTCGGGGTTGCTCGCCGTTGCGCGCTTTGCGGCGCCGCGTACGTACCTGGCTGTCCCGCCGCGGGGCTCGCTCGCCGTTGCGCCTGGCGGCGGGCGTGGTGTTTTTGGGTGCGGTGCCGGCCCTCCAGACTTCGTCCTCCGGTCCAGCCCCTCCCGTTGGTGGG
>NZ_JBHWDV010000053.1:0-48430 GCF_042734445.1 Streptomyces sp. NPDC059649
GTTTTTGTGTTTGGGGGCGGGGGGCGGGGGGGCGGGGGGCCGCCGCGGCGGGCGCCGGGCCGGGGCGCGCGGGGCGGCCCCGGGAGGGGGAGGAAGGGGCGGGACCCCGTGGCGTCAGAGCGCCAGCTTCCAGTTCGCCGGGTCGAGCAGCAGGTCCGGCGTGATCTTGATGTCGAGCTGCTTCGCGGTCGGCGGGGCGTCGAAGACCATCTCCACGCTGTCGGACTCGTTGGGGTCGAGCTGCTTCTCCCAGTCGTGGTGCAGGATGCCGTGCTTGTCGTCGTCGACCTCCTCGGCCTTCTTGCCGTCGGCCTCCGCCTCGGTCGTCATGAGGGGGTTGGTGGCCGCCTTGCTGCCGGTGTTCTTGAGGGTGACGGTGACCTTCCACGCCTTGTTGCCCTCGGTGTGGCCGCTGATGAGGGTGTTCTTGTCGACGGTGTACGGGGTCGGCTTCGAGACGGACACCTCGAGGCCGTTGTTGTACTTCGCCGCGGCACCCGCGCCGAGGTCCTTGATGTTGCTGCTGCTGCCCGACTGCTTGTCGAACTCCTTGTGCACCTCGTCGACGGCCTTGTTGACCGCCATCAGGGTGACGATGACCCCGACGACCGCGAGGATGATCGAGAGGGCGCCCAGGATCGTGCCGGTGATCGCCACGCCCTTGTTGGTGGCCTGGCCCTTCTTGGCCCGGCTCATGCCCACCAGGCCGAAGATCAGGGCCAGGATGCCCAGGGGCCCGGCCAGCCAGAAGAGGATCATCGGGATGCCGCTGAGCGCGCCGATGATGCCGAGGATCAGGGCGGCGATGCCGAGTCCGTTACGGGCCTGCTGCGGGGCGGCGTGCCCCTGCGGGGCGGGCTGGTAGTGCATCTGCTGGGACATGCGTAGGAGCCCCTTCCGGGCTGGTTGATTCGAAGACCGTTGCGGTGATGGGTCAATAACAGCAGAGGCTGTGAACCGAGTCAACATGAATCAGAGAAGAGGATTGGTTCACGCTGTGAAGGGGGAGAATCTTGACGGATGGGTATGCTGGCCGACACAGCGTCGGGGGTCACAGGAGGTCGGGGGTTCACGGAATGGGAGTCAGCCAGGTGCGGCACAACGCGTCAGCGGACCAGGGGGCGGACGGCCGCCCGACCGAGGTGACCGCCGCCGGCATCGCCCGGCTCGCCGGCGTCGGCCGGGCCGCGGTCAGCAACTGGCGGCGCCGCCACGCCGACTTCCCCAAGCCCGTCGGCGGCACCGAGACCAGCCCCGCCTTCGCCCTCAGCGACATCGAGCAATGGCTGCGCGACCAGGGCAAACTCGCCGAGGTCCCGCTGCGCGAGCGGGTCTGGCAACAGCTCGTCGGACACCCCGCGGGCGCCGCCGCCGCGCTCCGCCAGGCCGGCGCCGTCCTGCTGCTCGCCCACGACCGGCCCGCCGCCTGGAAGCAACTGCGCGGCGCCGCCGACGACACCGAGCTGACCGGCGTGCTGCCCGCGATGCTCGACTCCGTGCTCGTCGCCCGGCTCGGCCCCGGCCACCCCGTCCGCGGCCTCACCCGCGAGGCGCTCGCCCCCTCCGCCGCGCTCGTCCGCTCCACCGGCGAGCTCGCGGCCGTGGACGGCGCCCCCGAGGCGTACGCGTTCCTGCTCGGCCGCCACCTCGACGCCAACCCCCGGCAGTACACCCTCACCCCGCCGGGCCCGGCCGCGCTGATGGCCGAACTCGCCGCCGTCGCGGGCCCGTTGACCACCGTCCTCGACCCGGCCTGCGGCGCCGGCGCGCTGCTCGCCGCCGCCCGGGAGCGCACCGCCGACGAGACCGCCGGCACCCCCGTCACCCTCCACGGCCAGGAGTCCGACCCCGACCTCGCCGCGCTCACCGCGCTCCGCCTCGCCCTCGGCGCCCCCGACGCCGAGGTCCGGGTGCGCGCCGCGGACACCCTGCGCGCCGACGCCTTCCCCGAACTCGCCGCGGACGCCGTGCTGGTCCACCCGCCGTTCAACGAACGCAACTGGGGCCACGACGAACTCGCCTACGACCCCCGCTGGGAGTACGGCTTCCCGGCCCGTACCGAATCCGAACTCGCCTGGGTCCAGCACGCCCTGGCCCGGCTGCGCGAGGGCGGCACCGCCGTCGTGCTGATGCCGCCCGCCGCCGCGTCCCGCCGCTCCGGCCGCCGGATCCGCGCCGACCTGCTGCGCCGCGGCGCGCTGCGCGCGGTCATCGCGCTGCCGGCCGGCGCCGCCCCGCCCAACGGCGTCCCGCTGCACCTGTGGGTGCTGCGCAAGCCCGGCGGCGCCACCCCGCCCACCCCGCAACTCCTCGTCGTCGACACCGCGGGCCCCGCCACCGGCCCGGCCGCCGGCGCCGCCACCGGCCGTGACCGGACCGACTGGCAGACCGTCCGGGACACCGCCGTCGAGGCCTGGCAGGCCTTCGACCGCGACGGCGGCATCGAGGAACGGCCCGGCGTCCGGCGCTCGCTGGCCGCCATCGACCTCCTCGACGACGACGTCGACCTCGCCCCGGCCCGGCACCTCCCGCCGCCCGCCGCGGCCGGCGGCCCGGCCGCACTCGCCGAGGTGCACGACCGGCTGACCGAAACCCTCGTGCGGACCACCCAGCTCACCCCGCGGCCCGCCGACGCCGACGCCGGACCGGCCCGCTGGCCGCTGACCACCGTCGGCGAACTCGCCCGCTCCGGCGCCCTGGTGCTGCGCACCGGCGGCCCCGGCACCGCACCGGCCCACGGCGCGCCCCCGGTCCTCATGGACCACGACGTCATCGCCGGCGGCGCCCCCTCCGGCGCCCTGCCCGAGGCCCCCGCCTCCGGGCCCGCCGAGGAACCCGTCCTGATCCGCGAGGGCGACGTCGTCGTCCCGGTCCTCGGCGGCGGCGCCATCGCCCGGGTCGTCGACGCGGCCACCGCCGGCGCCGCCCTCGGCCGCAACCTCACCCTGCTGCGGCCCGACCCGGCCGCCCTCGACCCGTGGTTCCTCGCCGGTTTCCTGCGCGGCACCGCCAACAACCGTCAGGCCAGCAGCTACGCCTCCACCGCCACCCGGCTCGACGTACGCCGCCTCCAGCTGCCCCGGCTCCCGCTGGCCGAACAGCGCCGCTACGGCCGCCGGTTCAGCGACCTGGCCACCTTCGAAAGCACCCTGCGCCAGGCCACCCGGCTCGGCGAACAGCTGGTGCAGGGCCTCTACGACGGGCTGACGGACGGGTCGGTCACGCCGGAGTGACGGACGGCCGGTCGGGGCGCGTCGGACCGGACCGCGGTTGCTCGTCCGGCAGCGAGTGCCCCCCCGGCCGACGGACGGATCAGGCATAGCGGACGGACCGGTGGAACGGCGGGACCTGGGGCGGTCCCCGGCCCGCCCGGGGCCGCAGAATGGGGCCGGCACATCGCCCGGTCCATTCCGTACAACCCCGCACACGCGCCCGGTGTCGTATATACGCTCGCAAGGCACGTGCGGTGCTGGGCGCACCACCGCCGGCGTGCCAGGCCGCCGTGTCAGCACGGCCCCACCGGCCACGAACCGATCCGTCAGGAGCAGTGATGCACGGCCCCGTCCCGGCCCACCCCCCGCACCGTCCGCCGGCGCAGGGGACGGTCATCCTGCTCCGGGTGGTGTTCGTGGCCACCGCGGTGCTCAGCCTGGGGCTGCTGGCCTGGGTGCCGATGCTGCGGGCCGCGATCGTGCAGCGCGGGCAGCTGGGCTGGTGGCTGTTCGGCGGGGACCTGGTGGCGGTCATCGGCGCCTGTGTGCTGATCACCAGCTACGCCGAGACGGACTGGCGCACCAACGTCGGGGTGGGCCTGCTGCTGATGCAGATCGCCGCGGCCGTGGCCTACTACCTCGTCGTCGACACCCGCGTACGGCGCACCGCCGACGCCGGCCCCGCCCCCGCGGCCTGGCCGGGCGTCCCGGGCGCCCCCGGTGTCCCCGGGATGCCGCCCCTCGCGCACCCCTACGGCCCGCCGCAGCCGGCCGCACCGGCTGCCTTCCACACCCGGGAGACCCAGCCGTACCAGGGCGCCCGCCCGGCCAACCCGTACGCCATGACCGAGACCCGGCTGCCCCCGCCGCCGGCGCCCGGCCACCACCCCGCGCCCGCCTCGTACCTCCCCGCGCCCGCGCCCCAGGAGCGTCCGCAGCCGCAGCGCATCGACCGGGTACGGGCCGAACTCGACGAACTCAGCGACTACCTCCGCAAGGAGGAAGGACGGTGAACGGCCGGGTCATCGGCGACCGTTACGAACTCTCCGCGCTGCTCGGGCAGGGCGGGATGGGCCAGGTCTGGATCGGCTACGACCGCCGGCTGGACCGCCGGGTCGGCGTCAAACTGCTGCGCCCCGACCGGGTGGCCGGCACCCCCGACGGCGAGGAGATGCGGCGCCGCTTCGTCCGCGAGTGCCGGGTCACCGCACAGGTCGACCACCCCGGGCTGGTCACCGTCCACGACGCCGGCAGCGACGGCGAGGACCTCTATCTGGTCATGCAGTACGTCGAGGGCGCCGACCTCTCCGACCACCTCGCCGAGCACGACCCCTACCCCTGGCCCTGGGCGGTCTCGGTCGCCGCCCAGCTCTGCGCCGTGCTCGCCTCCGTGCACGCGGTGCCGATCGTGCACCGCGACCTCAAACCCCGTAACGTCATGATCCGCCCGGACGGTTCCCTGGTCGTCCTCGACCTCGGTATCGCCTCCGCGCTGGACACCGACACCACCCGCCTCACGCACACCGGCTCGCCGATCGGCAGCCCCGCCTACATGGCCCCCGAGCAGGCCATGGGCGGAGCCGTCGGCCCGTACACCGACCTGTACGCGCTGGGGGTGCTGCTGCACGAACTCCTCAGCGGCGAGGTCCCGTTCGCCGGCTCGACGGCCCTCGGCGTGCTCCACCGCCACCTCCACGAGGAGCCCGTCCCGGTGCGGAAGCTCCGCCCCGACGTGCCCGAGGCCCTCGAAGCCCTCGTCCTGCACCTCCTCCGCAAGGACCCCCAGGCCCGCCCCGCGGACGCGCAGGAGGTCTACCAGGCCCTGGCCCCGCTCCTGCCCACCGCCACGGTGGGCTCCCCGGCGAACCCGCCCGCACCCCTCGCCCCCATGGACCCCACCCGGCCCTTCCGCCACCCCCAGGCACCCTGGCCCCTCCGCTCCTCCCAGGCCCCGACCCCCACCGCCCTCGCCACCCCCCAGGTCCCGGCGCCGCCCCCGCCCGCCGGCCCCGCCGACCCCCGGGTGTCCGCCCTCTCCGGTACGCCGGTGCCGGGGGCCGCCGCGACCTCGGGCACGAACGGATCCGGCCCCCTCACCCCCGCAGCCGTCCCACCCCCCGGCACCTCCAGCACCCCCGGCGCCCCCCTGACCTCCCGCCCACCCGGCGCCTGGACCTCCGCCGCCACCCCCCTGGCGACCGCACCCCCGCCCCCGTCGTCTCCCCCCGCCACCGGACCGGACGTCGCGGCCGCCGTCGACGAGGTCAAGAACCTCCTCGACCAGGGCCGGATCACCCACGCCGTGGACATCCTCGGCAACATCCTCCCGGCCGCCGCCGAACGCCACGGCGCCCACTCCCCGGTCGTCCGCACCCTGCGCAAGCAGTACGCCGCGACCCTCATGGACGACGGCCAGTACCGCCGCGCACTGCCCGAACTCCGCCTGCTGGCCGAGGAGTACGCCAAGGAATCCGGCGCCGGCGCCACCCGCCAGGCCCTCCAGTTCCACTACGAGGCCGCCCAGTGCCTCGAACAGCTCGGCGAGGTCACCCAGGCCCTGGAGGAGTACCGCGCGCTGCTCCCGTACTTCGAGCACTACGCCGACGACCCCCTCCGCCCCCTGGAAATCCGGCGCTCCATCGGCCACCTGCTCCTCGCCCAGGGCGAACGCGGCGCCGCCCAGGAAGCCCTCTCCCGCCTCCTCTACGACGCCGAACGTCTCCACGGCCCCCACCACGCCTTCCCCACCGAACTCCGCCGCACCCTGTACTGGCTGAGCCAGGTCCAGGGCTAGGGACCGGCGCTACGGCTTCGGGGCCGCTGCCTCCACGTCGTCGAGGGTGCCCGACATGATCGTGCGCAGATGCGCGGTGAGGTGGTCGACCGGCCAGTCCCACCAGGCCACGGCGAGGAGGCGGGCGATGTCCTCGGGGGCGTAGCGGTGGCGGAGGACGCGGGCCGGGTTGCCGCCGACGACGGCGTAGTCGGGGACGTCGTCGACGACCACGGAGCCGGAGGCGATGACCGCGCCGTGGCCGATGCGGACGCCGGGCATCACCGTCGACCGGTAGCCGAACCACACGTCGTTGCCGACCACCGTGTCACCGCGGCCCGGCAGCCCGGTGATCAGGTCGAAGTGCGCGGCCCAGGAGCCGCCCATGATGGGGAACGGGAACGTCGACGGGCCGTCCATGCGGTGGTTGGCGCCGTTCATCAGGAACCGCACGCCCTCGCCCAGCGCGCAGAACTTCCCGATGACCAGCTTCTCCGGCCCGTAGTGGTAGAGGACGTTGCGGGTCTCGAACGCCGTCGGGTCGTCCGGGTCGTCGTAGTACGTGAAGTCGCCGACCTCGATCAGCGGCGAGGTGACCAGCGGCTTCAGCAGGACGACCCGGGGCTGGCCGGGCATCGGGTGCAGGACGGTCGGGTCGGCGGGATCACCGGCGGGCACACCGGCGGGGACAGCGGTCATGGGGCATCACTCCTCGGACGACTCCGCGCGGGGCACCTGGCGCGACTCCACGCGCGGGCCATGATCGCTCACCTCGCCGCCGGACGCCCGGGAGTTGTCAGAGCCCGGCCGGCTCGCAGGTGACCAGGTAGTCCGCGGTGTCCAGGGGCTGGTCGGTGAAGAACCTGACGACCAGATCCACCACCGCCTGGGCGCGTTCGAGGGCGACCCAGTGGTCGGCCTCGGCGATGGTCAGGAAGCGGCTGTCCTCGATGGTCGCCGCGAACGCCCGCTGCTTCTCGGGCGAGGACACCGTGTCGTGCTCACCGCAGAAGACCAGCGCGGGCACGCCGGTCAGGCCGCCCAACGGAGGCCGTTCTTCGGTGACGGAGCGGTCCAGGACCGCGAAGCCGTGCGGGATGTGGGTGAGGGCGTGCATGATCAGCCGTTTGACGTAGCGGTGCACCAGCTTGCGGTGGCGTACGAAGCGGCTCTCGTCCTGGCAGAGCCACAATTTCAGCGCCAGGTCGACGAACTCCTCCAACTCACCGGCCACCATCCGGGCCTTGGCCTGATGCCACAGGGCCACCTGGGCCTGGGTGATGTCCGCCGGTACCCCGCCGAGCAGCAGCCGTGCGATCCGGTGCGGCCGGCTCTGCGCGAAGGCGAACGCGATCGCCGAACCGAAGGAGTAGCCGAAGAGGTTGACGCGGGCCACGCCGAGGTCGTCGAGGACGTGCTCGACCGCGCGGCACATGGTTTCCAGCCCCTGGTCCGGGCGGAGCGGATCGGCTTCGCCGGAGCCCGGCAGGTCCAGGGTGATCAGGCTCGCCAGCGGCGACAGTGGCTCGTCGAGGTGCTGCCAGCCGTATTTGTCCTGCAGCGCACCGCCCAGTACCAGGACCGGTTCGGTCCGGGGAGCCGGCTGCCGCACCAGCCGGTAGGAGTAGGACAGCCCGTCCACCCTCAGGGCGTGGACCGCTTCGTTGGTCATGCGTCTCCTTCGCGTGGGTGCCACGCCGGGACCGGCGGTGGGCTCACCCGCGGCTGACGACCAGGGCGGCGTTGTGCCCGCCGAACCCCAGTGAGGTCTTCACCGCGCAGTCCAGCCGCGCCGGCCGGGCTTCCTTGGCCACCACCTCGACGGGGATGTCGGGGTCGGGCGAGGCGAGGTTCGCCGTCGGCGGCACCAGCTGGTGCTGCACCGCCAGCACGGTGAACGCGGTCTCGATGGCGCCGGCCGCGCCGAGGGTGTGGCCGGTCATGGCTTTGGTCGAGGTGACCAGGGGGTGTTCGCCGAGCACCCGGCGCAGCATGGTGCCCTCGATCAGATCGTTCAGCACGGTCGAGGTGCCGTGCGCGTTGACGTGCCCGATGTCCGCGGCGTCCGCCCCGGCATCGGCCAGCGCGGCGCGCAACGCGCGTTCGGCACCGGCGCCGTCGGGGTGCGGGGCGACCGGCGCGTACGCGTCGTTGGACGAGCCGTAGCCGGTGATCTCGGCCCTGATCCGGGCGCCCCGGGCCCGGGCGTGCTCGGGCCGCTCCAGGACCAGCAGCCCGGCGCCCTCACCCAGGACGAAGCCGTTCCGGTCGGCGTCGAACGGGCGGCAGGCCGCGGCCGGGTCGTCCCGCCGGGTGGAGAGGCCCTTCATCTTGCACATGCTCGCCACCAGCAGCCGGGAGCGGGCCGATTCGGCGCCGCCGGCGAGCGCGATGTCGCACATGCCGGCACGCAGCAGCTGACGGGCCAGGCCGATGGCGTCGGTGCCGGAGGCGCAGGTGGTGTTCACCGCGAGGCTCGGCCCGCGGGCGGCCAGGTCGCGGCAGACGCTCGCCGCCGCGTTGTTGCCGGTGGTGAGCGCGGCCAGCATGGGGGAGACCCGGCGGGGCCCCCGCTCCAGGAGGGTGGTGTGCTGCTCGTCGTAAGCGGGGAGGCCGCCGTTGGCCGTGCCGATGACCACCGCGACGCGGTCGCCGTCCCACTCGGCGGGGTCCAGCCCGGCGTCGGCCACGGCCTCCCGGGCGGTCAGCACGGCCAGTTGGGAGAAACGGTCCATCAGGCGGCGGGCGGCCACGTCCAGCGCTTCCTCGACGTCCAGGCCGTCGACGAGGTACATGAAGTCCGTGGGCAGATCGCGCAGTTCGGCGGGCCGGCGCACCCCGGACGGGGTGATGGCGTGGGTGATCTCCCGCCAGCTCGCGGCGGCCCCGGCACCGGCGGCGGTCAGCATGCCCAGACCGGTCACGGCGGCGGCGTACGGCTGCTGCGCGGAGCCGGTCGGGTACCGGCCCGGGGCCGGGTGGGGGTCCCGGCCCGGGCGGCTCACGCGGCCGCCACGTGCACGGCCGCCAGCAGCTGGCCGTAACTGTCCCGGGGCGTCAAGTCGACGTCCTCCAGGTCGACCTGGAGACCGTCCTCGATGAGCAGCCGCAGTTCCTCCAGCGCCAGCGAGTCGACCCCCAGCTTCCGCAACGGGACCTCCGGACTCATGGAGAGGGGGTCCACTCCGAATTTCGTCGTCAACAGGGTCCGCACCTGTTCCGCGATGTCCACTCCAGCCACCTTTCTCACCGGTTGGGGCCCGCCGGACTATGGGGACAACGCCCCACACGCCCGTTGAGTCACGCCACGCCCGGCGTTCGTGCGGTACGCCGCGGGGCCCGCCTACCGCCCGGAGCGGGTGGGCGGCCGGCGGGGGCCGGGGGCGGGGAGCAGAAACCGACCTCGGCGCGGATCGTTGGCCGAAGCAGTGGCCTGGGCCACGCCGACTTCATAGCATCGATCACTCAAGGTCGAGACTCCGTCGCACGATCTGCCGGGAGGCCATGTGTTCCGCCGTAGGACAGCGCTCTCCGTATCCGCCACCGCCGCTCTGCTGGCCGCGGTCCCGCTGCTCGCCGCCTGCGGGAGCGAGGCGCACCCCGGTGCCGCCGCCATCGTGGACGGGAAGCGGATCACCGTCGCCCAGCTGCAGGCGAAGGTCCGGGACGTACGGGCCGCGCAGGCGAAGTCCCCGCAGGGCGGCCAACTGATCATGAATACCGGCCGGCTCAGCCTGGCCACGCTCAACGGCATGATCTTCGACGAGGTGCTGGCGCGCGGCGCGAAGGACGCCGGGGTGACGGTCACCCGCAAGGACGTCCAGAAGTGGCGTGACAGGGCCGAGGAGCGGGCCGGTGGCGCGGAGCGGCTGAAGGCGATGTGGCTGCAGCAGGGCATCGCCCCCGACGAGGTCGACGGCACGGTCCGCAACCAGCTGCTGCTCGACGGCATCGCCGAGCACCTCGGCGCGGACCGCGGCAAGCCGCAGGGCCAGCAGAAACTGGCCGAGTCGCTGGCCCGGACGTCCCGGTCGATGGGGATCGACGTCAATCCGCGCTTCGGCAAGTGGGACGACCGGCAGGTCATCCTCGGTGAGACCAAGGACCCGTGGATCGCCGCCACCCCGGTGCGGCAGCAGGCCTGATCCGGGCGGACGGCGGCGCGGTGCACCGGTGCGGCCGCCGGCCGGGCCGGGCGGTGCCGGTGGGGTTGTCGGTGGCGTGCGTTACGTTCGATGGGTGAACGCTGACGCCTCCGCCGCCGACGCCGGCGCCGCCGCCCGCCCCGAGGGCCCCGGCACCGGACGCCTGGTCCTGCTCACCACCAGCCACCGGGTCGCCCCCGGGCTGCTGTCCTGGCCCGCGTGGCAGGTGCTGCGCGCCGCCGAGCGGGTGCTGTGCGCCGATCCGGACCATCCGCAGCTGCCGTATCTGCGCGAGGCCGGTATCGCGGTGGAGACCGCCGCCCCGACGGCCCGCGAGCTGGTCGACTACTGCGTGCCCGAGGACCGTACGGCCGTCGTGCTGACCTCGGCGGAGGGCGAGAGCGCGCTCACCGACGGGCTGGCCCGGCTGGCCGGCTCCGGCCGCGAGACCATGCCCGACCTGGAGCTGCTGCCCGGCTCCTACGACCTGCCCGGCGCCCGGCTGCTCGACCTCGTCCAGGTCATGGACCAGATCCGCGCCGAGTGCCCCTGGAGCAGCATCCGCACCCACCAGGACCTCGCCAAGTACGGCCTGGAGGAGGCGTACGAGATGGTCGAGGCCATCGAGGCCGGCGACCGGGTCGAGCTGCGCGAGGAGCTGGGGGACGTGCTCCTCCAGGTCGTCTTCCACGCCCGGATCGCGCAGGACGACCCGGAGGAGCCGTTCTCCATCGACGACGTGGCGGGCACGATCGTGGAGAAGCTGATCCACCGCCATCCGCATGTCTTCGGGGAGGCGGAGGCGGCCACCCCGGAGGACGTCAAGGCGCACTGGATGCGGACGAAGGCCGTGGAGAAGCAGCGGGAGTCGGTGACCGAGGGCGTTCCGATGGCCCAGCCGGGCCTGGCCCTGGCGGCGAAGCTGGCGTCGCGGGTGCGTACGGCGGGTCTGGAGGTGCCGCTGCCGGCCGGCCGGGGCGTCGGGTACGAGCTCCTGGCGATGGCGGTCCGCGCCGAGGCGGAGGGCACCGACCCCGAGGCGGCGCTCCGTGCGGCGGCCCGCGCCTACCGCGACGCGGTACGCGCGGCGGAGGGCGGTACCCCTTAGTACCGTGGGCACACGGCGGGTTGAGGGGGCGGGTGTGGACGCGGAGTTGGTGGCGCTGGCGGGGTCGGGGGCGACGGCGCTGGTGCAGGCCATGGCGACGGACGCCTGGGCGGACGTCCGGCTGAGGGTCTCGGAACTCTTCCGGCGGGCGGCGGCCGATACGCCCCCCGCTGCGCCGCCACAGCGGGCCGAGCCGTCGGGGACGCCGGAGTCGTCGGACGAGGTGACCGCGCGCTGGCAGGCCAGTCTGCGCAGCCTGCTGGCGCAGCATCCCGAGGCCGCCGCCGAACTCCGGGCGATCTGCGAGGAGTTGACCGAAGAGGGGGCCGACGAGGGGGCCGGCGAGGTGACCGAAGAGGAGGCCGGCACGGTGACCGACGAGTGGAGCGCCGGACCGGACGGCCACCCCGGCCCCCCGGTGCGCAACTCCGTCACCGGTGGCTACCAAGCCAGCCTGATCCAGGCGAGCACCATCAGCTCGCTGACCCTGCACACCACTCCGTACCACGGCGCGCTGCCCGACCCCGACGGCTGGCCGCGGGCCGAGGACGTCGACCCGGTCGCGCTGGGCGTGCGCCCCACACACCGGATCCCGGCCCTCCCGGCGCTGCCGCCCTATGTCCTCCGGGACCGCGACGACACCCTCATCGCGGCGATCACCCGAGCCCGGAAGGCCGGCGGGCTGGTGCTGGTGCTCGGCGAGCCGTTCGCCGGCAAGTCGCGTACCGCGCTGGAGGCGATGACCCAAGGGCTCGCCGGATTCCGGGTGTTCGCGCCCGCACGCGGTGCGGACCTGCGGGGGCTGCCCGCTCTGCTACAGGGGCGCCCGGACCGGTACGTCCTCTGGCTGGACGACCTCGACGGGCATCTCGGGGACGCCGGCGGCGGGGGCGGCGGTCTGGAGCCGCGGCTGCTGGCCCAGCTGACCGCGCTGGGCGTGACCGTGCTCGCCACGATGCGCGAGGACGCCTACGACGAGCACCGGCACACCCCGCACGGCCGGGTGCTGGACCTGGCGACCGTCGTCGAGCTGGCCCGCGAGTGGAGCCCGGCCGAGCGGGCCCGGCTGGCGCACCGAGCCAGGCAGGCCGGGGACCCGCGGCTGGTCGACGCGCTCCGTTCCAGCGGTCCGGAAGGCGCGGCCGCCTATCTGACGCTCGGCCCACTGCTCTGGGACGAATGGTGGCGGGCCCGCCGCGCCGACCGCCATCCGCGCGGCCACGCCCTGGTCCGGGCCGCCCTCGACCTGGCCCGCTGCGGGCTGCACGGCCCGTTGCCGATGGACCTGCTGGTCACGGTGCACGAGGGCTACGCGGAGGTCACCGGCATGGACCGGGAGCCGCTGGCGGACGCCCTGGCCTGGGCGACGGAGCCGCGTCACGGCCTGCTGCGGTTCCTCGTCCGCGGCACCGGCGACACCTGGCGGGTCGCGCCCTTCCTCCTGGAGGCGGCCGAGCAGCACGACACCCTGCCGCCGGTGGACGGCCACATCTGGGGCTGCGCCCTGGAAGTGGCGCGGGCGGACGACGCGTACGACTACCCGGGGGTCGCGGCCGCCGCCCGCGAGGCGTTCCGCAGGGCCGCCGACGCGGGGGACCGCACGGCGCTGCACCACCTCGGGGTGCTGGCCGAGTCATTGGGGGAGCGGGCGGAGGCCGAGGAGTGGTTCCGGCGTGCGGCGGACGACGGGCAGTCGCAGTCCGCGGGGCGGCTGGGCCGGATGCTGGCCGACCGGGGCGAGGACAAGGCCGCCGAACCGTATCTGGAGCTCGCCGCGGAGGCGGGGGACGCGGAGGCGGCGACGCTGCTGGGGAAGCTGCTGCGGGGGCGGGCGGAGCGGTGGCTGGGTGCCGGGAAGGCGGGCGGGAGCGCGGAGGCGGCGTATCTGTGGGCCGATCTGCGGCTGGCCGCGGGTGACGAGGACGAGGCCTTCGACGGCTACCGCGACGCGATCCAGGCCGGGTGTGCCGAAGTCGCGGCCAGCTACGGCAGCCTCCTCCTCCTGTGGAACCACAGCAGGGGCGCCGAGGTGTGGTTGCGGCGCGCCGCGGACGCCGGTGACAAGCGGGCGGCGCAGCGGCTGCGCGACCTCTTGGAGACGGTAACGCCCGGGGAAACCGAGGAGGAGCTCTGGGGGGATGCCGAGAAGGGGCAACCCCTCGCCGCCGCCAACTACGGCGTCTTCCTGGAGACCAGGGGCGACCCGGAGCGGGCCCGCCCCTGGTATCTCAAGGCCTACGAATCCGGTGACCCCTACGGCGCCTTCCGTCTCGCCGAGCTGCACAAGAAGGCCGACGAGCCCGGCGAGGCCCAGGCCTGGTACCGCAAGGCCGCCGCCCTGGGCCACCCCGGCGCCAAGCGGGCCCTCGGCGAGGGCCCGGGCGGGGACGGGAGCGGGGACACGGTCAGCGCGTGACCGCCAGCCGCCGCGGCCGGCTCGTGCGCCCGCGCGGCCCCGTCCGGCCGGGTGCGGCGGCGCGCCGACCGGTCCAGCACCCACACCGCCACCACGGCCGCCGCCAGCCCGGCCCCCATGACGCACACCCCGCCCCAGCCCGCGGCGGACCACACCGCCGAGGTCAGCGCCGAGCCGACCGCGCCGCCCGCGAAGTAACCGGTCATGTAGGCGGAGTTGAGGCGGTTACGGGCCTCGGGGCGGACGCCGTAGATCAGGTTCTGGTTGCTGACGTGCAGGGCGTGCGCGGCGAGGTCCAGCACGATCACCCCGGCCAGCAGCGCCGCCAGCGACCAGCCGCCGCCCGCCCCGCCCAGGGCCAGCAGCCCCCAGGAGCCGAGCAGCAGGAACGCCGCGGCCCCGGTGACGTGGTGGACCAGTCCGCGGTCCGCCAGCCGGCCGGCGGCGGAGGCGGAGAGCGAGCCGGCCGCGCCGACCAGCCCCAGCAGACCGATGGCGGACTCCTGCCAGCCGTAGGCCGGCCCCGACATCAGGAACGCCAGCGCCGTCCACAGCGCGCTGAAGCCCGCGAAGGTCAGCGCGCCCAGCACCGCCCGCCACCGCAGCACCGGCTCCTGGGCGAACAGCGCGAGGGTGGAGCGCAGCAGCGCCGGGTAGCGCAGTCCGGCCGTGGTGCGCAGGGCCGGCAGCCGGAACCGCAGCAGGACGGCCATCAGCGCCATCAGCCCCGCGTTGACCCAGTACGCGGTGCGCCAGCCGCCCAGTTCCGCGAGGGTTCCGGAGGCCGTACGGGCGAGCAGGATGCCGAGCAGCAGACCGGTCATGACCGTGCCGACGGTCCGCCCGCGCTCCTCGGGGGCGGCGAGGGTGGCCGCGTACGGCATGACGACCTGCGCCGCGACCGAGGTGAGGCCGGTCAGTGCGGTGCCGGTCAGCAGCAGGGCGGCGTTGGTCGCGCTCGCCGTCACGGTGAGGAAGACGGCGGTCGCCGCGCACAGCGTGACGGCGAGCCGGCGCCGTTCCAGCAGGTCGCCGAGCGGGACGAGCAGCAGCAGCCCGAGGCCGTAGCCGGTCTGCGCGACGGTCACCACGAGTGCCGCGGTGGCTGCCGAAAGCCGCAGGTCATGACCGATGACGTCGAGCAGCGGCTGGGCGAAGTAGTTGCCGGCGACGGACAGTCCGGTGGCGACGGACATCAGCAGCAGGGTGCCGCGGCCCAGCCGTCCCGGCCGTTGCCGCGCGGACCGGTGTGCGTCCTCGGCTGTCATACCTGACCTCCCCGTTCGGTGCCCGCGGCCACCGTGGCGGCGGGCACCACCCAGCGTCGGCCCGGCGGTATCGATGAGTCCAACACATCGTTTTCATGGAATCCATCGCGAATCACGATCGATCGCTTCGGTCGGTGGCAGGATCGACGGGCATGGAGCTCCAGCAGATGCGCTATGTCGTGGCGGTGGCCGAAACGGGCGGGTTCACCCGGGCCGCCGAGCGGTGCCATGTCGTGCAGTCGGCGCTCAGTCACCAGATCGCCCGGCTGGAGAAGGAGCTCGGCGCGCGGCTCTTCGACCGGACCAGCCGCAGCGTCCGGCTGACCGCCGCCGGCGAGGCGTTCGTGCCCGTCGCGCGGCAGGCGCTGGCGGCCGCCGAGCGGGCCCGGGCCGAGGTGGCGGCGGCGACCGGGGAGGTGCGCGGCCGGCTGGCGGTGGGCGCCATCTCGACCGTGGCGGCCGTCGATCTCGCCCGTGAACTGGGCGAGTTCCGCAGTCGCCATCCGCAGGTGCGGGTCGGTCTGCGGATGGAGATGAGCGATCCGCTCATCGAGAAGGTGCGGGAGGGGACGCTGGACGTCGCCTTCGTCGGGCTGGTGCCGGACGCCCGGCCGGCCGGCGTACGGGAGCGGGTGCTGGCCCGCGGCGAGCTGGTGGCCGTCGTGCCGCCGGGGCATGCGCTGGCGGGCCGGGAGTGGACGACTCTGGCGCGGCTGGCGCGGGAGACCTTCGTGGACTTCACGGCGGGGTCGGCGGCCCGGCGCCAGCGCGACGAGGCGTTCCGGGCGGCCGGGCTGTCGTCGGAGGTGTCCTTCGAGGTGACCACCGTGGAGTTCCTGGCGAAGCTGGTGCGGGCGGGGCTGGGCATCGGCATGGTCCCGGAGGCCATCGCCGCCGAGCTGTCCGGACTGCACATCGTGCGGGCGCGGCCGGCGCCGGAGCGTACGGAACGGGTGGTGTGGAGCGCCCTGGGGCCGTCACCGGCGGCGGTGGCCTTCCTGGCGGGGCTGGGGGTGGATCCGAGCGGCTCCTAGCGGGGGCGCCGGGCCGCTCGGCGGCCGCCCGCCGCCCGTGCGCGGGGCGTCCGCCGGGGCGGTTACGGTCAGAGGGTGCACGACACGTCCCGCCCCGCCCCTGCGGACCCGGCGCCCGCCGGTCCCGCTCCGGACCGTCCCGCCGGCTGCCCGGCACACCGGCCGGTCCCGCCCGCGCCCGAGCTGTTCACCTGGGAGTTCGCCTCCGACCCGTACCCGGCGTACGCCTGGCTGCGGGAGCACGCGCCGGTGCACCGCACGGCGCTGCCCAGCGGGGTCGAGGCATGGCTGGTGACCCGCTACCCCGAGGCGCGGCAGGCGCTGGCCGACGCCCGGCTCTCCAAGAACCCGGTGCACCACAGCGAGTCCGCGCACGGCAAGGGCAAGGTCGGCATCCCGGGCGAGCGCAGCGCCAACCTGATGACGCACCTGCTCAACATCGACCCGCCGGACCACACCCGGCTGCGCCGGCTGGTCAGCAAGGCGTTCACCCCCCGTCGCGTCGCCGAGTTCGCGCCCCGGGTGCAGGAGCTGACCGACCACCTCATCGACGGGTTCGCCGCCCGCGGCGAGGCCGACCTGATCCACGAGTTCGCCTTCCCGCTGCCCATCTACGCCATCTGTGACCTGCTGGGCGTCCCGCGCGAGGACCAGGACGACTTCCGGGACTGGGCGGGCATGATGATCCGGCACGGGGGAGGCCCCCGCGGTGGCGTCGCCCGGTCCGTGAAGAAGATGCGGGGCTATCTCGCCGACCTCATCCACCGCAAGCGGGAGGCGCTGCCCGACGGGCCGACACCGGGCGAGGACCTGATCTCGGGCCTCATCCGGGCCTCGGACCACGGTGAGCACCTCACCGAGAACGAGGCCGCCGCGATGGCGTTCATCCTGCTCTTCGCCGGTTTCGAGACCACCGTCAACCTCATCGGCAACGGCATCCACGCCCTGTTGGGCCACCCCGCCCAGCGTGAGCTGCTGCAGAAGTCGCTGGCGGCGGGCGACACCGGGCTGCTGGCCACCGGGGTCGAGGAACTCCTCCGCTTCGACGGCCCGGTGGAGTTGGCGACCTGGCGGTTCGCCACCGAGGAACTGACCCTCGGCGGGCAGCGGATCGCCGAGGGGGACCCCGTCCTGGTCGTCCTGGCCGCCGCCGACCGCGACCCGGCGCGCTTCCCCGAGCCGGACGTACTCGACCTGACCCGGCGTGACAATCAGCACCTGGGATACGGGCACGGCATCCACTACTGCCTGGGCGCCCCGCTCGCCCGGCTCGAAGGACAGACCGCGCTCGCCACGCTGCTGACCCGGCTCCCGGACATCCGGCTTGCGGTGGAACCGGCGGAATTGCGGTGGCGCGGTGGGCTCATCATGCGCGGACTCCGGTCGCTGCCCGTCGAGTTCGCGCCCGAGCGGGCCTGACCAGCGGCGGAGGCCGATGGTGACAGAGCGTCAGGACGTGACCTGCGCGTGATCTCCACTACACCGACTTGTGACTACCCGTGACCCCGGCTACCTTTCGATCCACGATCGACGGCCCCTCGAACAGATTGCCGAGGAAGGCCGGCGGTCGCGACAACTCAACCGCCGCGCGAAAGGCATCCGCATGCGTTCCGGGAACGGCCGACACCGTCGCCCCCGTCAAGCACCGGCCATCTTTGTCACGGCGGGAGTGACCGGCTCGGCACTGGCACTGCCCCTGCTCTCCGCCGGTGGCGCCCACGCCGCCGACACCGCGACCTGGGACCGCGTCGCCCAGTGCGAGAGCGGCGGCGTCTGGAGCTCGGACACCGGCAACGGCTTCTACGGCGGTCTCCAGCTCACCCAGGAGATGTGGGACCGGCACGGCGGCGGGGACTACGCCTCGCGGCCCGACCTCGCCAGCCGCGCCCAGCAGATCGCGGTGGCCGAGGCGATCCTCGACGACCTCGGGCCGGACGCCTTTCCGAGCTGTGCGGTGAACGCCGGCCTGAAGAAGGACGGCCGGGCGCCGCAGGTGAACCCGGGCGGCACCAGCGCCCCGATACCCGACCCGTCCGACGACGACGGAACCGCCGGCTCCGGCTCCTCCGGCTGGCACGACGGTACGGCCGACGACCCGGGTGGCGACGAGGGCGACGGGCCGGCCGGTGACGAGCCGTCGCGGACCACACCGTCCCCGTCCACTCCCGCCCCCTCGGACTCCGCCGGGACCGGCGAGACGTCCCCCGGCCCCGACCGGACCTCCGGTCCGTCCGACCCGTCCGGCGACGCGACGCCGGGCGACCACGGCGAGGACCCGTCGGGCAGCCACGACCCCTCCGGCACCACCGACCCCTCCGATGACGGCAACGGCAGCGGTACGGGCGATGGGGACGGCGCGGGAGACGTGGACGGCACGGGCCCCGACGGGACGCCGGGCGGTACGGCGACGGACGGCGTGCCGGGCGGCGGCTCGGGCCGGCACCGCGGCGACGCGGACCCGGGCGAGGGCGACGGCGGCGACCGGACGTCCGGCGGGCGGCACGCCTCGCGCGGTGACGACGCGCACCGGACGCTCCCGGTGGACGGTGACGGGTACACCGTGCGGCCGGGTGACAGCCTGTCAGCGATCGCCCAGGCGCACCGGCTGTCGGGTGGCTGGCCGGCGCTCTACGACCGCAACGAGGGCGTCATCGGCTCCGACGCGGACCTGATCCGCCCAGGTCAGCAGCTCGATCTCGGGCAGTCCGCAGGGTAGTTCGCCGGTTTCGACCCGCTTTGGCGAAAGTGAGACAAGCGTCTCGTTGTGAGGTGGTGGGCCCCGAAGGGTCCACCACCGTCGCACCGGCCCCCACCTGCGGCTTTATGACCCCTCCGTGATCAAAAAGGGCCAACTCGGTCCAGATGAGGGGGTTTGAACACCCAGGGGATTCCTGATTACGGTCATCACCGCTCGCCAAAGCGGGCCCCTTCGATCACACGCCGAATCCTGCCGGTGGTCGGAGGCAGTTGACGCGCAAGCGCCGTAGGCAGGAGCGGGGGAACCAAGGTAGGCGCCGGCCCGGCCCGTGAAAGCGGGTCAGCCGGCTTGGGGTGAAGCCCGGTGCCACGGCACCGGCCGGGCGACTCATCAGTCCGAACCCGACAGCTCACCTCGCAGGCGTCGGTGAGGAAACGAACCAACCATGCTGATCAACAAGGGCAAGCACCGTCGTCCCTCCAAGGCCGTCCGCGTCGCCGCGCTCGCCGGTGTCGCCGGTGCCGCCGTCGCCGCCCCGCTGATGGGCGCCACCTCCGCTTCCGCCGCATCCGTCGCCACCTGGGACAAGGTCGCCCAGTGCGAGTCCGGCGGCAACTGGTCGATCAACACCGGTAACGGCTACTACGGTGGCCTGCAGTTCTCCAACTCCAGCTGGGCCGCCGCCGGCGGCACCAAGTACGCGGCGCGCGCCGACCTGGCCACCAAGGCCCAGCAGATCGCCGTCGCCGAGAAGCTCCTCGCCATCCAGGGCCCGGGCGCCTGGTCCTGCGCCGGTGCCGGCGGCCTGACCGCCGGTGGCCCGTCCCCCGACCTGAACACCAGCGCCCCGGTCGCCAAGTCCGCCCCGTCGAAGAGCGACGCGGCCGTCAAGCGCACCCCCGCCGCCCCGAAGCACGAGAGCGCCCCGGCCCCGAAGAAGAACCAGGGTCACGGCAACTACACCGTCAAGGCCGGCGACACCCTCGCCAAGATCGCCAAGGCGCACGGCACCAACTGGAAGGCCGTCTACGCGGCCAACAAGTCCGTCATCGGCGGCAACCCCAACCTGATCTTCCCGGGTCAGAAGCTCCACGTCTGAGCCGTCCCCGCACCGGGACACCCCTGGTGAGACCGGCCCCGTCCGGCGCGCCCCTCCCCCCGGCGCGCCGCGGCGGGGCTTCTCCGTATCCCCTCCGCGGCGCCCCGCCGTCGGCCCGGCACTCGCCGGACTTTTCCCGCTCCGCGAACATTGCGGCAAACCTACCGTGACCTGGTCTTTTGGGTGGCTTGTTGGGTTATTCCGTCCCACGGAGCGGGCCAAGGGCAGGCGGACGCTCCCCGGGCCGTTAGGCTCGTGCTGCAGAACTCCAGACACCCATGAAGGAGACAACGTGCCGTCCATCGACGTCGTCGTAGCCCGCGAAATTCTCGACTCGCGAGGTAATCCCACGGTCGAGGTCGAGGTCGGCCTCGACGACGGCAGCACCGGCCGTGCCGCCGTGCCGTCCGGCGCCTCGACCGGCGCCTTCGAGGCCATCGAGCTCCGCGACGGCGACCCCAACCGCTACCTCGGCAAGGGCGTGGAGAAGGCCGTCCTGGCCGTCATCGAGCAGATCGGCCCGGAGCTCGTCGGCTACGACGCCACCGAGCAGCGGCTGATCGACCAGGCCATGTTCGACCTGGACGCCACCGACAACAAGGGCTCGCTCGGCGCCAACGCCATCCTCGGCGTCTCCCTCGCCGTCGCGCACGCCGCCTCCGAGGCCAGCGACCTCCCGCTGTTCCGCTACCTGGGCGGCCCCAACGCGCACGTCCTGCCCGTGCCGATGATGAACATCCTGAACGGCGGCTCGCACGCCGACTCCAACGTGGACATCCAGGAGTTCATGATCGCCCCGATCGGCGCGGAGTCCTTCTCCGAGGCCCTGCGCTGGGGCGCCGAGGTCTACCACACCCTCAAGAAGGTCCTGAAGGAGCGCGGTCTGTCGACCGGCCTGGGTGACGAGGGCGGCTTCGCCCCCAACCTCGGCTCCAACCGCGAGGCCCTCGACCTGATCCTGGAGGCCATCAAGCAGGCCGGCTACGCCCCCGGCCAGGACATCGCGCTCGCCCTGGACGTCGCCGCCTCCGAGTTCTACAAGGACGGCTCGTACCAGTTCGAGGGCCAGTCCCGCTCGGCCGCCCAGATGACCGAGTACTACGAGGAGCTCGTCGCCGCGTACCCGCTGGTCTCCATCGAGGACCCGCTGTTCGAGGACGACTGGGCCGGCTGGAAGGTCATCACCGACAAGCTCGGCGCCAAGGTCCAGCTGGTCGGCGACGACCTGTTCGTCACCAACCCCGAGCGCCTGGCCCGCGGCATCGAGGAGGGCTCCGCCAACGCCCTCCTGGTCAAGGTCAACCAGATCGGTTCGCTGACCGAGACCCTGGACGCCGTCGAGCTGGCCCAGCGCAACGGCTTCAAGTGCATGATGTCGCACCGCTCCGGCGAGACCGAGGACGTCACCATCGCCGACCTGGCCGTCGCCACCAACTGCGGCCAGATCAAGACCGGCGCCCCGGCCCGCTCCGAGCGCGTCGCCAAGTACAACCAGCTGCTGCGCATCGAGGAGATCCTCGACGACGCCGCGGTGTACGCCGGCCGCAGCGCGTTCCCCCGCTTCAAGGGCTGACGCCCCGGAGCTCGGCGTCCCGCGGTTCCGCGGGGGCGTGCCGACCCGCGGCCCGAAAGGGCTGATCGGGCGAGCCGACCGCCCAGCACCCCGTACGTCCCCGGCGACGGTCCCGTACCGTTGCCGGGGACGTACCTGCTTGACGCAGACCGGCGTCCGTCAGTGAAGGGGAGACGACGTGCCCGCGGACCGGTTCTCGACCGCGACCCGACTCAAGGCGCTCGGCGAGCAGGCCGCCGCCCGCGTCTACCGCGCCCGGCCGGCCCGCCGCAACCGCCTCACCGGCCGCGCCGCCCTGCTGGCGCTGGTGATGTGCTCGCTGGTGGTGGCGCTCGCCTACCCGATAAGGCAGTACGTCTCCCAGCGCTCCGACATCGCCGACCAGCGCCGCAAGGCCCGGGACGCGGGTGCCCAGCTGGACCGGCTGCGCGAGCAGAAGGCCCGTTGGCAGGACCCGGAGTACGTCCGCCAGCAGGCCCGCCGCCACCTGCACTACGTCATGCCGGGCGAGACCGGCTACATCGTCCAGGACGGCTCCGGCACCGCCGCCGCCCCCAAGGGGACGCGGGCGGCCGAGCGCCCCTGGTACGACAACCTGTGGCAGGCGGTCGACGCGGCCGACAAGCGGTAGTGCCCGCGCCGGCCGTGCCGCCGGTGCGCCCGGCCCGTACCGCCGGCCCGCGCGGCCCCGTACTGTCGACAGGGGCGGCACGTACCGCCGTTCCGCCCCACCGCCGTTTCACCCACCACCTCACCGAAAGCGCACATGGAAACCCCTCCGCCCCAGACCGAGCCCACCGAGCCCACCGCCGCGGACATCGCCGCCTTCAAGGAGCAGCTCGGCCGCCCGCCGCGCGGCCTGCGCGCCATCGCGCACCGCTGCCCGTGCGGCCAGCCGGACGTCGTCGAGACGGCGCCGCGCCTGGAGGACGGCACGCCCTTCCCCACGCTCTACTACCTCACCTGCCCGCGCGCGGCCTCCGCGATCGGCACGCTGGAGGCCAACGGCGTGATGAAGGAGATGTCCGAGCGGCTGGCGACCGACCCGGAGCTCGCCGCCGCCTACCGCGCGGCCCACGAGGACTACATCCGGCGGCGGGACGCCATCGAGGTGCTGGAGGGCTTCCCGAGCGCGGGCGGCATGCCCGACCGGGTCAAGTGCCTGCACGTCCTCGTCGGCCACTCGCTGGCGGCCGGGCCGGGCGTCAACCCGCTCGGTGACGAGGCGATCGCCATGCTGCCGGAGTGGTGGCGGAAGGGCCCGTGCGTGAGCCCGTGCGGCGAGAACGCCGGCGAGAACGACAGCAGGACCGGCAGCGAGACCGGCAGCGGGACCGACGAGGGAGAGTCCGAGTGAAGCGCGTCGCCGCCGTCGACTGCGGTACGAACTCCATCCGCTTGCTGATCGCGGACGTCGACCCGCGGACCGGCGAGCTGACGGAGCTCGACCGCCGGATGCAGATCGTCCGGCTGGGCCAGGACGTGGACCGCACCGGCCGGCTGGCGCCGGAGGCGCTGGAGCGCACCTTCGCGGCCTGCCGGGAGTACGCCGAGGTCATCAAGGGCCTGGGCGCCGAACAGGTCCGTTTCGTGGCCACCTCGGCCTCCCGGGACGCGGAGAACCGCGCGGACTTCGTGCGCGGCGTGGTGGACATCCTGGGCGTGGAGCCCGAGGTGATCACCGGCGACCAGGAGGCGGAGTTCTCGTTCCACGGTGCCACCAAGGAGCTCACCGGCCGCGCCGATCTCGCGCGGCCGTTCCTGGTGGTGGACATCGGCGGCGGCTCCACCGAGTTCGTCCTCGGCGACGGCTCCGTCCGTGCCGCACGCTCCGTCGACGTCGGCTGCGTCCGGATGACCGAGCGCCACCTGGTCCACGACGGCGGGATCAGTGACCCGCCGACGCCCGCCCGGATCGCCGCCATGAAGGCCGACATCGCCAAGGCCCTGGACCACGCGGAGGAGATCGTTCCGCTGGCCGAGGCCGCCACCCTGGTGGGCCTGGCCGGCTCGGTGACCACCGTCGCCGCGATCGCCCTGGGCCTCACCGACTACGACTCCGCGGCCATCCACCACTCCCGCATCCCGCTGGCGAAGGTCCGCGAGATCACCGACCGCCTGCTCACCGCCACCCACGTCGAACGCGCGGCCATCCCGGTCATGCACCCGGGCCGGGTCGACGTGATCGGCGCGGGCGCCCTCGTCCTCCTCTCGATCATGGAACGCACCGGCGCCGAGGAGGTCGTGGTGAGCGAACACGACATCCTGGACGGCATCGCCTGGAGCATCGCGGACTGAGGCCGGGACGCGGCGCTACGGGGCCCCGCGAACGGTGTGACGGCCGGCCGGCAGAGGTGCGGCAACCGCCTCTGCCGGGGGGCTTTTTGAGTCGGCGTGGTGGCGGCCGGGCGGGATTCCGGGGGCTTCAGCGGGCTCCGCGGGCACCCCGGGAAAGAAAGTTCGTGAAATCCTTCACATGAAAAACCCTCCCGTCGGGCGAACAATCTGACCGTACGACGCTCATTCGAAGGCTCCAGGGCTCTTCGACCCGGAGAATGCGCGGGTTCCGACGGTTCGGCGACGGCCTCCCCGAGGGCCTGGTTCGTCCCCCGGACGGCCCACAAGGCCTGATCAACGGGGGTCTCCAACGCCTGACGTACTACGGTGGTTCCGGCCCGCGCTATGGCGTCCGTCACGAAGCCGGCGGAGTGTAGCAGATACCCCTCCGACCCTTGTGAAGGGGCTCACGAGCGACCCCCCATGTGGGGGTGGATACTCGATTGCATGAGCACCACGGAGCGTCCCAGGATCCTCGTAGTAGGCGGTGGGTACGTAGGCCTGTACGCAGCTCGGCGCATCCTCAAGAAGATGCGCTACGGCGAGGCGACCGTCACGGTCGTCGACCCGCGGTCGTACATGACCTATCAGCCCTTCCTCCCCGAAGCCGCCGCCGGCAGCATCTCCCCCCGGCACGTCGTCGTCCCGCTGCGACGCGTGCTGCCGAAGGCGGAGGTCCTCACCGGCCGGGTCACCACCATCGATCAGGACCGCAAGGTCGCCACGATCGCCCCGCTGGTCGGCGAGGCGTACGAGCTGCCCTTCGACTACCTGGTCGTCGCCATGGGCGCGGTCTCCCGCACCTTCCCGATCCCCGGCCTCGCCGAGAACGGCATCGGCATGAAGGGCATCGAGGAGGCCATCGGCCTGCGCAACCACGTCCTGGAGCAGCTGGACAAGGCCGACTCCACGACCGACGAGGACGTCCGCCGCAAGGCGCTCACCTTCGTCTTCGTCGGCGGTGGCTTCGCCGGCGCGGAGACCGTCGGTGAGGTCGAGGACATGGCCCGCGACGCCGCGAAGTACTACAACAACGTGAAGCGCGAGGACATGCGCTTCCTGCTGGTCGACGTCGCCGACAAGATCCTCCCCGAGGTCGGCCCGAAGCTCGGCTCGTACGGCAAGGACCACCTGGAGTCGCGCGGCGTCGAGGTCTACCTCAAGACCGGCATGGACTCCTGCGTCGACGGCCACGTCAAGCTCAACAACGGCCTCGAGGTCGACTCCAACACCATCGTGTGGACCGCGGGCGTCAAGCCCAACCCGGCGCTGGCCCGCTTCGGCCTGCCGCTCGGCCCGCGCGGTCACGTCGACACCGCCCCGACCCTCCAGGTGCAGGGCACCGACTACATCTGGGCCGCCGGCGACAACGCCCAGGTCCCCGACCTGGTCGGCCGCAAGAACGGCAACGAGAACGCCTGGTGCCCGCCGAACGCGCAGCACGCGCTGCGGCAGGCCAAGATCCTCGGCGACAACGTGGTCTCCGGCATGCGGGGCTTCCCGCAGAAGGAGTACAGCCACGCCAACAAGGGTGCGGTCGCCGGTCTCGGCCTGCACAAGGGCGTCGCGATGATCGTCATGGGCAAGATGAAGATCAAGCTCAAGGGCCGTCTCGCCTGGTACATGCACCGCGCGTACCACGGCATGGCGATGCCGACGTTCAACCGCAAGATCCGGGTCTTCGCCGACTGGACGCTCGCCATGTTCCTCAAGCGCGAGGTGGTCTCGCTCGGCGCCATGGAGAACCCCCGCGAGGAGTTCTACGAGGCGGCCAAGCCGGCCCCCGCACCGGCCGCGGCCGGCTCCGGCGACAAGCCGAAGGCCAAGGCCAGCTGATTCACCGGTCGGGTACCGGAGTACTCCGACCAGCCCGAAGGGCGTCCGCCATCCGTGGGGCGGGCGCCCTTCGCCATGTCCGCAAACGTGTCCACTCTGGCGAAATGGCTCCCGGGTGCGGTTCGCTTGCACACGAACGGGACTAACGGGACGCCCCGTTGGCGTTTACGTGGTGGGTGAAACTTCTTCGCCCGACTCGTCAACACGGAGGTGTGCGACATGGCCGACGCCGCTGGACGGCTCACCAAGCTCGCCGAGGAGGTGCTGGGAACCCCGCTCCCGGTGCGCATCCGCGCCTGGGACCGCAGCGAGTCGGGCCCGCCGGGGGCACCCACGCTCGTCTTCCGCAACCGCCGCGCGCTGCGCCGGCTGCTGTTCAAACCCGGCGAGCTCGGCCTGGCCCGGGCCTGGGTGGCCGGCGACATCGACGTCGAAGGGGACCTCTACGAGGCGCTCGACCTCCTCGCCGGACTGGTCTGGGAGCGCGGCACCGCCGCCCCCAAGCCGCAGCGGGCCGCCGCCCTGCGCGCCCTGGCCCGCCCGGAGATCCGCAACGCCGCCCGCGAACTGCTGACCCTGGCCGGCGCGCCGGTCCCGCCCGCCCCGCCCGCCGAGGAGGCCCGCCGGCGCCGCGGCCCGCTGCACACCCTGCTGCGCGACAAGGAAGCCATCAGCCACCACTACGACGTCGGCAACGACTTCTACGAGCTGGTGCTCGGCCCGTCCATGGTCTACTCCTGCGCCTACTGGGCGGCACCGGACGCGACGCTGGAGGACGCCCAGCGGGACAAGCTCGACCTGATCTGCCGCAAGCTCGCCCTGAAAGAGGATCAGCGGCTGCTGGACGTCGGCTGCGGCTGGGGCTCGATGGTGCTGCACGCCGCCCGCGAGTACGGCGTACGGGCGGTCGGCATCACCCTCTCCGAGGAGCAGGCCACCTACGCGCGCAAGCGGATCGCCGAGGCCGGGCTCGCCGACCGGGTCGAGATCCGGGTGCAGGACTACCGCGAGATCAAGGACGAGCCGTTCGACGCGATCTCCTCGATCGGGATGGCCGAGCACGTCGGCCGCGCCCGGTACGCGGAGTACGCGGACGCGCTGCACGCCCTGCTGCGGCCCGGCGGGCGGCTGCTCAACCACCAGATCGCCCGGCGGCCGGTGGCCGACGAGGAGGCGTACCACGTCGACGAGTTCATCGACCGGTACGTCTTCCCGGACGGCGAACTGGCGCCGGTCGGCCGGACCGTGGCCCAGCTGGAGGAGGCCGGGTTCGAGGTGCGGGACGTGGAGGCGATCCGCGAGCACTACGCGCTGACGCTGCGTCGGTGGGTCGCCAACCTGGAGCGGCACTGGGGCGCGGCGGTACGGCTCACCTCGCCCGGCCGGGCCCGGGTCTGGCGGCTCTACATGGCCGCCTCGGCGCTGTCCTTCGAGCGCAACCGGATAGGAGTCAACCAGGTGCTGGCCGTACGGACCCCGGAACCGGGCGTCTCCGGGCTGCCGCTGCGGGCCCGGACCTGGGCGGGCTGACCCGCCGGGCCGAAACGCGTGTGTGCCGGGCCCCCGCGCGGGGACCCGGCACACACGCGTTTCCGCGGCTACTCCGCCTTGATCGACGCCAGCATGTTCAGCCGGGCCGCCCGCCGCGCCGGCCAGAGCGCGGCCAGGACACCGACGAGGGCGGCCATCGCGAGGAAGACGCCCATCCGGCCCCAGGGCAGGACCAGTTCGTACGTCGCCAGCGAGCCGGAGATCAGCTCACCGGCGGCCCAGCCGAAGAAGACGCCCAGGCCGATGCCGAGCACCCCGCCGAAGAGCGAGATCACCAGCGACTCCAGCCGCACCATGCGCTTGACGCCGCGCCGGTCCAGGCCGATGGCCCGCAGCATGCCGATCTCCTGGGAGCGTTCGAAGACCGACATCGCCAGGGTGTTGATGACCCCCAGCACCGCGACGATCACGGCCATGGCCAGCAGCCCGTAGAGCATGTTCAGCATCAGGTTGAACATCTTGGCGATGCCGTCGGAGACGTCCTGCTTGTCGGAGACGGAGATCGCCGGGTTCTTGCCGAGCGCCGCGACCAGCGCGTCCTTGGTGGCGTCGGTGGCGCCGTCCGTCGTCTTGACCATCACCTGCATATCGGTGATCTGCTTCTGGTGCGGGGCCAGCGTGGCGTTGTCCAGGAGGATGCCGCGCAGTATCTCGTTGCCCTGATAGACGCCCGAGACGGTCAGCGTGCCCTGCTTGCCGTCCTCATAGGTCACCGGGAAACGGGAACCGGGCTTCCAGCCCTTCTCCTTGGCGGTGGCGTCGTCCACCACCACCTTGTCGCCGCGCAGGTCGCCCAGCGCACCCCGGGTGAAGTCGAGCCGGGTGAGCTTGCCGAAGTCCGGGCCGTTGACGCCGGTCAGATACGTGGTGCCGGCGCCGATCCGGGCGGGGGAGTTGCGCAGCGGGCTGACCGCGGTGACCTCGTCGAGGCCGCTCAGCTTCTTGGCGACGTCGGGGGAGAGCGGGGTGCGGCTGGCCATGGAGACGACGTAGTCGGCCTTCAGCGCGTCGGTGGCCATCTTGTCGATGCCCTTCTGCACGCTGCCCGCGATCACCGTCATCCCGGTGATCAGGGTCAGTCCGACCATCAGCGCGGACGCCGTGGCGGCCGTACGGCGCGGGTTGCGGACCGCGTTCTGCCGGGCGAGGGTGCCGGAGATCCCGAAGGCGCGCAGGACCGGCGCGGCCACCGCGATCAGCGGGCGGGACAGCAGCGGCGTCAGGATGAACACGCCGATCAGCAGCAGCACCGCACCACCGCTCATGACCACCTTGCCGTCGGACATCCCGGTGGCGATCAGCACCCCGGCCGCACCGGCGCCGGCGAACAGCGCACCGATGGTGTTGCGGACCACCAGCGACCTGGTGGTGGCGGTGGCGTGCACGCTGTTCATCGCGGCGACCGGCGGGATCTTCGCGGCCCGGCGGCCGGGCAGCCACGCGGCCAGGACGGTGATGGCGACGCCGACCAGCAGTGAGATCACGAACGTCGACGGCGGGACCACCAGGGGCCCGTCGGGGACGGTGGCGCCGGTGCTGCTCATCAGGGCGCGCAGGGCGGCGCCGATGCCGATACCGGCGGCCAGGCCGGTGACCGCGGCGACCGCGCCGACGACGAGCGCCTCGATCAGCACCGAGCGGGTGACCTGGCGGCGGCTGGCACCGACCGCGCGCAGCAGCGCGAGTTCCTTGGTGCGCTGGGCGACCAGCATGGTGAAGGTGTTGGCGATGATGAAGACGCCGACGAACAGCGCGATACCGGCGAAGACCAGCAGGCCGGTCTTCATGCCGTCCATGCTCTCGGCGATCATCTTCGCCTGGTCGTCGGCGAGTTGACGGCCGGTGGTGGCCTCCGCGCCGTGCTTGGGCAGCACCTTGTCGACCGCGGCCTTCAGGGCCGTCTGCGAGGTGCCGGGCGCGGCGGTGACGTCGATCTCGCTGAACGTGCCGGGGGCGGCGAACAGCTTCTGGGCGGTCGGGGTGTCGAACAGCGCCAGGCTGCCGCCGGCCGCCACGGTGCCGTCGTCGGTGGTGAAGACGCCGGTCAGCTTCTGCTCGCGGACCGGTCCGTCGACGGATATCCGGACGGTGTCGCCTACCTTGTAGCCGGCCTTGTCCGCGGTGTGCGCGTCCAGGGCGAACTCGTGCGGTCCCTTGGGGGCGGTGCCGTCGCGCAGCGGGTAGCGGGCGTCGGTGCCGTCCTTGCCGGGGAAGTAGTTGCCGCCGAGGGTGGAGAAGCCGTCCCCGATCAGCTCGCCCTTCTTGTCGGCGATGGCGGTGAAACCGGAGACGGTGCCGGTGGCGGAGGCCGCGCCGGGCACCCGGGCGGCCGCGTCGAGCAGCTTCCGGTCGAGCCGCGGTGTCCGGCCGGGCGCGCCCCGGTGGTCGTCGGAGCGCGGCCGGACGGCGACGTCGACGCGGTCGAAGCCCTTCTGGGAGCTGGCCTGGTAGGCGTCGGAGATGGTCGAGGTGAAGACCAGGGTGCCGGAGACGAAGGCCACGCCGAGCATCACGGCGAGAACGGTCATCAGCAGCCGGGCCTTGTGCGCGAGCACGTTGCGCAAGGCGGTACGGAACATGGGTGGTCAGTCCTGGAGGAGAGGTCCGGGAGGCCCGGGGTGCGGGTGGCGGCTGCTGCGGATCAACTCGTGCGGCCCTTGGCGTCGGAGCCGGCGGTCCGGGGCGAGCCCCCGGAAAGACGCAGCATCCGTTCGAGGACCAGGTCGGCGGTCGGGTTCGGCATGTCGTCGACGATCCGGCCGTCGGCGAGGAAGACGACCCGGTCCGCGTAGGAGGCGGCGACCGGGTCGTGAGTGACCATCACCACGGTCTGGCCCAGCTCGCGCACGGAGTTGCGCAGGAAGCCCAGTACCTCGGCGCCGGAGCGCGAGTCCAGGTTGCCGGTGGGCTCGTCGGCGAAGATGATCTCGGGCCGGGAGGCCAGCGCGCGGGCGACCGCGACCCGCTGCTGCTGGCCGCCGGAGAGCTGGCTGGGGCGGTGCTTGAGGCGGCCGCCCAGACCGACGGTCTCCACCACGCGGTCCAGCCAGGCGCGGTCCGGCTTCCGGCCCGCGATGTCCATGGGCAGGGTGATGTTCTCCAGTGCGTTCAGGGTCGGCAGCAGGTTGAACGCCTGGAAGACGAAGCCGATCTTGTCGCGCCGGAGTTGGGTGAGCTTCTTGTCCTTGAGGCCGGTCAGTTCGACGTCGCCGATCCGGGCGGAGCCGCCGGAGACCGAGTCCAGGCCGGCCATGCAGTGCATCAGGGTCGACTTGCCGGACCCGGAGGGGCCCATGATCGCGGTGAACTGCGCCTGCCGGAAGTCGACCGAGACGGCGTCCAGGGCGACCACCTGGGTCTCGCCCTGGCCGTAGACCTTGGTGAGGTCCGTGGCGCGGGCGGCCACCGCGGTGGTGCGGCCGGCGGTCGGGACACCGGAGTGGGTGGTGGTCACGGGAACGCGCTCCTGTCGGGACGGGGATGGGCCGTGCGCGGCCGGGAGGCACGCGCCGCGGACGTCATGCGGACGCTTTCCATCGTGGGTCAGGGCAAGGGCCGCGGGCGTCAACCCTTGTGCCCGTCCTTGACCACCCCTGGGCAGTAGCCGCGGTCCGCCCGGTCATCCCCGAGGAGGAGAGGAACCCTGAGGCCGGGAGGGCGTGGTGGCCGATGCGACGGGGGTTCCCCGGCCGGGGTGAGGGGGGCGGCGGACCGGCGTCGAGTTTCCGTCAATTCGGGTACTGATTTGCGCCGCGGCGGGGTGTGGCAAAGGGAGGCGCCAGGCATGTGCCCACGGCCTGTACCCAGCGCTGATGCTCCCTCAGTTGCCAATAAAATAAGACAACCTCGGGATGAGCGGCCGATCTGCGTCGTGCGCTGCGGGCTACGCTCGTGCTGCCCTCTTTGGGGCGGCATGGGGGATCCCAAGCCCGGATGGTGGAATGCAGACACGGCGAGCTTAAACCTCGCTGGCCTACGGGCCGTGCCGGTTCAAGTCCGGCTCCGGGCACTCCGCACGTGACCAAGGCGGGGTTCGAAGTCGGGTGCTTACCTGAATTTTCAACGAGAAGGGCCGCCGGGGCAAACCGGCGGCCCTCGCGCTTTGTTCGGCGGGCTCAGCGCTCCAGGAGAGCGAAGAGGTTCTCCCAGCGGCCGACAATCTCGTCGGTGGAGAACCGCTGGATGTTCTCCCGGGCGGCTTCGCCCATCGCGTCCCGGAGGTCCTTGTCCGACATCAGGGTGTCGAGATGCCGGGCGAATTCGGTGACATTGCCCGGGGGAGCGAGGAAACCGTCCTCGCCGTCCGTGATGATCTCGCGGACGCCCGGCGCCACGTCGAACGCCACACACGGCACGGCCGTCGCCATCGCCTCCATCGGGGCCAGCGGAAAGCCCTCACCCCGCGAGCTGAGCGCGAACACCGCACTCTCCCGCAGCGCCCCGGGGACGTCGGAGGTACGCCCCATCCACTCCACGGACGAGGTCACCCCCAGCTCCGCCGCCAACTTCCGCAGCGCCTCGGCCTCCTCGCCGGAACCGTAGATCCGCAGCGTCCAGTCCGGGTGCGCCGGGGCGACCTGCGCCCATGCCTCCAGCAGCAGGTCGACGCCCTTCTCCTCGTGCAGCCGGCCGATGCTGACCACGCACCTGCGGGAGCGGTCCGACGGGACGTCGGGGAAGAACGGCAGGGGATTGGGCATGAAGCCGACGTTGTCCATCCGCTGGCGGATCCACCGGTCGGCGTCCTCACGGGTGAGCGTCAGCATCCGGTCGACGTCCGCGTAAAACCGCTTGACCCGGCCGAAGCGGGACGACTTGCGGCAGGTCTCGAACGACTCATGGCTCATTCCGACCACGGTCAGCCCCGCGGTGTCGGCCAGCGCCACCCACTCCATCGCCCACACCTGCGTGACGATCACCACCCCGCCCGGCTTCGCCGCCCGGAACAGCGCACTCATCTTCGCCGCCTGCTCCCGCATCCCGGCCTCCCGGGCGGCCCGCCGACGCTGCTCGGCGACGTTCAGCCGGTCCTTCAGACCGCGCACCGGGCGGACCGACGGCGGATGGTCGCGGTACAGCGTGGTCGTCCTGAACGGCACGTCGTCGGCCAGCTCATGGGCGCGCCCCTCGGGTGCCGGCACGATGCCGATGATGTGCACCCGGTGGCCCCGCTCGCTGAACAGACGCGCCATCTGGTGCGACCAACTGGTGATGCCGCCCATCTCGTTGACGCTGTTGGAGACGAAGAAGATGTCCCGCGGCCCGGCTGCGTACGACTTGGTCATCAACGGCTCCACTGCGCAAAGAACTGATCGACAATGCTCCGGGCGGCGTCGCCCCGGTCGTATTCCCCGAACCTGGCGACGAATTCCGCGCGCTGCCGGGCGTATTCCAGGGTCTGCTTCTCGAACGACTTGATCGTCTCGTGGAAATCGTCCTCGGTACGGACCACCGGGCCCGGCGCATGCGCCAGCAGATCGAAGTACGTCCCCCGGCCCTCGTGGACGTATTCGTCGTAGTCGTAGGTGAAGAACACCAACGGCCGGTCCAGCAGCGCGTAGTCGAACATCACCGACGAATAGTCGGTGATCAGCCCGTCCGCCAGCGCCAGCAGCGGCGTCACGTCATGACGTGCCGACACATCGATGACCCGGCCCTGCACCGTCGGGGGCAGCACCACGTGATTGAGGTAGTGCGAGCGCACCAGCAGGACGTAGCGGTCACCGAACTGCTCCGCGAACCGCTCGACGGCGAAGGGCAATTCGAAGCGCCCGTGCCGCCCGCCCGCCTTGCGGAACGTCGGCGCGTACAACAGCACCGTCTTGTCCTCGGAAATGCCCAACTCGGCGGCCAGCGGCCCGCGTTCACGCCGGCCCAGCTCCTCCTCGCGCTGCCGGGCGCGCACCAGCGCGTCATTGCGCGGATACCCGACCCGCAGCAGCGTCTTCTCCTTGAGCCGGAACGCCTTGGCCAGGGTGTGCACATCGTGCTCGGAGCGGACCAGGAAGCGGTCGAAGCGGTCCAGCGAACGCTGCTGCTCCTCCTGCTGCTGCCGGGTCTGCGCCTTGAGGGCGGGCTGGTCGAAACCCATCTTCTTCAGCGCCGAGCCGTGCCAGGTCTGCAGGTACGTGGTCTCCGGGCGCTTGGTGAGCTTGAGCGGGTAACTCTGGTTGTCCACCCAGAACTCGGCCTGCGCCAGCGCCTTGAGGTACGGCAGCGACCAGCGCTTGACCAGCGTGACCCCCTTGGGGAAGTCCTTCGGCGAACCGGAGTACGACCAGATCGCCTCGAACTCCAGCCCCTGCCGGCGCATCTCCTCGTAGATCGCGCGCGGGCTGTCGCTGTACTGCTTGCCCAGATGGCTCTCGAAGACCACCGTGCGCTTCTTGATGGGAAGCCGGCAGAACACCTCGTGGTACGCCCGGAGCTTGTTGTCGCCGGAGGCGACCTTCTTGCGCAGCGCCTTCGCCTTGCGGTAGCCGGTCTTGGCCAGCGTGCCCGGCTTCCCGCGCACCCCACGGGTGATCAGCTCCTGCATCCGCTCGGCGTTCGCGCCCTCGCTGACCAGCCGGAACGCCAGATGCCCCTTGGCCGAGGCGTGCGGCTGCAGCCGGTCGGCGACCATCCGCGTCAGCCGCGGCCGGACCGGCAGCGAACCGGTCAGCTCGGTGTCGGCGACGGTGAGCCGGGTGGTGGTGCGCACCCCGTCCACCTCCAGCCGCAGCCGTACGTCCCAGATGGAGTCGACGATGCCCAGCGGGCGCAGCCCCGCGGTGAGGTCCGTGGTGGCCGCCCAGTGGATCGCGTCACCCTCGTGGCGCAGCTCCCCGACCGGGAAGTGGAAGGACTGCAGGCTGCGCCGCCGGGCGCTGAACTCCAGCTCGCCCTTCAGCCGCGCACCGGGCGGGATGACGCCCAGCGGGTTGGTGATCCGCCCGGCCAGGGAGACGGCCCCGCCCAAGTCCTGGTAACGGGTGAGCTGGTTGCGCAGGAACAGCTGGTTGACCGGCTTCTCGTGGTAGCCGATGTCGGTGACGTCCAGTACGGAGCGGCCGAAGGCGTCGTCGAAGTGGCCCCCGCACCAGTAGATCCGGCCGTCGTGCTCGGCCAGCGGCGAGGAGACCTTGTCGCGGTTGATCAGCGTGTCCACGGCCGGGATCAGGTTGTCCCAGTCACCCCGCTGGAGCAGATACGCACAGATGGCCTGGATGGCCGGCACCCGCTCGTACGCCTCGGGGGCGATGCCGGCGAGGTATTCCCGGGAGAGTTCGGCGAACTCGCGGCGGTAGGACTCGTCCCGGAACGGCAGGTCCCGCAGATGCAGCACCAGGTCGTGCTTGAGGAATTTGACGTCCTTGGCGAGCTTCAGCTCGGTCAGCCCGCGCTCGGCCAGCAATGCGTCGATGCGCCGGTGGATCTCCAGCCGGTGCGCATAGTTCGTCATTTCGTGCCGCCGGTTCGTCACCGATTTCACGGCGGCCCGCTCGTATACGTGCCAGAAATAGACCTGATTGGGGATCAGGGTGATGCGCTGCGCCGCGAGATAGGCGTCGGCGATGAACATCAGGTCCTCGTAGAACATGCCCTTCGGGAATCGCAGGTCATGTTCGATGAGGAAATCGCGGCGATAGCATTTGTTGGTGGAAAGGGTGTCCCAGACGAAGAGGTCCGGCAATTCCGTGACCGACTCCAGGGTCCGGGTCGTGGAATACAGCCAGGAATACCATTCGTCCCGCTTCTGGTTGCGGGTGTCCTTGTGCAGTCGGACGCACAGACCGGAGACGATGTCCGAGCCGGATTCCTCGGCGGCGTCGAGCATGTTCCGGCAGGCATTGACCTCCAGGACGTCGTCGCTGTCCAGGAACATGACGTAACGGCCGCGGGTGTGCCGGATGCCGGCGTTGCGTGGCTCGCCGCCCGCCCCGCTGTTCTCCGGCAGCTGGAAGGCTCTGACCCTCTCCGGATGCGCGGCGGCGAGCTGCTGTGCCACTTCGAAGGAACGGTCGGTGCTGCAGTCATCGACGATCACCACCTCGACATCCCGGAGCGTTTGGTCCAGTACGGACTGGACCGCGGTCGGCAACCGGTCGGCGTCGTTGTAGACGATGACGACTACGGAGACGTCAGGCACAGGGACCTCAACCTCTTTCGCTGCTGTTTGCCGCCAGAATAGCCCCGTCTGTCCCCCCGATTACCACGAATCGCGCCCATGGCACTACGCACAGTGAGCTGACGGGGCGTGAGGAAGGGGCGCTCCGGCATACGGATCATGACCAGGTGTCATCTCCGCCGATCCGCCCAGCGGGCACTTCCGGCCGGAAGGAAAGACGGCCGCTCCGGTGAATCGGTTGCCTGCTCGGATGTGACGTCCGTTGTGCCCGGGTCGAGAGATCGGGCCGGCTCCCGGGCACGTCCGCGGCATCCCGTACGTCCTCCTCTCGGAGGACGTGTCGCGCCGTGTACGGGGAAAGATCCTGCCCAAGAACGAGCGACGTGTCTTTGCCAAGCCATTACGCTTGCCGTCAAGGCCGCGCAGGGCGGCCATGGAGGAGTGAGATGAGGAGCAGCAACCCGGTCTTCTCGCGACGGGGGTTCAGCCGCGACACCGGCTACGCGGGCTTCAACGCGCAGGCCGGGGGCCCCACCGCGAACCCGTACGCAGGCACCAACCCCTACGCACAGGGCGGCAACCCCTACGCGCAGGCCCCCACCGACCCCTACGCCCAGGGCCAGCCCGGCACCCAGGCACCGCCGCAGTACGCGCCGCAGACCCGGCCGATGACGATGGACGACGTCGTCGCGCGCACGGGCCTGACGCTCGGCACGGTCATCGCCGGCGCCACCGTCGGCTGGCTGTTCCTGACCCAGAACCTCGGCTTCGCCGTCGGCGCGGGTCTGGTCGCGATGGTGCTGGGCTTCGTCCAGTCCTTCAAGCGCCGGCCGTCGCCGGCGCTGATCCTCGCGTACGCGGCGCTGGAGGGCGTCTTCCTCGGCGCGCTCAGCGGATTCATCAACGACCTGCCGAAGATGAGCGGCGCCCCCATGCAGGCGGTGCTGGGCACGATGGCGGTGTTCGTCGCCATGCTGGTCGCCTACAAGACGCGGATCGTCCGGGTCACCGCCCGCTTCACCCGCTTCGTACTGATCGCGGCGATGGGCTTCGTCCTGCTGTCGCTGGTCAACGTGCTGTTCATGGTCTTCGGCGGCGGGGACGGCCTCGGCTTCCGCAGCGGCGGCCTGGGCATCCTCTTCGGCATCGTCGGCGTCGTCCTCGGCGCGCTGTTCCTCGCCCTGGACTTCAAGCAGGTCGAGGACGGCATCGCCTACGGCGCGCCGCGGGAGGAGTCCTGGCTGGCGGCGTTCGGCCTGACCCTGACGCTGGTGTGGATCTACATGGAGATGCTGCGGCTGATCTCCATCCTCCGGGGCGACTGACCGCGCCCACGGAGTGCGCAACTCCGTAACGAGCACCGTGAAGAAGGGCCCGCAGGCAGCAGCCTGCGGGCCCTTCGGGGTTGAGGACGGCGCCTCATCGCGGATCAGAACTTCCGCGCGGCGCGCCTGAGGTCGTATTCATGGACGATCGCCTTGGCGTGCCCGTGGGCGAGGTTGTGCTCGCCACGGAGCCAGCTGACCTTTTCGTCGAAGCGGAAGAAAGCGGGGCCTTCGTCAACGGTGCGGAGCCATTCGGAGATTTCCCGTCCCGTGCACTGGGGGATACGGGAGAGCATGTTCCGGTGGGTCTCTTCGGAGAAGAGCTGAGACATCGGCGCCTCCGGACGCGGTCGATGCTGGTTCTTCAGCACACCGTGCCTGAGGGTTCCGCCGTTGGCAACCACCCCGCAGTGGCGCATAGGCTCACGGCGTGCTTGACGTGACCCCCTTGCAGACCGCCGTGGACGCCCTCGCCGACCGCCTCCGAGCGCTGCCGCAGAGCCGGCTCGGCCAGGGCGCGGCGGCCGAGGGGCTCGCGCTGGCACGGGAGTTGGCGACCCGTGCGCAGCTGATCGAACGGCCCGGGGAGCCGCCGCGGCCGTTCCCGGACGCCGGGATGTTCGCGGTCGGCGACCAGCTGGCGGTGGCCGGACACGATCTCGTCGAGGCACTGCGCGCCGCGGCCGCCGGCCCGGCCGGCACCGGCCCGGATCCTGACGCGAAAGTGGCCCCCGCCGAAGAACTCGCGGAGGCCCTACGCCGCGTACGAGCGGCGACGGAACGCTGCTAGGGGCGGCCGCCTGCCTTGGGCGGCCCCTGGGGGCGGACTCCGGGGGGGGGGGAGACGGGACCCTAGGGGGCGGGCGAACAGATTCCCTAGGGGGCGCATGGGCCCCCTGCGGGGCCACAACGTGGTGGGGGTGGGCGGTATTCCGGGCCTGGCGGGGCAGGGCCGGATTCCGGTCGGATTCCGGCCACACACTCGGCCGGAGCGAGGCGGGAATCCGGTCGCAGCGAGGCGGGATTCCCGTCGGAGCGAGGCGCGAATCCGGTCGGAGCGCGGCAGGACTCCGTCAGAGAGCGGCGGGAATCCGGCCGGAGCGGGGCGCGAATCCGTCCCGAGCGGGGCGGGAATCCCGTCAGAGTGAGGCGATGACGCGGTCGGCGAGGATGTAGACGCTGTCCTCGCGGGTCTCGCCCCAGGAGAAGGTCAGGGCGTACGCGCCGGAGATGCCGGAGCCGCCCAGCAGTACCGGGGTGCGCCCGGCGTGCAGCGCGTCGGCGACCCGGTCCGCGGCCTCGCGCTGGCCGGGGGTCAGACAGAGCGTGGTGCCGTCGGCGAAGACGTACACGTCCAGGGTGCCCAGCGGGCCCGGGCGGACGTCCGCGACCGCGGTGCCCTCCCGCGCCAGCTCCTCCAGGCGCGCCACCGTGCGCTCGTGGTCGCCGATCACCGGGGACGGTGAGAAGTCCGGGTGCGAGGGGTGCCGGCGGCGGGCGGCGGCCAGTTCGGCGGACTCGGTGCCCTCGACGGGCTCCAACTCCGGCGCGTCCAGGGCCTCCAGCGCCTCCACGGACTCCAGGGCGTCCATCGCCTCCAGGGCGTCCGGGCCCAGCAGCGGCTCCAGACCGGCCAGGTCCGCCTGGCGGGGCACGAACGGCTGGAGGTCGAGCCGCTCGGACTCCGGCCGCCCGTCGCGCGTCAGACGGCCCTCGCGGCCGTCCAGCGGGCTCTCGTCGCCGAGGCCGCCGAGCAGCGACGGGGCGTCCGCGGCGTCCCTGGCCTCCTGAGCGGCCCAGAACGCCCGGGCCTCGGCCAGCTCGCGCTCCCGCTCCTCGGCGAGCGCGTCGGCGACGGCGGCGCGTATGTCCGCGAGCGGGGTCGCCTCGGCGGGGCTGGTACGGGCGGCGGGAATGGTCGCGGCGGCCGCCTCGGCGCGCGCCGCGGCGTCCCGGCGGGCGGCGACGAGCTCACCGTGCAGCTCGGCGAGCTGGCGGCGCAGTGCACGGGCGGTGCCCAGCGCGACGGCGCCCAGCGCCACGGCGACGGCTGCGGCCACGAGCAGGACGAGGGTGGTGACGCTCATGCGCCGACCTCCACTTCGTTCGGCGGCCCACTTCCCTCGGGCCGTGCATCGGTACATGGACTTCACCCGGCCGTCGGCCCGGCCGGGGCGACCCCCTTGATGCGCCGCTCCCGGGGGGCACCCTCGGTGGCGGCTCGCTCACCGGCGTACTCCCGTTAGCAGAATGTTCTCCGACTTCCTACATCAGCCTGCCGGGGGTCGGCGACCGCTCCCAGGGCGCTATGTCCCGAAATGCTGGGGGCCATGGGCCTCTTACGGTGCGGTGCCCCCATGCTGACCTGCAACGACGCTTCTCCCCCAGGATGTTCATCACAATCCTGGGGGAGATTGGGTCGCGATCTTGTTACCGAGTGAGGCAGGTCACGCGCCCGTCGCCGCCCGTGTCCGTACAACAGCGAAGGGTGTGCGCGGGGCGGAAGTTGGTCTGTTCCGCCCCGCGCACACCCGCGAGCCCGGAGGCCCGTCAGCTCAGCCGCACGTGCCCGTGGTCGCGCTGAACCTCGCTTCCGCTTCGCTCCAGCTCAGCTCAGCCGCACGTGCTCGTGGTCGCGCTGAACCTCGCTTCCGCTTCGCTCCAGCTCAGCTCAGCCGCTCGATGACCATCGCCATGCCCTGGCCGCCGCCCACGCACATGGTCTCCAGGCCGAACTGCTTGTCGTGCCACTGGAGGGAGTTGATGAGCGTGGTGGTGATGCGGGCGCCGGTCATGCCGAAGGGGTGGCCGACGGCGATCGCGCCGCCGTTGACGTTCAGCTTGTCCAGCGGGATGTCCAGGTCGCGGTAGGAGGGGATCACCTGGGCGGCGAACGCCTCGTTGATCTCGACCAGGTCGATGTCGGAGATGGACAGGCCGGCGCGGCGCAGCGCCTGCTTGCTGGCCTCCACCGGGCCGTAGCCCATGATCTCGGGGGACAGGCCCGAGACGCCGGTGGAGACGATCCGTGCGAGCGGGGTCAGGCCCAGCTCACGGGCCTTGGTGTCGGACATGACGACCAGCGCCGCGGCGCCGTCGTTGAGCGGGCAGCAGTTGCCGGCCGTCACCAGGCCGTCGGGGCGGAAGACCGGCTTGAGGCCCTGCACGCCCTCCAGCGTGACGCCGGCGCGCGGGCCGTCGTCCTTCGAGACGACCGTGCCGTCGGGCAGCGTGACCGGGGTGATCTCCCGCTCCCAGAAGCCGTTCTTGATCGCGTTCTCGGCGAGGTTCTGCGACCGTACGCCGAACTCGTCCATGTCCTGGCGGGTGACGCCCTTGAGGCGGGCGAGGTTCTCCGCGGTCTGGCCCATCGCGATGTACGCGTCGGGGACCAGGCCGTCCTCCCGCGGGTCGTGCCAGTCGGCGCCCTCCTGCTCGGCGCGCGCGGCCGTACGGGCCTCGGCCTCGGCGAAGAGCGGGTTATGGGTGTCCGGCAGGCTGTCGGAGTTGCCCTTGACGCTCCGCGAGACGGTCTCGACACCGGCCGAGATGAAGACGTCGCCCTCGCCGGCCTTGATGGCGTGCAGCGCCATCCGGGTCGTCTGGAGCGACGAGGAGCAGTAGCGGGTGATGGTGCAGCCCGGGAGGTGGTCCATCCCCATCTGGACGGCCACGATGCGGCCGAGGTTGTGGCCCTGCTCGCCGCCGGGGAGGCCACAGCCCAGCATCAGGTCGTCGATGTCCTTGGGGTCCAGCTCGGGGACCTTGGCCAGGGCGGCCTCGATGATCTTCGCGGTCAGGTCGTCCGGGCGCAGGTCCTTCAGCGAGCCCTTGAAGGCGCGGCCGATCGGGGAGCGGGCGGCTGAGACGATCACGGCTTCGGGCATCACGGCTCCAAGAGATCAAGGTGGCGCCCGGCGCCTCGTTGAGGGGCTTGGGTATCCCCTGCTCGAACGGAGTGGAGAGCGTGGGGAAGGTCGGGCGACGGACGGGCGAAGGTGTGAGGACTGTGAGGGAAGTTACCTGCACGTACCGCTGAGGTCACGGGGTGCGGGTTGTGATGCGGACCTCTTTTCTAAGCGAGCGCTTATGAAACGGCAAGGGGCCGCCGGGTATTCCCCGCGGCCCCCTGGCCGTCCGGTGCTCTCTCCGCCCTCAGCGCGGCAACGACGGCCGGTCCGCCGACTCCTCCGCGTCCGGCAGCTGGCGCCGCCGGCGGTGCTTGAGCAGTGCCCACGGCGCGCGGGAGGCGGTGACCTCCGTACCGCCCTCGGAAGCCGCCTCGGCGGCCGCCTGCTCGACCGGGAGGATGCCCTCGCCCCGGGCCGGCTCCGGCCGCTCCTCGTCCGGCCACAGGCCCAGCGCGGCGCACAGCGTCGGCAGCACGGCCATGGCGGCGGTGGCGTACCCCTCCGCCGACGGGTGGTAGTTGTCCGGCCCGAACAGCTCCCGCGGACGCGCCTCGAACTCGGGGCCCAGCAGGTCGCCCAGCGAGACCGTACGGCCGCCGTTCTCGACCGCCCCGATCGTCTGCGCGGCCGCGAGCTGCCGTGAGAGCCGCCGGGCCACCCACCGCAGCGGCTGGTAGACCGGCTCGATGGTGCCCAGATCGGGGCAGGTACCCACCACCACCTCACAGCCCGCGGCACGCAGCCGGCGCACCGCCTCCGCGAGGTGGCGGACGGACTGCGCGGGCGGCATCCGGTGGGTGACGTCGTTGGCGCCGATCATGATCACGCAGACGTCCGGGGTCTGCGAGCCGTCCGCGAGCATCAGCTCCACCTGGCGCGCCAGATCGTCCGACCGCGCCCCGGGCAGCGCCACGTTGCGGAAGTCGACGGGGAGTTCGGCGACCGCGGCGAGGCCGGAGGCGAGCAGCGCGCCCGGGGTCTGCGAGACGCGGTGCACGCCCTGGCCGGCGGCGGTGGAGTCGCCGAGGAAGCCCAGGCGGAGCGGCGGGCGGTCGGTGCGGTGCCCGAAGGCGGCGCCGTAGCGGCCGTCGGCGCACGGCGGGATGTCGCTGGAGCCGCCGACCGTACGGCGGGCCAGCCGGACCTCGGTCAGCAGCACGCCGACGGCGGCGACGCCGAGCAGCCCGACCCCGCCGCCGCCGACCGCGGCGGCGGTCGCGATCCGCCGTGCCACCCTCGCCCTGGACATCGTCATCGGCATGGGCCGGGCACCTCCCCGCGCAGTGCGGACGCGCCGGACCCGGGGGCCGACGCGCTCTTGAATCGGCAAGAACTCCTACAACAGGGTGTTGCCCGTTCCCGCACGGAACGCAACGCGTCCTCGTGTACGCCACCCGGGCAATAGGCTGGCGGCACGGGCGCAGGAGAGCGTGCCCCCGACCGCGGAGACCACCGTGCAGTTTTACGATTCGATGATTGAGCTCGTCGGCAACACCCCGCTCGTGCGGCTCAACAGCGTGACCAAGGGCATCCAGGCCACCGTCCTGGCGAAGGTCGAGTACTTCAACCCCGGCGGTTCGGTGAAGGACCGGATCGCCGTGCGGATGATCGAGGCCGCCGAGCAGTCGGGTGAGCTGCAGCCGGGCGGCACCATCGTCGAGCCCACCTCCGGGAACACCGGGGTGGGCCTGGCGATCGTGGCCCAGCAAAAGGGTTACAAGTGCATCTTCGTCTGCCCGGACAAGGTGTCCACGGACAAGATCAACGTGCTGCGGGCGTACGGCGCCGAGGTCGTGGTCTGCCCGACCGCGGTGGACCCCGAGCACCCGGACTCGTACTACAACGTCTCGGACCGGCTGGTGCGCGAGACGCCGGGAGCCTGGAAGCCCGACCAGTACAGCAACCCGAACAACCCGCGCTCCCACTACGAGACCACCGGTCCGGAGCTGTGGGCCCAGACGGACGGGCGGATCACGCACTTCGTCGCGGGCGTCGGCACCGGCGGCACGATCAGCGGCACCGGCCGCTACCTGAAGGACGCCAGCGAGGGCCGGGTCAAGGTCATCGGCGCCGACCCGGAGGGCTCCGTCTACAGCGGCGGCTCCGGGCGCCCGTACCTGATCGAGGGCGTCGGCGAGGACTTCTGGCCGACCGCGTACGACCGCACGGTCGCCGACGAGATCGTCGCGGTGTCGGACAAGGACGCCTTCCAGATGACCCGGCGGCTGGCCAAGGAGGAGGGCCTGCTGGTCGGCGGTTCCTGCGGCATGGCCGTGGTGGCCGCGCTGGAGGTCGCCTCCCGGCTCGGACCGGACGACGTGGTCGTCGTCCTGCTGCCGGACAGCGGCCGCGGCTACCTCTCCAAGATCTTCAACGACGAGTGGATGGCCGACTACGGCTTCCTGGAGGAGAGCGGCACCGCGGCCCGGGTCGTCGACGTGCTGGAGCACAAGGAGGGCGCGCTGCCCTCGCTGGTCCACATGCACCCGGAGGAGACCGTCGGCGAGGCGATCGACGTGCTGCGCGAGTACGGCGTCTCGCAGATGCCGATCGTCAAGCCGGGCGCCGGCCACCCGGACGTGATGGCCGCCGAGGTCGTCGGCTCCGTCGTCGAACGCGAGCTGCTGGACGCGCTGTTCACCCAGCGGGCGTCGCTGACCGACCCGCTGGAGAAGCACATGTGCCCGCCGCTGCCGCAGGTCGGCTCCGGCGAGTCGGTCTCCGACCTGATGGCCGTCCTGGAGAACGCCGACGCGGCGATCGTCCTCGTGGAGGGCAAGCCGAAGGGCGTGGTGAGCCGGCAGGACCTGCTGGCCTTCCTGGCCCGCGAGGCCGGCAAGTAGCACCGGCCGCGGCGGCCGTCCCGGTGGCGGCCGCCGCGTCCCGCCCGGCCCGTCACGGCATCAAGTTGCCGTCAGGAAACGGTCCGTCGGCGCAAGGTGTACGTATGCGTCATGTGCTGGCAGCACGGGCTTAACACTCGTCCGGCACATTGAAGTGCACGGCGATACGGACCTCCGGAGCGGCTCCCGGACCTCCCAGATCGCCACCCGGATGCGACGACCGGCCCTGACCCGGATCGCGTCCCTGGCGGGGACCGCCGTCGTCCCGCCCCCGGCCTGTCCGGGGTGCGGCGGTCCCCGCCACAACTTCCCCTCCGGGCTCAGTCCCACTCCCCGTCACGGCGCTGCGCGCGCCCGCCCACCAGCAGGTTCCGCACGCCGACGCTGTGCACGACGTTGACGCCGACGATGCCGGCCCAGCACACCAGCAGCCCCGGGATCCCGGCGTTGTACGCGCAGATCGCGGTCAGCGGGACGGCCAGCACCAAGGAGAGGGCGGCGACCCCGAACCGCTCCCAGAAGTCGCGTCCAGCGCCCTCCGGCCGCGGCGGGCGGCCGCCGCGCGCCACCTGGACCTGCTGCTCGGCGAGCTGCCGCCGGACCCTGCGGTCGATGGTGTGGTCCAGCTTCTCCAGGAAGGACTCCACCAGTTCCGCCTCGTACTCGGGCCCCAGCTCCTTGCGGGTCTGGAGCGTCGCGTCGAGTTCCTTGCGCAGATCGGGGTCGTGTGTCGCCATGGTGGCGAGCGTACGGACCGCCGGGACACCGCACGGTAGGGCTAACCCCCCAATCCGGCCGGGCTCTGCTGCCCGTGTTCGCCCTCGGCCGCGTCGGGGTCGGACAGGGGAGCGGTGCCGCGGCGGGCGGTGATCCCGTACAGGACCGCCGGTACGGCCAGGCCGACGAGCCAGGAGACGTCGGCGCCGCCGAGCGGGGCGACCAGCGGGCCGGTGTAGAAGTGCGTGGCCAGGAAGGGGAGTTGGGCGAGCACGCCGAGGGCGTAGACGGTCAGCGCCCGGGCGTTCCAGGCGCCGTAGCGGCCGGCCGGGTCGCTCAGCGCGGCGATGTCGTAGCGCTCCTTGGAGATCAGGTAGTAGTCGGTGAGGTTGATCGCCGACCAGGGCGTGAAGAAGGTCAGCAGGAACAGCAGGAAGTCCTTGAAGGACGTCAGGAACGAGTCCTTGCCCAGGAGGGCGACGGCCGTGCCGGCCACCATGATCCCGGCGATGTACCCGGCCCGGGCGCGCGGTGACAGCACCCGCTGGCCGCGGAATCCGCTGACGCTGGTGACCAGCGACATGAAACCGCCGTAGGTGTTGAGGACGTTGATGGTCAGCTTGCCGAGCGCGATGACGAAGTACAGGAACGAGGCGACCAGTCCGGCACCGCCCAGGCCGACGACGTAACCCACCTCGTGCCCGACGAACGCGTCCGGCGCCGCGGCGGCGGCCAGCGCACCGAACGTCATCGACCACTGCGCGCCGAGCACCGAGCCGGACAGCGTCCACCAGAACGTGGCGCGGGCCGAGGTGTGCCGGGGCAGATAGCGCGAGTAGTCGGCGACGTACGGGCCGAACGCCAGCTGCCAGGAGGCCGACAGCGAGACGGCGAGCAGGAAGACCGGCAGCCCGAAGCGGTGGTCGTGCAGCAGCGTGCCCAGGTCGGCGCGCTGCAGCAGGCGGACGCCCAGGTAGACGAAGGCCAGCGCGCACACCAGGCCGGCGATCCGCCCCAGGGCGTGGATGAGGCGGTACCCGACGGCCGCGGCCAGCGCGGTGACCAGCGCGAACAGCACGATCCCCGGCGTCTCGCCCAGCTGCGTCAGCTCGCCGACCGCCTGCCCGGCCAGCACGCTGCCGCTGGCGAAGAACCCGATGTACATCACGATGACCAGCGCCAGCGGCACCACCGCCCCGCGCACCCCGAACTGGGCCCGCGAGGTGATCATCTGCGGCAGGCCGAGCCGCGGTCCCTGGGCGGAGTGCAGCGCCATCACCGCCCCGCCGAGGAGATTGCCGAGCAGCAGCCCGATCAGCGCCCAGTAGGCGTTCGCCCCGAAGACCACCGCCAGGGCACCGGTGACGACCGCGGTGATCTGCAGGTTCGCGCCCAGCCAGAGCGTGAACTGACTGACCGGGCTGCCGTGCCGTTCGTCGTCGGGCACCACGTCGATCGAGCGCCGTTCCACCACACCTGCCATGCATCCGCCCCGGGTCGTTGCCTGTATGGATTCATGCAGGATCCGCGTCGATGAATGGCAGGTCAATAGGTGGGACCGGGAAAGCGCCGAATCCGCGGTAACGGGCGAGGAATTACGCGGCCGGTGACGCCGGGTCGCCCATCGGCCGCAGCTCGTCCGCGTACGACACCGAGACCCGGCGCATCAGCCCGTCCTCGGTGATGTCGTACTGGCCCAGCCGCCACAACGGCGGCGAATAGGCGTGCACCGACACCGCGTCATCGGTCGCCCCGGTGAGCCGGTGGATGTGGTCCGGGCCGAAGCAGAACGACGAGCCGGCGCCGACGGCGGTGGCCAGATGCTCCCCGCCGATCCGCGGATTGGACTCGGTCAGCACGCCCTGGACGACCCGGACGGCGCCGGAGGAGAGGTCGTGGTCGTGCCAGCCGGTGTCGTTCTGCCGGGTCCAGCACAGCAGCCAGACGTCGACGAACTCGTCGCGGTACAGGGACGCGTAGTGCCGCTCGGTGTCGGAGAACGCGACCTGCCCCCGCCACAGCTCCGGACGGTCCGCCAACTCATCGACCAGCACCCGCAGTTCACGCTTGTCGAGGGTGCGCTCGGGCAGCGCGGCGAACGGCTGCCCGGCGTCCACGGCCGGACCGGCCCCGGCGGCGACCTCGGTCCGGGAGGCGGCGTGCGTCATGGTCGGACTCCTTTCGACGGGCCCAGCAGACGGGCCGGATTGACGGTGCGCAGGGCGTGCACGGCGGCCTCGGCACCGAGGTCGGGGATATGGGGCGCGGCGTAGGGGCGGTCGCTGCCGCTGACGACGACGTCGATGCCGACGGCCCGTACCAGCGCGTCCACCGCCCGGGTCCCGTACGAGGACGTCTCGTAGAACGCCCGGGGGTCCACCCATCCGCGCTCCCGGCCGCCACCACGGGCCACCAGCCGCTCACCGTGCAGCGGCGCCAGGCCCGCCAGCGCCGCGAAGCAGACCCGCAGCTCCGGGTGGCGCGGCCGGCCGAAGGCCCGGAACGCGAACCAGGAGGCGTGCATCTGCTGCACGTACGGGACCAGCGCGGGCCACCAGGAGGGCGCGGCGTCCTCGGCGGGCGGGGCCGCTCCCGGGTGCACGAACAGCGGCTTGTCCAGCGCGGCCAGGACGTCCAGCAGGGGCGCGCAGCGGGCCCAGCCGGCGGCGTCGAGCAGCGCGGTGGCGGGCAGTTGGAGGCCCACGCAGCCGCGCCGCAGCGCACGGCGGAGCGCCCCGGTGTCCGGTGCGGGCGCGGTGAGGCAGACCGAGGCCCAGACGCCGAAGGGTGCGGGCAGCTCCAGCGCGCCGTCATGGAACGCGGCGAGCGGCGGCGCGGCCTCCTCGGGCGGCAGGTATTCGATGCCGAGCGGACTGGACAGCGAGACCAGCGCCCGGTCCAGCCCGTCTGCACGCGCCAGCCGGACCCGGGCCGCGACGTCGTGGTCGGCCGGATCGACGGTGTACGGCGGCTCACCGGGCAGCTCCAGCGACCAGCCGACCAGCCGCGGCGGCGCACTCCGGGCCCGCAGCAGCGCCACGAACGAGGGCGGCCAGAGGTGCTGATGGACATCGGTGGGCACGGTGCGGGAGCCTCCTCAACCGCTTCACTTAACCGATTCACTGATGCGTTTAAGTGAAGCGCTTAACCACCCACGGTGTCAAGGGCGCCCCTCACCCGCGGTGCAAGGGCGCGGGTGAGGTGAAGCGGGCCCACCGGCGCGCACCGAGCGTGGGCAGGGCGGTGGGCCGGGCGTGGGCAGGGCGATGGGCCGGGCCGGCCCGCCCGCCTTGGGTAGGCTTCCGGCATGGCCAGGCCCAACAAACGCACCACCCTCCGCGAGGTGGCCGAGGCCACCGGACTCTCCACCGCGGCCGTTTCCTACGCACTGCGCGGCAAGCACGTCTCCAAGGAGACCGAGGAGCGGGTGCGCAAGGCCGCCGCCGAACTCGGCTACGAGGCCGACCCGATCGCCCGCGCCCTCGCCAGCGGCCGCACGAGCACCGTCGGGGTGCTCGCCGGCGACCTCCAGGACCTCTGGCAGCAGCAGCTGATGGCCGCCATAGGGCGCGAACTGCTGGCCGGCGACCGCTACGCACTGATCCTCGACGCCGGCGGCGACCCCGAGCGGGAACTGGTCCTCGCCAAGCAGCTGCGCGACCAGCGGGTGGACGGTCTGCTGGTCTCCCCGGTCGACCCCTCGGCCGAGGGCTGGGCGGCGATCGCCGAGGGCGTACCGGTGGTCTCCATCGGCGACGCGCTGAGCCGGGCCCGTACGGCGGGCGAGGTGCTCTTCGACAACCGCGCCGGCATCGACGCGGTCCTGGACTACCTCCGCGGCCTGGGCCACCGCCAGGTCACCGTGCTCACCCCCACCGGCCCCTCCACCCCCGATCGCCCCGCCGACGTCTACGTCCGCGAGGCCGCCGACCGGCTCGGCATCGACGCCCAGGTCCTGCCCTGCCCCCAGGAACTGGGCGAGGCGACCGCGGTGGCCCGGCGGGTCCTCACCAACACCCCCGACGGCCGCCGCGCGACCGGCGCCCTCCCGCCGCCCGCCGCCGTCTTCTGCTTCTCCGACTCCATCGCCTACGGCGTCTACGCGGCCGCCGCCGAGGCCGGGCTGACCGTCGGCCGGGACCTGTCCGTCGTCGGCTTCGACGACCACCCGGTCTCCCGCGTCCTCACCCCGCCCCTGACCACCGTCGACTGGGGCCTCGGCGACATCGCCAAGGAGGCCGCCCGCCTGGCGGTCGCGGCCATCGAGGGCCGCCGCGTCCGCCGCAAGCGGATCCTGTGCGCCCCGCGCCTTGCCGAACGGGGTTCGGCGGCTCCCCCCACGTACTCGTCCGCGGCGCCGCGGTAGCGCTTCGCGGCGCCCCCGCACGTACTTGGCCGTCCCGCCGCGGGGCTCGCTCGCCGTTGCGCTTTGCGGCGCCTCCCACGTACATGGCCGTCCCGCCGCGGGGCGCCT
>NZ_JBHWDV010000054.1:0-47297 GCF_042734445.1 Streptomyces sp. NPDC059649
ATATTCGCGCCCCCCACGGGCAGTATTACCACCCCCCCCCCGGGTCGTCAAACCACCCGGGCCCCCCCGCCGGGGTCGACCCGGCCCCCACGGCCGTACTACGAGCCGGCGGCGCCGGTGACGTCACGGCGCGGTCGGCCCAGTCTGTGGTTGTCGTCTGTCGGCTTCTGCTGCTGTCTGTCGGGGGCTGTCGGGGGCTGTCGGGGTCTGTCGGTGCCGGTTGCCGGTTGCCGGTGGCCGTTCGCCGGTGTCTGTTGCCCTCCCGCGGCCAGGTTCTGCTCCACGGTCCGGCTTCCCGCGCGGTCCGCGGGCCCGGGCTTCCCGCGCCGTCCGTGCGCCCGGGCTTCCGCGCGGTCCTACGCCGTGCCGAACAGCTCGGCCAGTCCGCTGTCCATGCCCAGGTAGGCGAGTTCACTGCCGGCCGGTACGGCCGCGTACGACCGGTCCAGGAACCGCCGTACGTCCGCCGTGTCCAGCTGCACCATGGCGATGCCCTCGTCCGCGTGGAACTCCATCACCGTGCGGTCCGGGCCGCACGGCCGCACCCGCACATCGCCCCGCCCGGCCGTCGCCCGCAGCCCCTCCGCGAGCAGCTCCCGCGCGAACGCCCACTCCACCGCCGAACCGTCCAGCGAGATCTCCGGCGGGAAGGACATCCGTACGGCCAGCGGGTCGGCGGGCTGGTAGTGCAGCACCGCGGGCACCGCGTAGGGGCCGGGGGTGGTGGCGATGAGACGGACCTGGACGGCGTGGTCGATGACGGTGTTCATCGCGCTGCTCCCTCACGGCTGCTGGTTGGGCAAAGGCTCGTCCAGTAGGACGGTGTGCCCGCTCTCGCCGTGCACGCGACAGGTGTGTGATGTATCTCATGTTGCCGGGCTCTTGCCGGAGCGATGCCGCCCCTGCTGTGTTCTCCCCGAACTGGCCGGGAACTTCCGGGAATTCACCGGGCCCTCCGGGGATTCCCCGGCCGGAACCAGGAACTCCGCCAGAATCCCCGGACCTGCCGCCGCCGCGAATCCGGCCGCCTCGCCGGCCGCCAGATCCCGGATGCGGTAGCCGTCCTCGCCCGCCGCGACCGCCGCGGTCAGCGTGACCAGACCGGCCCGTCGGGTGAACGGCGAATCCGTGAACGTCCATGCCGCGATCGCGGACCGCTGGAGGACGAGCGTGTCACGGCTGAAGGTGCCCGACCGGGCGACCAGGAAGCCGCCCTGGACACCGTGGCCGAGACTGCGGTACGCATCCCGCGCCAGCCACAACACCAGCGGCGTGGCCACCACCGCGAAGACCCAGGCGCAGTGCAGCAGTACGGGGGTGAAGGCCGCCCCCAGCCCGGCGAGCAGCGCGGTGACGGGCAGCACGGCGAACAGCAGCCCGCGCATCCTGCGGCGCCGGAGGGCGGCGCGGGGGTGGGGGGCCAGGGTGGCCGGGGGCGCACTCCCGTCTCCCTCATGCTCATGGCCGGCCCTGCTCCTGGTCCTGGCCCCGGTGACGGTGACGGTCGCGGTCTCGGGCACGGTCCCGGCCCCGGCTCCGGTCTCGGTCCCGGTCGTGGTCTCGGCCCCGGTCGCGGTCCCGGTCGCGGGGAAGGGTGCGCGCAGTGCGCCGCCCGCCACCCGTAGTGCCTCCGCGCGCGGTGCCGGCGGCAGCAGCCCGCTCCGCTTGCGGTTCTCCTCGCGGTTGCCCAGACCGCCGGCCACCGCCCTGACCACCGCACCGCCACCGGCCCGCAGCAGCAGCGGCTCGCGCAGCAACACCCCGCGCAACCGCGCCCGTTCGATGGCGACCGACCGTGTCGTGAACAGCCCGCGGCGCACCTGCAGCGTCCGGCCGTCGGCCCACTCCAGGCGGTAGTTCCACCAGTTCTCGACGTAGAGCGCCAGGGCGCCGGCCGAGCCCAGGGCGAGCACCGCCAGCAACGCCACCGGGACCGTCAGCCAGAGGGCGCTGGTCCCGAACTCGGCGAACGCCTGCCGGACGATGCCGAGCTTCCACGGCTCGATGCCGATGCCGTCCAGCGCCCGGTAGACCGAACCCGCCGCCGCGAAGACCCCGCCGACGACCCAGAACGTGAGCGGCGCGTAGCGCAGCCAGCGCCAGTCGATACGGGCCAGCACCGGGTCGCCGTCGGCGGCCGCGCTGCCGGCCCGGGCCAGCAGTTCGGCGCGCAGCCGCGCCGCCTCGGGCACCGCCAGCGCATCCAGCGACAGCGCCCCGCCGCCCTCGCCCGAGCCGGCCGTACCGGCCCGCAGCACGGTGACGCCCAGCAGCCGGTGCAGCGGTGACGCGGTCAGATCGACGGTGCGGATGCGGTGCAGCGGGATGCTCCGCAGCCGCCGGTTGAACAGCCCGCTACGGATGTCGAGGGTGGGACCGTGGGTGGTCGGAGCGTGTGTGGTGGGGCTGTGGGAGGTGGGGCCGTGTGTGGTGGGGCCCTGGGAGGTGGGACCCTGCGCGATGAGGGCGTGCGAGGTGCGGGCGTGCGAGCTTGCGGCGTCGTCACCTCCGAGGAGGCTCACCCGGAACTCGGTGCGCGCCCAGCGGATCAGGCCGAGCGTGGTGACGACGGCGAACGACGCGGCGATGACGGCCAGGGTGATCCAGCCGCCGGGGCTGATCCGGCCGCCGGTGGCCAGTGCGGTCAACGCCAGCGAACCGAGCGGCGCGGCCATCCAGCCGCAGTGCACCAGCAGCGTCCGCGGATCCAGCCGCCGCCACTGGGGCGGGTGCGAGGGGTCGGCCCACGACGTGGGCTGCGCCGGGTGGGACGTACTCATACGGCATCACCCGGTACCTGCTGCGCGGCCTCGCCGATCCGCCGCGAGAGTTCTTCCGCGTCCGCGTCCGACAGTCCCGCGATTTTTATGTCCCCGGCGGTCGAGGCCGTGGTGACGGTCACCGTCGCCAGCCCGTACCGCCGCTGCAGCGGACCGCGCACGGTGTCCACCGTCTGCACCCGGGAGAGCGGGGCGATCCGGCGCTTCTGCCAGAACCAGCCGCCCGCCGCGTACACCGCCCGCTCGCCGAGCTCCCAGGCGTGCACCGCGTACCGCCAGCGCGGCATCACCACGAGATAGCCGAGCCCCGGCACGACGAGCACGACCAGCAACAGGGGCCCCAGCCACGGCAGAGCGCCGGGGAAGAACAGTACGGACAGGACCGCCATGACGACTGCGGTCAGCAGCATCGGACCGCTGAGCGTCAACAGCGCCTGCGTCGCCCACCAGCGGCGGGCGCGGGGATCGACGCGGTGGCGGGGCGGGCGCAGGACGAGGGCGGCGTGGGGCTCGGCCTCGGGCTCGGACATGCGGAGTCACCGTTTCCAGGTCAACTGTATTGGATAGCGGTACGTTATAACGGTACAAGCGACTTGCAAAACGAGAAGCGCGTAAGCGCCGACGCGCGCGAGGCGCGGAAGTGCCAGCGGCGCGGCAGCGCGAGCAGTACGGAAGTGCGCGAAGCGCGGATGTGTCAGAGGCGCGGAAGCGCGAGAGATGCGGAAGCGTGAGAGACGCGGAAGCGGGAAAGGGAGTCCTCCGCCGTGCCCAAGAAGGTGGATCACGAAGCCAGACGGCAGGAGATCTCCGCCGCGCTCTGGCGGATCGCCGTCACCCGTGGCCTCGACGGCGCCAGCCTGCGCGATGTCGCCGCCGAGGCCGGCATCTCGCTCGGCCGGCTGCAGCACTACTTCCGCACCAAGGACGAGATGCTGCTCTTCGCCCTCCGGCGGATCAACCAGCTGGCCGCCGACCGCATCCGCGAGCGCATCGAGGCGCTCACGGGCGAGCCGACGCCCCGGGAGGTGCTGCGCGCCTGCCTCTCCGGGATGCTGCCGCTGGACGAGGAGAGCCGCACCGGCCTGCTGGTCGGCGCCGCCTATTACGTGCGCGCCGTCCACGACCCAGCCCTGCGCGCCGAGGCCCAGCAAGGCATCCCACAGCTCCGCGACTTCTTCGTGAGCCAGCTCCAACGTGCCGTAGCACGTGGTGAGTTGGCCCCCGAGCGCGCCACCGAGGAGGAGGCCATGCTGCTGATCAGCATGGTCGACGGACTCGCCACCTATGTCCTGCTGGACGTCCACGAGCCGCAAACCGCCCTCCGACTCCTGGACCGCTCCCTGGAGAACCTCTTCGGGAAGGGATGACCGAGAGGAAGCGGGAACGGGAACGGGGACGGGGGCGGGCTGGGGGGCTAAGGCATCGGGGTCCAAGGGAGGGGAGTCCAAGTGATGGGGCCTACGGGGTCGGGTCCACGGAGTCGGCGCCACGGGAGTCGGCCCCCCGGGGGTGGGGCCACTTACGCCTCGCGCAACAGGGCGGCGAGATCCGCCTCGACGTCCAGGTGCCGTGCCTCGTCGCCCTGCGCGACGACCCCGTACGACAGTTCCAGGAACTCCCGCAGCTCCTGTGCCGCGAACTCCACGACCGCCATCCCGCCGTCGGTGCGCAACTCGACCATGATCTCCTCGGACGTACACGGCCAGATCTGCACGTCACCCGCCCCGGCCGGCCCGTAGAGCCCCTCCTCCAGCAGCTCCCGGCCGAACGTCCACACCACCTCGGCCCCGTCCAGCGAGGCCGCCGGCGGAAAGACCAGCCGCACCGCGAACGGGTCGGTGCGGTCGTACCGCAGGCTCGCCGGAATCTCCCGCGACCGGGGAGCGGTCGCGATGAGACGGGCCTGAACGGCATGGTCGATGACGCTGGACATCGCCTGGCTCCCTAACGGTGGTGACAGTGGTGATGGCGGTAACGGTGGTAGCGGTGGTACGGGCGTGCGGATGCGGCCCTGTCCATTAGGACGAGCTGGCGGCGGGAGGGGGTGCGCCGATCACTACGGGTTTACGCGTGAGCTGCGTCACGGGGGTCGGGGTGGGGGTGGGGTGTGGGTGGCTGTAGTAGGTGGAGGGCATGTGACGAGGTGTCAGCAGGCTGGCCCTGACCGCCATCCGGCGGTCTGGACGTAACCACCGGGCTCCGTTAGCTTCCACGCACTGACGTGAGCGGGGTGGGACTGATGCGGCGCAGGGCGAACGCGGGCGTGGACGTGAGCACGGGCGTTGGTGTTGGCGGCGATGTTGGCGGCGGTGTGGGCATTGACGCTGGCACTGACGTGGGTGTGGGTGTGGGTAAGGACGTTGGCGCGGGAAGCGGTCGGCGAACCCGCCGACCACGCCAGCCAGTTGGCGTGATCGCACTCGCCCCTGTCGCCACTCTCGCCACCCTCACCACACTCGCGGCCGTCCTCCTCTCCCTCGCCGCCGGCCCGGCCGCCGCACGGCCCGTCACGCCCGACCCGTCGGCCGCCCGCGAGCCGTTCTCGGCGGTGTCGCTCACCGCGCCGCACGCAGGCTGGCACCTCAAGGACAGCGGCAGCACCGCCCGATTCCGCGGTCTGGCAGCCGTCAGCCGGAGCACCGCGTGGGTGGCCGGTACGTCCGGCACCGTGCTGCGCACCCACGACGGGGGCCGGCACTGGACCGATGTGTCGCCGCCGGGCGCCGCGACGCTGGAGTTCCGCGACATCGAGGCGTTCGACGCGCGCCGCGCGGTCGTCCTGGCGATCGGCGAGGGCGAGGCGTCCCGCGTCTTCCGCACCGACGACGCCGGTGCCACCTGGACGGAAAGCTTCCGCAACACCGACCCGCACGCGTTCTACGACTGCCTCACCTTCTTCGACCGGCGCCACGGCATCGCCCTCAGCGACCCCGTGGACGGCGGATACCGGGTGCTCTCCACCGGGGACGGTGGCCGTAGTTGGCGCGTACTGCCGTCGGACGGTATGCCTCCGGCGCAGCAGGGTGAGGCGGCGTTCGCCGCCAGCGGCCAGTGCCTGGCCTCCGCCGGAAGCCACGACGCCTGGATCGCTACCGGCGGCGCGGCCACCGCCCGCGTACTGCACTCCACCGACCGCGGCCGCACCTGGTCGGTCACCGACGCTCCGATCCCCGCGGGCGACCCGGCCCGCGGCGTCTTCGCGCTGGCCTTCCGCGACCGCACCCACGGGCTGGCGGTCGGCGGCGACTTCCGCGCCGATCAGCCGTCGCCCCGCGCCGCCGCGGTCAGCGCCGATGCCGGCACCACCTGGACGGCGGCCGACCGGCCCCCGCAGGCCTACCGCTCGGGCGCGGCCTGGCTCCCGCACTCCCGCCGGATCGCCCTGGCGGTCGGCCCGTCCGGCAGCGATCTGACCGTCGACGGCGGCCACACCTGGCACCCGTTCGACACCGGCTCGTACGACACCGTCGACTGCGCCCCCGACCTCGGCTGCTGGGCCGCGGGCGAACGGGGCCGCATCGCTCGCCTGGAGCCGTGATCCCGCGTACGGGTCCCACCGCGTGCCTGGGGCCGTGAGACCAACGCATGGCACTGATCCGCGTGTGTGGAGCCGGGAGCGCACGTATGGCGCTGATCCGTGTGTCTGGAGCCGTAGCGCATGTATGGCTCCGATGGCATGCGCCTGGGGCCGTGAGCACATGCACGGCTCCCACTGCATGCCTGGGACCGTGCGCAGCCTCGGGCGGGTTTCGCGCCTCCTCAGCCCATCAGGCTGCCGACGTCAGTCCATCAGGCTGCCGAGGCGCCCCTCCAGTACGACCAGCAACTCGCCGAGCGCCGCGGAGAGTTCCTGCTGCCGCTGATCACCGATGCCGTCGAGCAGCGAGGCCTCGTACCGCAGCTGCTCCGGCAGTAGCTGGTCGATGAGCTCGCGTCCCTCATCGGTCAGCGAAAGATGGGCGACCCGGCGGTCCCGGTCGTCGGGGCGGCGGGCGACCAGCCCCCGCTCCTCCAGTTGCCGCACCCGCTTGGTCACCGCCGCACCGGACGCGAACGTCTCGCGGGCCACTCGCCCGGGCGTCAGCTCGCGGTCCATCCGGCGCAGCGTGCCGAGGATGTCGAACTCGGGACGGGTCAGCCCGGCCCGTCGCAACGGTGCATCGGCCGCCTGCTGCAGCAGCGCGGAACAGCGGTTGAGCCGTCCGATCACCGCCATCGGGCCGGTGTCCAGCCCGGGGTGCACCTGCTGCCACTGGCGCAGCACCCCTGCGACGATGTCCTCGGTCACCCGCACTCTCCTCCCGGCCATGGCGTACGCCTCCAATTGTGCCTGCTCATACGACACCGGACGTGCGCCACGGGCGCGGGGGTGGGGGCCGGACGGGCGAGGGCCGGAAGGATCTGCGAGTCGCTCCCTCCCGGCTCAGCGGGTGCAAACCGCAGCCGCATCCGCAGTCGACGCCCCAGCCCAGCCGAAGTCGCAGCAGATACGGAAGCCGAGGTGGGAGCAGACGTCGAAACAGGCGAGGAAGCCGAAGCGGTTGCGGAAGCCGGAGCCGGAGCAGACGCCGAAACAGACGGGCAAGCCGCAGCAGATACGGAAGCCGAAGCCGCGTCCGAAGCAGACAGGGCACCCGAAGCCTAAGCGGCCGGGACACCCGAAGCCGAAGCCGAAGCAGCCGAGACACCTGAAGCCGAAGCCGAAGCGGCCGGGACACCCGACGCAGAAGCAGCCGCGACAGCCGGTGCGGAGAGCCGTCGTACGAGGCCGGCCAGCGTGCGGTGCCCCTCTTGCTCGGCGCGGGCGATCCGTTCCTCCGGGAGCGCGCGCTGCCACCACTCGCCGGACGCCACCTCCACCGCCTCACGCAGCTCGACCAGGCTCCCGGCCAGTCGGTCACGCGCCCAGCCCAACTTCCGCACGTCGCCGTCCGCCGCCCGTGGCGACGGTTCGGCCGCGGACGCGAGCAGCTCCAGCGCGGCGCTCTCCGCCGTCACCACCCGTTCCAACGCGGACTCGATCCGGTCCGCGGCCCGCCGGTTGGTCACCAACATGCAGCAGGCCACTCCCACGGCCGCGCCCACCACCGTGTCGATCCAGCGGTCCGCGATCAGCGTGTGCGCCGGCAGGGGGTTGCCGAATTCGGTGAGCAGCAGCGCCATCGGCGTCACGCAGACCGACCCCAACCAGTAGTTGCGGGTGATGCACGCCTCCGCCCCGAGCTGAAAGGCCAGCGCCAGCACGATCATCGCGAGCTGACCGGTGTGGATCAGCGGCAGCAGCGCCGTGAACAGCAGCAGCCCGAGCAGATTGCCGAGCGTCCGTTGCAGGGCGCGCTGCCAGGAGAGCGTGGTGTTCGCCTGGTAGATGGAGGCGGCGGTGACCACCGCCCAGTACGGATGCCCGACACCGACGGCCAGGGACGCCCAGCCCGCCAGTGCGCAGCCGACGGCGACCCGCGCACCTATGGGCAGCAAGGGCGACCCGGGGGCGAGCCGCGCCAGCAACGCACGTACGGCACCCAGCCCCCGCGGATGCCCGGGCGCGGGCCGTCGCAGCCCCGGCGCCCCCTCGCCCCCGACGACGGCCGTCCCTTCCGCGGCGACCCCCGCCCATTCCTCGGCTTCCGCCTCCGAGAGCGTGATCTGCGGCATCGACCGCCCACTCCGCAACGCACGTGCCCACCCACCGAACCGCTCAGCCTCGGCCCCCCACCCCACCCCTCCCAGCCCCGCCGCCCCTCGCCACGCAGCCTCCGCTCCCCATGCCGCCGTCCCTCCCCGCGCCGCCGTGCCTTCCCATGCCGCCGTGCCTCCCCGCGCCGCCGTGCCTCCCCGCGCCGCCGTGCCTCCCCGCGCCGCCGTGCCTCCCCGCGCCGCCGTGCCTCCCCGTGGCGCCGTCCCTCCCCACACCGTCGTGCCGCTCCGTGCGGCCGTGCCGCCCAGCGCCGACTCCGCCCGTACCAGCAGCCGTTCGAGTGCGGCCCGCACAGCAGCCTTCTCCGGCGTACGAGCCGGCACCAGAAACAACGTGTGCCAGGCCGCATTGACCGCGGCCGCAACCCCATGCCGAGCCTGCGCCACTCCCGCCGGCGCCACTCCCACACCCGCCGGTACCGCTTCCGCCTGCCCCCTTTCCCCCTGCACCCCATCCGCGCGCACCCCTTCCGCACGTATCCCATCCGCGGACATCTCTTCCGCGCGCATCCCTTCCGTCCGCAACAGTCCCGCCGCGGCCTCCAGCGCCCGGGCGACGGCGATCCGTTCCGGACCGTGCGGCCGTACGAGCGCGGGCGCCATACACACCAGCCACGCCAGCACGCCGCTCCCGAGCGCCAGCGCGAGATGAAGTGGCACTTGCCCGAGGCGCTGCGGCACGAAAAAGGCCGACGCCGCGATGAAGGTCAGGATGAGGTTCCCCGGCGGCCCGATACGCGTGGCGTCGCAGAGCATCTTGTGCACTGCCGCGACCAACGAGGCGAGGACCACGAGCAGAGCTGGCGAGCTGACGAGAGACGCCGCGGTCAGGGCGACACCCAGGCTCGCGACCATGCCAAGGACGACCCACGGCAGCGTCCGGGCCCGAGCGGCGTACGGCAGCCCGTGCGCGTACAGGGCACACATCGCCCCGGCCGAGGTGTAGAGGACCAGATCCAACCGGCCCAGCGCGAACAGCGTGAGGTCGGGAATCCCGAGAGCCACGACCGCGCTGAGTGCCGGCTTGTGCCAGATGTCGACGGGGCGGCGCAGCCGCACGGTGCTCTTGATCGGCAACGGCCGGACGCGCACCACGCCCCCCGGCCCGGCCTTCCGGCGCCTTTTCGTCGGCTTCGCGTACATCCCGGCAGGTCTGGCGTGCTTCCCCATGCATTCAGGCTAACAGAAAATTCGCAAGTGTTTTACTTGCGAATTAGTTGCGCGGGGGTCGGGTCGGGGCCTGGCCCCTGGGGGCCTGGGGGCCTGGGGGCTTGGGGAGGGGGCTGGGGGCCTGTGGGGTCTGTTGCCTGCGGTCCGGCGGGAAGGGCAGGTCCGGGAAACGGGCAGATCCAAGGGGAGAGTGGGACTTCGGGGAAAGGGGAGAGCCGGGGAAGGGAAGATCCGGTAGGCGAGAGCAGATGTAGGTGCAGGTGCGTCCACGTCCAGTTCCAGGTCCAGGTCCCGTGGAGGGAGGGGCGCCCCAACAGAGCGACAATGGCCGGGTGCCAGCCGCCAAGAAGAAGACCACGACCGCCCCGGCGTCACCGGAGCGCCGCCGCGAACTGCTCAACACCGCGGCCGAAGTGTTCGCCGCGCAGGGTTACAACGCCACGACCGTCCGCCGGATCGCGGACGAGGCCGGGATGCTCGCGGGCAGCCTCTACTACCACTTCGACTCCAAGGAATCGATGCTGGACGAGATCCTGTCCACCTTCCTGACGGAGCTCTGGGACGGCTATGACGCCGTACTCGCCGCCGGGCTCGGCCCCAGGGAAACCATCGAGGCCCTGGTCACCGAGTCCTTCCGGGAGATCGACCGGCACCGCGCCGCCGTCGCCATTTACCAGAAGGAGGCCCGGCACCTCGCGGGCCAGCCCCGCTTCGGCTATCTCGCCGACTCCCAGCAGAAGTTCGAAAAAGCGTGGCTGGGCACGCTGGAACGAGGCGTGGCCGACGGCGTCTTCCGCGCGGACCTCGACGTCCGGCTCACCTACCGCTTCGTGCGCGACACCGTCTGGGTCGCCGCGAGCTGGTACCGCCCGGGCGGTCTGCACAGCCCCGAGGAGATCGCCCGCCAGTACCTCTCCATGGTCCTGGACGGCATCGCCGTACGCGACTGACCGCCATGCCGTAAGCGGCTGCCCGCCCTGCGCGGCGGACCGCGATCACGTCCTGGCTGACGCGTATGTCGAGCGACGGCCACCAGGTCGACACGGCGGAAACAGACGAGGGGCCGCCGGTTCCCCGACGGCCCACCGCTCACCGCTCACCGTTCACTGATCATCACTCACTGATCGCCGCTCACTGATCACCACTCCGAGCGGGATTCATTGCACGATTCACTGCAGGAATCACTGCCCCAGAGGAAGCCAGGGATCGCTGCCCTCAGCAGGAAACGTTCTTCACATACAGCGCTCGCGGCATCCCCGTCGTGCCGTACCGGACGTCCTTCGTCGCCCCCCGGGGAAGGCGACCGCTCGGGTCCTTGTAGTGAGGAATGACGATCTTGTAGCACGACACGCGCTGGGTGCACAGATTCGACAGGCGTACGTATCGGGCCTGGCCCTTGTTGAAGTACTTCCGCACCTTGACGCACTGCGGTGAGTGGTCGGCGGCCGCTGCCGGCGACGATGCGACCAGTGTGAGCGAGGCGCTGCCCGCCACCGCTGCCAGCGCTATGGCCATGATCTTCCGCACGTGATCTCCCCCGATGGAAACTCAGATTCAACCCCCTGCGAAGCACGACTCGCTTCGCACGTTCATTCCCCATTGTCCACACGCGCCACGGAAAAACAGCCTCGGGGGTCTCACAGGGACACAAGCGCGACACAAGAGCGACCCTTTCGGAACCCACCCCACTCAACCCGCCCCGCCACCTCCCGCCCCCCACTCCCTCATGCACGCCCTCCCACTCCGCCCCGCCCGCTCCCGCCGAAGCCACCACGCCAGGCCGAAGGCACGACGCCAGCTCCCACCGAAGCCACTACGCCGGGCCGTAGACACGAGGCCAGCTCGCGCCGAAGCCACCAGCCAGGCCGAAGCCACCAACCTGGCTCAAGACACCCGCTGGGCCAAAGCCACCACGCCACGCCGAAGACGCCACGCAGGGCCGAAGGCGCCGCGCCAGCTCGCGTCGAAGGCCCGGCTCACGGTCCTGCGACGTCCGGCAGCTGCGCCCGCCCCGCCCTGCCCCACCCCCACCCCCACCCCCGTGCCCTCGCCCGCTGGCCCCTACAGCTCGTCGATCCGCAGATACCCCCCAGGCGCACTGAGTGAGCTCGGCCACATCGCCCGGCCCGTCCTGCCGCGCCCACTGCTCCATAGCAACGCTGAGCACATCGATCACCGTGAGCGCATCGGTCAACCCGCACGCCAGCAGCCGCACCTCCATGCTGGCCGCCGGCGCACCCTTCCGCGCCGCCAGTACGGGCACCAGCTGGTCCTGCATCTCCCTGCCCCGCGGCAAGCCACCGCATTGGCTGGTGGACCTCCCCGGCAACACCCACGTCACCGGCCAGGTCATCCACCTCGACGGCGGCGCCGACGTCACCCCCGGCCACCCTCCGCGGAGACACCACCTGGTAACCCCACCAGGTCGGCCCACTCACTCACATTGCTTGCTCACGCACTCACTCGCGTTGCGCGCTCACTCACTTACTCGCTCACTCACCGCTCGCCGGCGGGCGTGCCGTCACCACGCGCAGGCCCCGGTCGGCGAACTCGCGGCGGGTGGCTTCCTTGGCGCTCGCGTCCGTGATGAAGGTGTCGAAGACATCCGTGTCACCGACCCGGGCGAAGCACCGTTCGCCGATCTTCGACGAGTCCGCGACGACCACCGCACGCCGGGCGCGCTCCGCCATGAGGCGGTTGACCCGCGCCTCCGCCTCGTCGTGGACGGTGGCCCCCATCACCGGATCCATGCCGTTCGCCCCGATGAACGCGATATCGATCGAGATCTGCTGGAGTACCAACTCGCTGAAAGGGCCGACCAGTTCGAACGACCGCGAGTGTGCCACCCCACCAGTGAGCACAATCTTGATCTGCGGCCGCACGGCCAGCTCATTGGCGATGTTCAGGGAATTGGTGACGATCGTCAGATGCGGCTGGGGGCCCGCCTCTGCGAAGTCCGGACGTGTGGCGAGCACCCGGGCGATCGCCGTGGTGGTGGTGCCACCGCTCAGCCCGACCACATCACCACGTTCGACCAGCTTCGCCGCAGCCTGTGCCACCGCCTCCTTCTCCGCTGATCGGTGCGCATGCTTGTAGCGGATCGGCAGGTCGTACGCCACCGAGCTGAGCACCGCCCCGCCCCGGGTGCGGGTCAGCAACTGCTGCTCGGCGAGAGCATCCATGTCGCGACGCATCGTGGCGGCCGAGACCTCCAGGGCGGTCGCTGCCTCCTCGACATCCACCCGACCCCGCTCTCCGAGCAGCTCGAGCAGTGCGTTCATCCGTTCATGGCGCTTCATAGCGCGAGCCTAATTCGTTTCAATCGACCACGATGACGCCCGTCCGGCACCCTCGTTCGTCACCCTCCCTCGTCACCTCTCTCCTGTCCCCTCACTCGGCTCTCCCTCGCCTCCTCGCCCCCTCTCCTCTGCCTCCTCCGCCTCCCTTCTGTCTCCTTTCTGCCTGGTCCCTGCCTCCCTTCTGTGGGCCCCGCTGAGTCGCGGGCCGGTGCTCAGCTGCGGGCTGTTGCCTGGGTTGCGTACCGCTCCGGGACCGTCGCCGGAGTGGCCAGTACGCCCAGCAGTCGTGCGGCTTCTTGGGCCACGGCCTCCCGGGCCGGCTTGACGTACTTCCGGGAGTCGACCAGCGACGGGTTCGCGTCCAGCGTCCCGCGTATCGACTGGGTGAAGACGGAGACCAGATGAGTGGAGATGTTGATCTTCGTCATTCCGGCGGCGATGGCCCGGCGCAACTCGTCGTCCGGTACGCCCGAGGACCCGTGCAGGACCAGAGGCACCGGCAGCGTGGCGCGGAGGGCCGCAATGAGCTCCTTGTCCAGCACTGCTGTGCGCTCGTGCATCGCATGGGACGAACCCACGGCCACGGCAAGGGCATCCACGCCGGTGGCGCTGACGAAGGCCAAGGCCTCGTCGGGGTCCGTGCGTACGCCTGGCGCGTGGACGCCGTCCTTGCCGCCCACCTCGCCGAGCTCCGCCTCGACATAGGCACCACGGTCGTGGCACCAGGTGGTGAGCTCGGCGGTGGTGGCGACGTTCTCCTCGTAGGGGAGTGCGGAAGCGTCCACCATGACGGAACCGACCCCTGCGGTGATGCCCTCACGGACCAGTGCGGCATCGGTGATGTGGTCGAGATGAACCGCGATCCGGGCGCTGGAGCCCTCGGCGAGCGCCAGCGTGGCGCGGGTCAGGGGGAGCAGGCTGCCGTGGTAGCGGACGCAGTTCTCGCTGATCTGCAGGATCAGCGGGATGCCGGTGCGTTCGGCCGCGGTGACGAGTGCCTCGGCGGTTTCCAAGTGGATGACGTTGAAGGCCGCGGCACCGACATGTGCCTCACGTGCGGCGTCGACGATGGATGAGGTGGAGACCAAGGGCATGGGATGTGAACTCCCTTGCAGGACAGGCGAAATGAGAGGAATGGAAGAGAGAGCGGACTGGGCAGGGGAGGGCTGGAGAAGCCGGGGAGCGGCGGGTCAGGAGACGGCCGGGGCCTCGAGCATCACCGAGCGGGTCAGGCTGCGCGGGTTGTCCGGGTCCAGGCCGCGGGCCCGTGCACGCTCCAGCGCGACTCGCTGGACCAGGACGAGATCCGTCAGCGGATCGCGCGCATGACGCACGAAACGTGCACCCGTCCGCACCACATCCGCCTCCAGCCCCTCCGGAGCCTCACCGAACAGCCAGGTCACCCGGCCGGGCGCGGCTATCGCGATGGGACCGTGGCGGTACTCCATGGCGGGGTAGGACTCCGTCCAGCTCTGTGAGGCCTCCCGCATCTTCAGGGCCGCTTCGTTGGCCAGCCCGAAGGTCCAGCCCGTGCCGAGGAAGGAGAACTGCTCGGCGTCCACCCACTCCTTCTCGACCGTCGCGGCCAGCGCCTCTTCCGCGTCGGTCACGGACCGGGAGACGTCCTCGCCCAGATGTGCGCGCAGCAACGTCAGTGCCGTGGTCGCGAACCGGGTCTGGACCACCGACTTCTCGTCGGCGAACGCAAGCTCGACCGTCTCGTCGGACAGGGCGACCGCCGGCGTCTCGGGGTCACCGAGGATCGTCACCGTCGGAATGCGTCCCTTGACCGCGTCGAGTACCCGCAGCACCTCGGTCGTGGTGCCCGAGCGGGTGATGGCCACCACCGCGTCATAGCCGCGGTCACCGCCGAGGAAGGCTTCGGAAGCGGCGAAGGGGTCCGTCACTCCCAAGCCGGCGCTCTCGCGCAACGCCGCGTACGACTGCGCCATGAACCATGACGTGCCACAGCCGATGACGGCCACGCGTTGCCCCGCCTTCGGCAGCGGGCCGGCGGCCGCTCCCATCCGTGCGGCCTGCCGCCAGGTCTCCGGCTGACTGTGTAGTTCCTGCTCCATGTACGAGGTCTCGCTCATGGCCCACCCTCCCGTGATGTGTGAAGCGGTCTTGCTCCGTGCGGCCGGTTCCCTCTGGGCCGGCCGGATACTCTGCCGTCGTCTGCGCTGCTCTGCTCGAAACTGCAACTTTCTCGCTTGCTGCAATCGACTGTACGCACAATTGCGCTAGCGATCCATCCCTCGAAAGAGTGGCAGCGGGAGGAGTGAGGTGTGCGATCAGAGCGGGAGCCTTGCTGCGCTTCGGCGAGCGGCAGCTGAAATCTTGGTGTTGACAGTTGCGTGCAGAGCGCCGAATACTCGCATGATCAGTCATCATTGATCAGCCACCGAATGATCAGCCACCGACCCTTGGTCAGTCGCCGACACCTAGTCAGTCACCGACACGTGATTCAGTCACCAGCACCTGCGCGTGGCCTGCATCTGCGCATGACCAGCACCTGCGCCTCATCGGAGACTGAGTCACTGACGTCAGTTGTTGATCACTCGCCAGCCACGACTCACCGGTCACCACTCACCGCAGCAAGGCCGCCCCGCCGCACAAAGGACTGCCCATGTCCACTGCCAAGCTCTCCGCGACGCCTCCGCCGCCGTCCGCCACGACCTCCGGCCGTACCGGCAAGCTGTTCGCACTCACCGGCGCCATCGTTGGCGTCATCTACGGCTACGACACCGGCAGCATCTCCGGTGCCCTGGTGTTCCTGAGCACGGACTTCCACCTCACCGAGACCGAAAAAGGCCTGGTCAACAGCGTTTTGGTGTTCGGCTCCATCGTGGGGGCACTGATCGGCGGCAAACTCGCCGACGCGTTGGGGCGGAAGGCGGCGATGCTGATCGTCGCCGGCTCGTACGCGGTGTTCGTCGCGCTCTCCGCCGCCGCACCGAATGTCGTCGTGCTGGACGTCGTCCGCTTCCTGCTCGGCGTCGCCATCGGAATCTCGATCGTCGCCGCGCCGCTCTACATCGCCGAATCCACCCCGGCCCGTATCCGAGGCGCCTCCGTCGCCGCCTATCAGGTGGCCACGGTCGCCGGGATCGTCCTCACGTACTTCGTCAACTGGGGCCTGTCCGGTGGCGGGCACTGGCGCTGGATGCTCGGGCTCTCCGCGATCCCCGCCGCGCTGGTCCTGATTCCGCTGTTCCGGCTGCCGGACACCCCGCGGTGGTACGTCCTCAAGGGGCGCACGGAACGGGCCGTCGAAGTGATGGCCATGACCGACCCCGACGTAGACCCCCGCGCGGAGGTCGCGGCCGTCGGCGCCGCGCTCGCCAAGGAGAGCGGCGGATCGGCGCGTTCCCTGCTGCGCAAGCCCTACGCCCGCGCGGCGCTCTTCGTCATCGGGCTGGGATTCTTTTGCCAGATCACCGGCATCAACGCGGTGACGTACTACAGCCCGCAGATCTTCGAGGAGATGGGCTTCACCGGCAGCGGACAGAACTTCCTGCTGCCGTCCTTCGTCCAGCTCGCCTCACTGGCCGCCACCGTGCTCGCCATCCTCATCATCGACCGGCTCGGCCGCCGGGTGGTACTGCTCTGCGGCATCGGCACCATGGTCGTGATGCTGGGCGTGCTCACCGCGGTCTTCGGATCGGGAGAGCTGCACGGCACCATGACCTGGGTGGGCTTCGGGGCCATCCTGCTGTTCACCGCGGCCTTCAACTTCGGTTTCGGGTCGCTGATCTGGGTCTACGCGAGTGAGGCGTTCCCCGCGCAGCTGCGGTCCACCGGGGCTTCGGTGATGCTCACCGCGGATCTGGTCGCCAACCTGCTGATCGCCCAGTTCTTCCCCTCGCTGATGGCCTGGGCAGGAGCGGCGCGGACCTTCGCGGCGCTCGGCGTGCTCGCCCTCGCCGCGCTGGCCTTCGCGACCGTCACCGCGCCGGAAACCAAGGGGCGCCAGCTGGAGGAGATTCAGGAGTACTGGCGCAACGGCGGCCGGTGGCCCGCGGCCGGCGCGCCCGAACCGGTGAGCGCCGCCCCGCTCGGCACGTCCGGGGCGCCGCCCGTCAAGTCTTCCTAGGCTTCTCGCCCGGCCGGCGGGCTCCCGGCCGCACGCCCTGCCGGATGCCCGCCTCGCCAGTACACCGCCTCAGCTGGGCAGTTGCTCCCGGTACGTCTCCAGGGCCGGGGCGGTCGTCGTCGCCACGAATTCCGTGATCCGGTACTCGCACACACCGGCGAGGGTGAACGGGTCCTGGGCCACGATCTCCTCCACGGTCGCCCGGTCCATCCCGGCGGCGAGGATCACGCCGCCGTCACGCGGAACCTTGCGCCCTGCGGCGATGAAGTGCCCGGCCGCGTACTGCTGCTGCAGCCAGGTCACATGCTCCTCGAGGACGGCGTCGACGCGTTCGAGGGGTGCGGTATAGGTCAGTTCCAGTACGAACATGGTTGCAATATATGCACTGGCGGCTCCCTCGCTCTCAGGTGGTGGGCAGGTCCGGGCGCCGCCGCCCGTGGCCGGTCGCGGTCTCATAGGCATGGCCGGCCTGCAGTACGGCGAGGTCGGCCCTCGGCGCCCCGATGAACTGCAGGCCCACGGGCAGCCCACCGGGCGTGAAACCCGCCGGCACCGAGAGGGCGGGCACACCGAGCAGGGAGATCAGATAGGCCGAGCGCATCCAGTCCAGATAGGTTTCCGTGGGACGGCCGGCGACCTCCTTCGGGTACTCAAGGTCCGCGTCGAACGGCGTGACCTGACTGACCGGGGCGAGCAGCAGGTCGTACCGGGAGAAGAAGTCCACCGTGCCGAGGTGCAGCCGGCTGCGGACCGTGGTGGCGGTGATGAGATCGGCCGCGGTGAGCCGGCGGCCCTGCTCGATGTTCCATACGAGGCTGGGCTTGAGGGCCTCCCGGTCGGCGTCGAGCAGCACACCCAGCGCCAGGTCGAAGCTGTGCGCCCGCAGCGTACGGAACGCCTCGTCGGCCCCGCCCAGGTCCGGGCACGCCGTCTCCACACGGCAGCCCAGAGCCTCCAGGACGCCCAACTGCGGCTCCAGTACGGCGAGGACGTCCGGGTCGGCCGGTGCGTGCCCGCCGAGGTCGGGGGCCCAGGCGACACGCAGGCCCCGCAGCTCACGGTCGAGCGGTACCCGGAACGCCGCACCGGGGGTCTCCAGACTGAAGGGGCAGCGCGGATCCGGGCCGGCCATCGCGGACAGCAGCAACGCGGTGTCGGCGACGGTCCGCCCCATGGGGCCCGGGACCGCCAGGGTGTCCCAGAGATCGCCGCCGGGATGCGGAGGCACCCGCCCCGGGGTGGGCCGCAACCCGACCACATTGCAGAAGGACGCCGGATTGCGCAGCGAGCCGCCCATGTCACTGCCGTCGGCGAGGGGTTGCAGCCCCGCCGCCAGGGCAGCCGCGGCGCCACCGCTGCTCCCGCCCGCCGAGCGACCGGTGTCGTACGGATTGCGGGTGACCCCGAAGACCGGGTTGAAGGTGTGCGAACCGGCGGCGAACTCGGGGACGTTGGTCTTGCCGAGGCGGATCGCGCCGGCCCGCTGGAGACGGTCGACGACCAGGTCGTCCTCGACGGGGACATAGTCGGCGAAGAGCGGCGAGCCGAAGGTGGTGCGCATACCGCGGGTGAGGTGGGTGTCCTTGAAGGCGATCGGCAGGCCGTGCAGAGGCGGCACCTCGGCGCCCCGGGCGAGGCGATCGTCGGCCCGGGCGGCCGCGGCCAGGGCGCCCTCGGGATCGAGCGTGACGAGCGCGTTGACGACCGGATTGACCTGTTCGATCCGGTCCAGATGAGCCTGTACCACCTCCCGGGCGGACAGCTCGCGGCGGCGCAACCGGGCGGCGAGGTCGGTGGCGTCGAGCTCGTGGAGTGCGTCGGACATGGCGGGCCTCTGCTGGTGTCAGGGACGGGTGTCGAGGGCGGACGGGAGACGGCGGCATGCGGTGCCGGGACCACTCTCCTCACCGTACCGAGGGGCACTGACCGTCCGTCCGGTCGCCGTTCCGCCCGGCGAACGGGCCGGTCAGCCGTTCGGTAGCGTGACGGTCATCATGGACACCCCAGGAACGATCTCCCGCGACGAGGAACTGCGGCGCTGGCCGGCCGACGCGGACCAGGCCCGCGCGGTCCAGGACCGGCTGCGGCCCCACGTACGGCTCGACGAACCCGGCCCGGAGCCGGGCTTCGAGGGCACGGTCGTGGGCGTGGACGTCGCCTACGACGACGCGCGCGATGTCGTCGCCGCGGCCGCCGTGGCGCTGGACGCCCGTACCCGCGCCGTCGTCGACGAGGCCACCGCCGTCGGCCAGGTCTCCTTCCCGTACGTGCCGGGGCTGCTGGCCTTCCGGGAGATCCCCACCGTGCTCGCGGCCCTCGACCGTCTGGCCCGCACTCCCGACCTGGTGATCTGTGACGGCTACGGGGTGGCGCACCCGCGGCGCTTCGGGCTCGCCAGCCACCTGGGGGTGCTCACCGGCCTGCCCACCATCGGGGTCGCCAAGAACCCCTTCACCTTCCGTTACGACCCTCCCGGCCCGGAGCGAGGCGCCACCTCTCCGCTCCTGGACGGCGACGAGGAGGTAGGACGAGCGCTGCGGACCCGGACGGGCGTCAAACCGGTCTTCGTCTCGGTGGGGCACCGCGTCAGCCTCGACCGGGCCTGCGCCCACACGCTGTACCTGGCGCCGGACTACCGGATTCCGGAGACCACCCGGGCCGCCGACGCGCTGTGCCGCCGAGCCCTGGCCGGTATGTGAGGCCGGAACTCCTGTTGATGGAGCGGCGGTTCGGCTATCCCTCCCGGACCACCCGGAAAGTGATGCCCGCCTTCTGGAGCCGCGCCGTCAGCGCATCCCCCATGGCCACCGCGGGCGTCACCTGGCCCGCGGTCCGCGGCAGATCGTCGAAGGCCAGGCTGAGCGCCGACTCGGCCAGCATCTTCGCCGTCTCGTCGTAGCCGGGGTCACCGCCCGCAACCTCGGTGATCAGGCGTTTGCCGCCCCCGGAGGCGACGAACCGCACCGTGAACCAACTCCGGGCGCGCCGCTCCGGGCTCGGCCCCTGGCCCGGCTCCAGACGGCCCGACAACCAGCGCCGGGCAGGCGGAACCTGGGCGGCCGCGCACAGCGCCCCGGCCCCCAGGGCCCCGCCCACGGCGATCGGCAGCCGCCGGACGCCGGCGTAGTGGCGGTAGCGGAAATCCGGGCCGTAGCGGTCCAGGGCGGCGGCCGAGCGGGCGATGACCTGCGGGTCGAGGGTCGGCAGCGGCACGCCCCACGTACCGGTCTCCGCGCTCCTGAGGGGCGGGCCGAACGGGGCCCGGATCCGCCGCCCGGCCGGCCGCGGCTCGGCCCGCTGCCGCTCGCGGGCCGCCCGTGCCATGGCGACCGGCCGCGAGGCGACGGTCAGCGCGGAGGCCAGCGTGCCACCGGAGAACGTCGCGTTCGTACGGACGAAGCCGTCGATGCGCAGCGGCACGCCCTCGGGGAGCAGACCCACGGTGTAGTGGACGCCGAGGTCGTGGGGGACGGAGTCGAAGCCGGCGGCGTGGATCAGGCGCGCGCCCGAGGTACGGGCCGTCGCGTCGTGCCGCAAGAACATGCGGTCGATGAATTCGGGCTCGCCGGTGAGGTCGACGTAGTCGGTGCCGGCCGCGGCGCACGCGGCGACCAGCGGCTCACCGTGCAGCAGATAAGGGCCCACCGTGGTTGCCAGCACCCGGGTGCCGGCGGCGAGGGCGTGCACGGCGTCCCGGTCGTCGCTCTCGGCCCGCAGCAGCGGCAGATCGCCGCAGGCCGGGTTGATCTCCGTCAGCCGGTCCCGCAGCCGCTCCAGTTTGGAGAGGTTGCGGCCGGCCAGCGCCCATCGGCAGTCCTCGGGCGCGTGCTCGGCCAGATAGGCGGCCGTGAGGGCGCCGACGAAGCCGGTCGCCCCGTAGAGGACGAGGTCGTGGGCCCGTCCCTCGGTGTCCTGCCGTTGCATGCTCCGCGTCCTCTCGACCGCCCTGCTGAGCTGGTGTTCGGACCCTAGGCAGTCGCCGTCGTCCCGTCAACGCGGGCCTGACGCGGTCCCGTTGGGGCCGGAGCGGCCGGGAGCGCCATGAGGCGGTGGGGCGGGGCGTCAACCCTTGACAGGTCGGAGTACCGGGACCACATTCACCGTGAGCCACGACGTAGGACGTCCCATGTCCCCGTTCCCGTCGTTGCCGACTCCAGGAGGAGGCCGGTTTGCCGTGACGACGCGCCCCTTGGACGACCATCTGGACGACCGCCCACCCGGATCCGGCCCCCGGGGGCCACGACGTTGGTACCACGAGGTCACACCCCAGCAGTGGAAGGCGATGTTCGCCGCCTGGATCGGCTATCTCCTCGACGGCTTCGACTTCGTCCTGATCACGCTGGTGCTGACCGAAATCGCCGATGAATTCCACCTGAGCACCGCCACCGCCGCCTCGCTCATCTCCGCTGCCTTCATCACCCGGTGGCTGGGCGGTGCGCTCCTCGGCGCGCTCGGCGACCGCCACGGCCGCAGGACGGCCATGATCGCCAGCATCCTGCTCTACTCGCTCGGCACCTTCGCGTGCGGCTTCGCCTGGGGCTACAGCAGCCTGTTCGCCGCCCGTCTCGTGATCGGCCTGGGCATGGCCGGGGAGTACAGCGCCAGTGCGACCTACGTGCTGGAAACCTGGCCCACCCGGTGGCGCAACCGGGCGTCCGGATTCCTGATCTCCGGCTACGCGGGCGGCACCGTCGTCGCGGCCGAGCTCTACAAGTGGGTGGTCCCCAACTGGGGCTGGCGCTGGATGTTCTGGATCGGAGTACTGCCCGTCCTCGTCGCCCTCTGGGTGCGCAGGGCGCTGCCGGAGGCCGGGGACTGGCACCGGGAGATCGGCGCGTCCGGCACCCGAACCGAAGAGGAACATCCGCATCCGTTCCGGCCGTTGTTCACCGGGCACCGCCGCTGGCTCAACGCCGTCCTGGCCGCGACCGCCTCGGCCGCCCTCTTCTGCGTCTTCACACCCGTAGGAGCGGGGTACGTCCCCTGGCTGTCGGCTGTCGCGGCGCTCTGCCTGGTCGCCTTCGCCGCACAGCTCGGCGGCCGCCGCGGATGGCTGCTGTACGTCTCCCTGATGGCGACCGTGTTCTGCGCCTTCCTCTACAGCTGGCCCGTCCAGGCCCTGCTGCCGACCTACCTCAAGACCGACCTCGGCTACGCGCCCGGGCAGGTCACCGACGTGATGTTCTACGCGGGCTTCGGCACCATGGCGGGATGCTGGCTCGCGGGATACACCGGCGACCGGCTCGGCACCCGGCGCGCCTACGCCTGCACCCTGCTGGCCTCGCTCGCCTTCGTCTTCCCGGTCTTCGCGGTCCGCGACAACCTGCCCGTCCTCGGCGTGCTGGTCTTCGGGCTGCTCGCGCTCAGCCAGGGCATCTCCGGCATCCTGCCGAAATACCTCGCCGGTCACTTCCCGACCTCGACCCGCGCCGCCTCCCTGGGCTTCGTCTACAACGTCGGCGCCCTGGGCGGCGCGGTGGCGCCCGTCCTCGGCGCCCATCTGGCCGAAGGCATGCCCCTGGGACGCGCGCTCGCCGTGCTCACCTTCGGCCTGACGCTGCTGGTCATCCTCCTGGTGGGCGGCAATGTGCCGCAGCGCCTGGGGAGACTGCTCGACCGTCACGCGCCCGACGACCACCTCGTACCGGAGGGCGCATCGGGCCCAGGCGTACCCGGTGGCGCGCCGCCGCGTACGGCCGCCGGGGAGGCGCCGGGCTGAACCGGAATCGCCCCGTACGGTCGCCGGGGAGGCGCCGGGCTGAACCAGGCTCGCCCCGTCCCGGCCCGCCCCGGCCTCTTCACTCCGTACGGTCGTCCTGCCGTCCCAGCGTCACCCCGCGCACCCCCTCCAGCTCGGACAGCGCCTCCACCAGGGGATGGGCCGCGGCGGCGCCCTCCAGACGGAGCAGGACCTCGGCCGCGAACCGCTGCTCGTCCACGCCGGTCTCCACCTGGACATCGGTCACCCGGAACCCCCGGCCGGTGCACATCTCCAACATCCGCCCCAGCAATCCCTGTTGCGTGCGGTACGCGATGCGCAGATCGACCCGGGTGAGAGAGGGCTCCCGCGCGATCAGATCGGAGATCCTCGAGAAGCCGCGGACGACGAGGAAGTGCACCGCGGTCGCGCCGATCGCCAGCCACGGCAGCCCACCACCGCACGCCATGCCGATCGCGCAGGTCAGCCAGATGGTGGCGGCCGTCGTCAGCCCGCGGACGGCATCCTTCCGGACGAAGATCAGGCCGCCGCCGATGAAGCCGATGCCCGATACGACCTGGGCGGCGACCCGGGACGGGTCGAGCGCCACGCCGTCGGTGCCCAGCAGTGCCCCGAAGCCGTGGATCGACACCTCCATGAACAGCGCGCTGCCCACACCGACCAACGTGTGGGTGCGCAGTCCGGCGCTCTTCTGCCGGGCCTCACGTTCGAGACCGATCAGCGAGGACAGCAGCAGCGCCAGGGCCAGCTCGGTGAACTGGCGCAGTCCCTGACCGGCGTGGAAGTCGAACAGTGCGGCGGCGAGTTGCGGAGCGGACATGGCGGCAATTGTCCCTCTGTCGGCCGGACGACCGGCGCTGCGCGGGCCGTTGTCAGTGCCCGCGGTTAGCGTGGGATGCGTCGGTCGGCCCGTGCGCGAGGCGCGTGGCGCCGGGGCGGTGCCGCAGAGGGTGCCGTACGGGGGAACGGACATGGAGGAGCACATGACGAAGGCGGCGGGTCCGGTGACGGTCCGGGAGCGGGTACGGGCGTTCGCGCTCGGGTTGCCCGGGGCGGTCGAGGAATTTCCGTGGGGCGAAAGCGTCATCAAGGTGAACAAGAAGGTCTTCGTCTTCCTCGGCGTCGAGGACGGCAGCCATCCACCGGGCGTCACGGTCAAGCTCAAGGATCCGGAGGCGCATGCCCACGCCCTGAGCTCACCCGGTGCCCAGCCGGCGGGCTACGGCCTGGGCAAGGCCGGCTGGGTGCGGATCCCGCTCGACGAGCAGGGGGCGCCGCCGGCCGAGCTGCTCTGCGACTGGGCGGAGGAGTCGTACCGCGTCATAGCCCCCAAGAAGCTCATCGCCGAGCTCGACGGGGGATAGCGGCGCAGCGGCAGCAGGCGCGCGAAGGCCCGTGACGGCGAGGGCAGTTGAGCCTCGTCGGCACGGGCCTTTCCGCGTGGTTGCCACACGACAGGGGGGCTTGTGGAAAGTGGAACACGTTCTTAACATCACGAGTGTTACATCAGAAGTGTCACAGTGCGGAAGGGCATGGGGCGCGATGACGGAGTCAGACAACGGCCCGCTCCACGGCGTACGGGTCGTCGAGCTCGCGGGCATCGGCCCCGGGCCGTTCGCCGCCATGCTGCTGGCCGACCTCGGCGCCGACGTCGTCCGCGTCGACCGCCCCGGCGGCGCCGGGCTGGCCATCGACCCGGCCTACGACATCACCAACCGCAACAAACGCTCCGTGCTGGTGGACCTGAAAACCCCCCAGGGCGTCGCCCAGGTCCTCGACCTGGCCGAACGCGCCGACGTACTGCTGGAGGGCTACCGCCCGGGCGTGGCCGAACGGCTCGGCGTCGGCCCCGAGCAGTGCCTGGCCCGCAACCCCCGGCTCGTCTACGGCCGAATGACCGGCTGGGGCCAGCAGGGCCCGCTCGCCGACACCGCCGGACACGACATCGGCTACATCGCCCTCACCGGCGCCCTGGGCATGATCGGCCCGCCCGACGGCCCGCCCGCCATCCCCGCCAACCTCCTCGGCGACTACGCCGGCGGCTCGCTCTACCTCGTCATCGGCATCCTCGCCGCGCTCCAGCACGCCCGCACCGAAGACGGCCGCGGCCAGGTCGTGGACGCCGCGATCGTCGACGGCACCGCCCATCTGACCGCGATGATCCACGGCATGTTGGCGGCCGGCGGCTGGCAGGACCGGCGCGGCGCCAATCTCCTGGACGGCGGGACCCCGTTCTACGGCACCTACGAGACCGCCGACGGCGGCTACATGGCCGTCGGCGCCCTGGAAAAGCGCTTCTACGGCGAATTCATCCGCCTGCTGGGCATCGAGGACGAGGCCCCCACCCGGGACGACCCCACCGCCTGGGACGCACTGCGCACCGCGATCGCGGCCCGCTTCAAGACCCGCACCAGAGACGAATGGACCACCGTCTTCCAGGACTCCGACGCCTGCGTCGCGCCCGTGCTGTCCCTGCGCGAGGCGCCGCACCACCCCCATCTCGCCGCCCGCGGCACCTTCGTCGACCACGGCGGCATCACCCAGCCCGCGCCCGCACCCCGCTTCTCCCACACCCCCGGCGCGATCCGCAGACCACCCGCCCGGCCCGGCGCGGACACCGAGGACATCGCCCACGACTGGCAGGCCCCCAGCCTCCTCCCCCCGCCCACCGAAGACCCCGCCGGCACCCCGGACCGCACCGAACGGAAAGACGCGGCCCACTGATGAAACTCCCCACCACACCCCGGTACCCGGCCGACCCGCCCCGCGCCACCGAGGACGCCGTCGCCCAGAAACCGGGCGCCCCGGACGCCACCCGGGCCGCCAAGCTCACCGAGACCACCAAGAACCGGCTCCGAGGAGGGCCCGCCGAGATGACCGCGCACCTGCCGCGCCAGATCTTCACCGAGGACCACGAGGCCTTCCGGGAAACCGTCCGCACCTTCCTCGCCAAGGAGGTGACACCCCACTACGACCAGTGGGAGCAGGACGGCATCGTCAGCCGGGACGCCTGGCGCGCGGCCGGCAGACAGGGCCTGCTGGGCATGGCGGTACCCGAGGAATACGGCGGCGGAGGCAACCCCGACTTCCGCTACAGCGCCGTCCTCGCCGAGGAATTCACCCGCGCCGGCGCCCCCGGACTCGCCCTGGGCCTGCACAACGACATCATCGGCCCCTACCTGACCTCCCTCGCCACCGACGAACAGAAACGGCGCTGGCTCCCCGGCTTCTGCAGCGGCGAGATCATCACCGCCATCGCCATGACCGAACCAGGCGCCGGCTCCGACCTCCAGGGCATCCGCACCACCGCCGAGGACCAGGGCGACCACTGGCTGCTGAACGGCTCCAAGACGTTCATCTCCAACGGCATCCTCGCCGACCTCGTCATCGTCGTCGCCAAGACCACCCCCGAAGGCGGCGCACACGGCCTCTCCCTGCTCGTCGTCGAACGCGGCATGGCCGGCTTCGAACGCGGCCGCAACCTCGACAAGATCGGACAGAAGTCCCAGGACACCGCCGAACTGTTCTTCCACGACGTCCGCGTCCCCAAGGAAAACCTCCTCGGCGAGCTCAACGGCGCCTTCGTCCACCTCATGACCAACCTCGCCCAGGAACGCATGGGCATAGCCGTCGCCGGCATCGCCGCCGCCGAGCACCTCCTGGAGATCACCACCCAATACGTCAAGGAACGCGAGGCATTCGGACGACCGCTGTCCAAGCTCCAGCACATCCGCTTCGAAATCGCCGAGATGGCCACCGAATGCGCCGTCACCCGCACCTTCCTCGACCGCTGCATCGCCGACCACTCCGACGGCACCCTCGACGCCGTACACGCCTCCATGGCCAAGTGGTGGGCCACCGAACTCCAGAAACGCGTCGCCGACCGCTGCCTCCAACTCCACGGCGGCTACGGCTACATGACCGAATACCGCGTCGCCAAGGCCTTCACCGACGGCCGCATCCAGACCATCTACGGCGGGACGACCGAGATCATGAAGGAGATCATCGGCCGCTCCCTGCTCGGCTAACCCTCCCCGGAAAGGCTTACCAGTGAGTTCCGAAGCGTACGTATACGACGCGATCCGCACCCCCCGCGGCCGCGGCAAGGCCAACGGCGCGCTGCACGGCACCAAGCCGATCGACCTGGTCGTCGGCCTGCTCCACGAAGTACGCCGCCGCTTCCCCGGCCTCGACCCCGCCGCGATCGACGACATCGTCCTCGGCGTCGTCGGCCCCGTCGGCGACCAGGGCTCCGACATCGCCCGGATCGCCGCGATCGCCGCCGGCCTGCCCGACACCGTCGCCGGCGTCCAGGAGAACCGCTTCTGTGCCTCCGGCCTCGAAGCCGTCAACATGGCCGCCGCCAAGGTCCGTTCCGGCTGGGAGGACCTGGTCCTCGCGGGCGGCGTCGAATCCATGTCGCGGGTCCCGATGGCCTCCGACGGCGGTGCCTGGTTCGCCGACCCGATGACCAACTTCGACACCGGCTTCGTCCCCCAGGGCATCGGCGCCGACCTCATCGCCACCATCGAGGGCTACAGCCGCCGCGACGTCGACGAGTTCGCCGCCCTGTCCCAGGAACGGGCCGCCGAAGCATGGAAGGACGGCCGCTTCGACCGGTCCGTCGTCCCCGTGCGCGACCGCAACGGCCTCGTCGTCCTCGACCACGACGAACACATGCGCCCCGGCACCACCGCCGACTCCCTCGCCGCACTCAAGCCGTCCTTCGCCACCATCGGGGACGCCGGCGGCTTCGACGCGGTCGCCCTGCAGAAGTACCACTGGGTCGAGAAGATCGACCACGTCCACCACGCCGGCAACTCCTCCGGCATCGTGGACGGCGCCGCGATCGTCGCCATCGGCAACAAGGAGGTCGGCGAACGCTACGGCCTCACCCCCCGGGCCCGCATCCTCTCCGCCGCGGTCTCCGGCTCCGAACCGACGATCATGCTCACCGGCCCCGCCCCCGCCAGCCGCAAGGCACTCGCCAAGGCCGGCCTGACCATCGACGACATCGACCTGGTCGAGATCAACGAAGCCTTCGCCGCCGTCGTCCTCCGCTTCGTCAAGGACATGGGCCTGAGCCTCGACAAGGTCAACGTCAACGGCGGCGCCATCGCCCTGGGCCACCCCCTCGGCGCGACCGGCGCGATGATCCTCGGCACCCTCGTCGACGAACTCGAACGGCAGGACAAGCGCTACGGCCTGGCCACCCTCTGCGTCGGCGGCGGCATGGGCATCGCCACCGTCATCGAACGCCTCTGACCCCTCGTCCCACCCACCACGGAGTACGCACCATGAGTGAACCCGCAGCAGTGTCCACCATCCGCTGGGAAAAGGACGAGACCGGCGTCGTCACCCTGGTCCTGGACGACCCCGACCAGTCCGCCAACACCATGAACCACGCCTTCAAGACCTCCCTCACCGCGGTCGTCGACCGCCTGGAGGCCGAGAAGGACAGCATCCGCGGCATCATCATCACCTCCGCCAAGAAGACCTTCTTCGCCGGCGGCGACCTCCGCGACCTGATCGCCGTCACCCCCGCCCAGGCCCAGCAGGCCTTCGAGTCCGGCCTCGGCATCAAGCGCGACCTGCGCCGCCTGGAGACGCTCGGCAAACCCGTCGTCGCCGCCATCAACGGCGCCGCGCTGGGCGGCGGTTACGAGATCGCGCTGGCCTGCCACCACCGCGTCGCCCTCGACACCCCCGCCACCAAGATCGGCCTGCCCGAGGTCACCCTCGGCCTGTTGCCCGCCGCCGGCGGTGTCACCCGCACCGTAAGGCTGCTCGGCATCGCCGACGCCCTGCTGAAGGTGCTGCTCCAGGGCACCCAGTACAACGCCACCCGCGCCAAGGACGCCGGACTGATCCACGACGTCGCGGCCACCCCCGACGAACTCCGCACCAAGGCCCGCGCCTTCATCGACGCACACCCCGAGAGCCAGCAGCCCTGGGACGCCAAGGGCTACCGCATCCCCGGCGGCACCCCCGCCCAGCCGAAGTTCGCGGCCAACCTCCCGGCCTTCCCCGCCAACCTCAAGAAGCAGCTCAACGGCGCGCCGTATCCGGCCCCGCGCAACATCCTCGCCGCGGCCGTCGAAGGCTCCCAGGTCGACTTCGAGACCGCGCAGACCATCGAGGCGCGGTACTTCGTCGAGCTGGTCACCGGCCAGATCTCCAAGAACATGATCCAGGCCTTCTTCTTCGACCTCCAGGCCGTCAACTCCGGCGCCAACCGCCCCAAGGGCATCGAGCCCCGCCCGGTCGAGAAGGTAGCCGTCCTCGGCGCCGGCATGATGGGCGCCGGGATCGCCTACGCCTGCGCCAAGGCGGGCATCCAGGTCATCCTCAAGGACGTCACCCCGGAGGCGGCACAGAAGGGCAAGGCCTACTCGGAGGGGCTGCTCGACAAGGCGCTCTCCCGGGGCCGTACGACCGAGCAGAAGCGCGACGAACTGCTCGCCCGCATCACGCCCACCGCCGAGCCCGCCGACCTCGCGGGCTGCGACGCCGTCATCGAGGCGGTCTTCGAGGACGTCGCCCTCAAACACAAGGTGTTCAAGGAGATCCAGCACATCGTCGCGCCCGACGCGCTGCTGTGCTCCAACACCTCCACCCTCCCCATCACGCTGCTGGCAGAAGGCGTCGAGCGGGACCAGGACTTCATCGGCCTGCACTTCTTCTCACCGGTCGACAAGATGCCGCTGGTCGAGATCATCAAGGGCCGACGGACCGGCGACGAGGCGCTGGCCCGCGCCTTCGACCTGGTCCGCCAGATCAAGAAGACCCCGATCGTGGTCAACGACTCCCGCGGCTTCTTCACCTCCCGCGTCATCGGCCAGTTCATCAACGAGGGCGTGGCGATGATCGGCGAGGGCCTGGACCCGGCCTCCGTCGAACAGGCCGCCGCCCAGGCCGGCTACCCCGCCAAGGTGCTGTCCCTGATGGACGAGCTGACCCTGACGCTGCCGCGCAAGATCCGCGAGGAGACCCGGCGGGCCGTCGAGGAGGCCGGCGGCAGCTGGCAGCCGCACCCGGCGGACGAGGTCATCGACCGGATGGTCGACGAATTCGGCCGCCCCGGCCGCAGCGGGGGCGCCGGCTTCTACGACTACGGCGACGACGGCCGGCGCGCCGGCCTCTGGCCCGGCCTGCGCGAGCACTTCACCCGCGAAGACGCCACCATCCCCTTCATCGACATGCAGGAACGCATGCTCTTCTCCGAGGCACTGGACACCGTCCGCTGCTTCGAGGAAGGCGTGCTGACCTCGATCGCCGACGCCAACATCGGCTCCATCTTCGGCATCGGCTTCCCGGGGTGGACCGGCGGCGTGATCCAGTACATCAACGGTTACCAGGGCGGCCCGGGACGAGAGGACCTCGTCGGCCTCCCCGGCTTCGTGACCCGCGCCCGTGAGCTCCAGACGGCCTACGGCGACCGCTTCGCGCCCCCCGCACTGCTGGTCGAAAAGGCCGAAAGGGGCGAAAAGTTCACCGACTGATGGCCTTGCGGAGCGGGCACAACCATCGCCCGCTCCGCCTCACTCCCGCCCCGCCTCACCCCGCCGCCGTTCGCTACTCACGGTCAGGAACTCCGGGCTTCAACGCTTACGCTCAGTAGCGAAGCGGGAACTAATCACTCTCCGTAATCGTTGCCGTAATACGAAGGGGCGGCACACAAGGCACCGGAGGGGCGGATCTCCAAGGCGTAGGACGGGTTCAGGGCGTGGCGGCCTTTGGGGCGTGGCGTGGGGCGGTTCGAGGGCGCACGCGGGCCAGCGCGCTTCAACCACCCCGGCTCCCGCGGGGCGCTCGCTTCCGCGTAGCAGCCGCTTCCGCGTACCGGTCGGTGCTTCCGCGTACCGGTCGGTCCCGCGGAGAGGGGTCTAGTTCGCGGGGGCAGTCACCCTGGCGAGTTACGCCCCGCCTCTCCCGGGCTCAATCCGCCTCGCCCGGGGCGTCGTCTCCCCGCGCCTTCCCGCCCTCCGCGCCGAACCACTCCCGCAGTTCCTGCTTCATCGACCGCTGGAAGGCGGTGACCAATGCCTGCACCACCATCGGCTGCATATGGGCCGAGAGCGACTTCATCCGCGCCATCTCCTCCGCATCCGGCCCGCCCTCCCGGTGCGGGCCCCATACCTCGTCCTTGAACAGCCGGCTCAGCTCGCGGGCCGCCGAGCGGGTGTGCTCGATGACGACGGAGCGCGCCGCCAGGATGGCCTCCAGCGCGATCGGTACGTCCAGCAGGCGGGTGCCGAGATGCAGCAGCCCGGGGTCGACCCGGAAGACCTTCGGGTCGTCGGTCCGTACGAGCACGCTCATGGCCGCCAGCCGGTCCAGGTCCTCCTCGGTCAGCTCGCGGCCGACCCGCCGCTCCAACTGGTCGCGGGTCGCGTCCTCGGCCTTGTCCGGGACCCAACTCGCCACCAGCGCACGGTGAATGGCGAGGTCCTGGGCGCTCAGGTCGGGCGGCAGCTGCTGCAGATAGCGCTCGATGGCGGACAGGGTGAGGCCCTGGTGCTGGAGTTCCTCGATGAGCGCGAGCCGCGAGAGGTGGTCCGGGCCGTAGCGGCCGACCCGACGGGGGCCGATCTCCGGCGGTGGCAGCAGACCGCGGGTGCTGTAGAAGCGGATCGTGCGGACGGTGACGCCGGCACGGGCGGCCAGTTCGTCGACCGTCAGATCGGTGGCGGACTCCATGTTCAACAGTATTGCTGTCTCACCACTCTTGTGAAACCTTGCGGAGTCTTTCGGTAACGGGAGCATGGAGGTCGGGGTCGGCCCCGACGGCGATCGACGACGTCGACGGCGGACGATCGGTGACGGCGCTCGTCGAGGACGGCTTCCCCTGGCTGACCTGCCGCAAGGGCGACGGCTTCCTCTGTCGGGCCGCGGATGCGCTGACCGGCCGCCAGAAAGGAACTGGTCGTGACCTCCACGGCAAGAGCGGCAAGAGCGTCTCGCTCGCGCTCGTCGAGAACGCTCTCAAGCACGCCCCCAAGCACGCCCCCAAGCACGCCCCCAAGCACGCTCCCAAGGACGCGTTCAAGGGGCGTCCGCTCATCGGGGAGGGCCCGGCTCAGGACCGTGATCAGGCGCTGGTGCGCGACGGCGGGTGGTCGGCGCGAGTGGCCCGGTGCGGCATTGAAGGTGCGTTGGCGGAGTGGCCGGGTATCCGAAGGTGGGGGTGGGGGGCGAGTAGGGCGTCGTGGGGGCGAAGGCGTGTCTGAGCCGAAGGGAACAGGTCAAGAAGTTTGCGTTACGGGGGGAGGAGCGGGGGCGCAAAAGGGGCGAACTGGCTGCGTCTTTGGAAATGAGCCGCCGGAAATTTCGTGCCGAATGCGGACAAATCTTGGGTGGCCTATACACGTTGTGATCTTGCCCACAGACGGAGGGGCGCTCTTCAGGGAAGGTGTGCCGTCGGCCGTCCGCGCGATCCGCGGGACCCGGCCATGGCTCCAGCGCCTGCCCGAAAGCGAGATGCACCAGCAGTGAGCACAGAAACCGTCACCGAGACAGCCCACAGGTCACCTGACGGGGGGAGCGGCGCGCAGCAGGACGCGGGCGACGCTGGGTACAGCAAGGGCCTCAAGGGCCGGCACATCAACATGATCGCCATCGGCGGCGCGATCGGCACCGGCCTGTTCCTGGGCGCCGGCGGGCGGCTGCACTCCGCCGGTCCCGCGCTGGCGGTCGCGTACGCGGTCTGTGGCCTCTTCGCGTTCTTCGTCGTGCGGGCCCTCGGCGAGCTGGTGCTGCACCGCCCGTCGTCCGGGTCGTTCGTCTCCTACGCCCGTGAGTTCCTCGGGGAGAAGGGCGCCTACGTCGCCGGCTGGATGTACGTGGTGAACTGGTCGACGACCGGTATCGCCGACATCACCGCGATCGCGCTCTACACGCACTACTGGAGCCTGTTCACCGACATCCCGCAGTGGGTGATGGCGCTGATCGCGCTGGCGGTCGTGCTGACGGTGAACCTGATCTCCGTGAAGATCTTCGGTGAGCTGGAGTTCTGGTTCGCGATCATCAAGGTCGCCGCGCTGGTCGTCTTCATGTTCATCGGCATCTTCCTGCTGGCCAGCCACCACCCGGTGGGCGGTCACTCGCCGGGCCTGAGCCTGATCACCGACCACGGGGGCATCTTCCCGACCGGTCTGCTGCCCGTGGTGATCGTGCTCCAGGGCGTGGTCTTCGCCTACTCCGCGGTCGAGCTGGTCGGCGTCACCGCCGGTGAGACCGGTGAGCCGCAGAAGGTCGTGCCGAAGGCCGTCAACTCCATCATGTGGCGGGTGGGCGTCTTCTACGTCGGTTCGGTGATCCTGCTGGCGATGCTGCTGCCGTGGAACAAGTACACCGCCGGCCAGAGCCCGTTCGTCACCGTGCTGTCCAACGTCGGTGTTCCGGCGGCCGGCGATGTGATGAACCTCGTCGTGCTGACCGCGGCCATGTCCAGCCTGAACTCCGGTCTGTACTCGACCGGCCGGATCCTGCGTTCCATGTCGATGGCGGGCTCCGCGCCCAAGTTCGCCGGCCTGATGAACCGCAACCAGGTCCCGTACGGCGGCATCATGCTCACCTCCGCGGTGTGTGTGCTCGGTGTCGGGCTGAACTACTGGCTCCCGGGCGAGGCGTTCGAGATCGTGCTGAACATCGCGGCGCTGGGCATCATCAGCACCTGGTGCACGATCATGGTCTGCCACATGGTCTTCGTGCGCCGCACGAAGGAGGGGGTGCTGGAGCGCCCGCGGTTCCGGTTGCCGGGCACCCCGGTCACGGACATCGCCACCATCGCCTTCCTGCTCGGCGTCATCGTGCTGATGTGGTTCGACGACGGTGTCGGCCGCAAGACCGTGCTGCTGATCCCGGTCCTCGCCGCCGCGCTGGTCGCCGGCTGGTTCGGGGTCCGCGGCCGGGTGGCCCGGATCGCCAAGGAACGCGAGCTGCACGCGGCGGAGTAGTCGCGATCAGCGGCGCCTGAGGACGACAGGGCGGTCGCGGCGGGCCGGAAGGCTCCCGCGGCCGCCCTCGTGCATGCGCGGGCGGCCGGGCCCGTACCCGCCCGGCCGGCGTGCGGTCGCGGTCGATTGTCAGTGGTCGGCCCTACTGTGAACACATGACCGAAAACACGGGGATTACCTACGTCAAGGGGGACGCCACCGCACCACAGGGCAAGGGCGTCAAGATCATCGCGCATGTCTGCAACGACCTGGGCGGCTGGGGCAAGGGTTTCGTCCTCGCGCTCTCCCGCCGCTGGCCGGAGCCCGAGGCGGCCTACCGCAGATGGCACCGCGAGCGCGCGGGCAACGACTTCGGGCTGGGCGCCGCCCAGTTCGTCCAGGTCGGCGACCGCCTGTGGGTGGCCAACGTCGTCGGCCAGCGGGGCATGAGGACGGGCAGCAAGGGCGTGCCGGTGCGGTACGAAGCCATCGATGCCGGGCTCGGCCGGGTCGCGGAGAAGGCCGGGGAGCTCGGGGCGTCGGTGCACATGCCGCGGATCGGCTGCGGACTGGCGGGCGGGAAGTGGTCCCGGGTGGAGCCGCTGATAGCCGAGCGGCTCACCCGGCGCGGCATACCGGTGACGGTCTACGACCACTGACTCCTCGCCCGCCGGCCGCGGGACGACGGCGCTCGGGCTCAGCCGCCGATCAGCGGATAGTGATCGCTGAGGTTGGTGTAGGTGTAGTCCTTGCCCCAGCTGGAGACGGTCCAGGGCGCCGACTCCTCCTTGACCACCTCGTTCTGCCAAGTGGCGGGCCGGGCATGGCCGTTGCGGTGCAGCACGTAGTCCAGGTCCTCGCGGGGGTCGTCGGGGTAGCGGTACCGCGCGATGGAGTTCTCCTGGGTGTCGAAGGAGTACGGGTGCCCGGTGCGGCTGTCGGCCGGGGCCAGATCGCCGTTGCTGAGCAGGGCGTTGTACTCCGCGCTGTGGGAGTCGACGTTCAGGTCGCCGGCGACCATGACCTCCTCGTCCGCCGGGATGTTCTTGGCGTCCAGGAAGGCGTCGATCTCCTTGAGCTGCTTGGCGCGGTCAGCGGCCGCCTCGCCCGCCTTGCAGCCCGGGTCGGTGGACTGGGTGTGGGTCCCGACGACGTGCACCTTGGTGCCGTTGACGTCCAGCACCGCATAGACGAAGCCCTTGTTGGAGAAGGAGTCCGCACCGCAGGCGTCCTGGTAGACGTACTGCTCCTTGCGCAGGATCGGCCACTTGCTCAGCAGGGTCACCCCGCCGTCCTCCGGGGTGACGGCCGAGTAGGCGCCGCCGGTGGCGTCCCAGCCGCTCTTGCTCCGGCCCACCACCGGAGTCTGGTGCGGATACTGCGCGGCGGCCCGGTTCTTCAGCGCGTCGGAGGAGGAGTTGTCGAACGCTTCCTGGAGCACGACGACGTCATTGCCCTGGAAGAAGTCGGCGTCCGCGATCGCCTGGGCGCGGTGGTCCTGGCCCCAGTTGGGATAGACGTTCTTGCTCATCAGGAAGATGTTGTAGCTCAGCACCTTCAGATGGGGAGCGGTGGCGGCCGATGCGGTGGGGGACGCGGCGGTCACGGTCGCGGCGGCGAGGACCGCGGCGAGAGCGGCGGTGCGAAGGCTCGCGGCGGACGGCGTGCGCGGCGCTGGGTTCGACACTGAATCTCCCTATGGGGGTGGGGATTTGGTCCGGCGGCGCCATCCAACCAGTTGACATTACTTCTAGGTAACCGTCTGGGAGGTATGAGATGTACAGGCAGGGCCGGGCCCGCGTGGCGTGGGCGGGGATTCCGCTGCGCACACGTGATCGGAGGGCGCCGTATGATGAGAAATGCCATGAATACGGAGAAAAACCAGCCAAAACCCCCACCGGTCGGTGGCGTCCTCTGGTCGTTGGCCGGGGACATCCGCATGCTGTTCACCCTGCCGCCGGCGCTGACCATGCAGGTCGCGCACCCCGCGGTGGGCGCCGGCGTGGACGACCACTCCGCCTTCCGGACCGACCCGTGGGGCCGTGGCGAGCGGTCGCTGGTCTCGCTGCAGCTGTGGGTCTACGGCGGCGACGGCGCGGCCGAGGAGGGCCGCCGGCTGCGCCGGATGCACCGGACCATTCAGGGCACCGACGCGCACGGCCGCCCGTACCACGCGCTCACCCCCGCGACCTACGCCTGGGTGCACGCCACCGGGTACCCCGTCTTCCGGCACGCCCGGCGTTACCTCGGCCGCCCCTTCACCGAGGCGCAGGAGAAGCAGCTCTACGCGGAATGGCTCCAGGTCGGCCGGGTGCTGGGCATCCGGGACCGCGATATGCCGCAGACCATCGAGGAGTTCTGGCCGTACTACCGCCGGGTCCTCGACACCGAGCTCGAAGCGACCGTGGTGGTACGGGAGTTGACCGACCCCGATCCGCCGCTGCCGGTGCCGGACCGTGGTCCGCGCTGGCTGCGGCTGCTGCTCCGGCTGGTGTGGCCCTGGCTGCGCCCCCGGTTCGCCCGCTTCCGACGGTTCCTCACCATCGGCCTGATGCCGCCGGACGCCCGGCGCGCCATCGGCCTGGAGTGGACCGAGGCGCAGGAGCGCCGGCTGCGCCGCTTCGGCCGCGTGGTGCGCGTGGTGGTCCCGGTCCTTCCGGAGCGGTTGCGCTTCATGCCGATCGCCCGCCGCGCCCGGCGGGCGGCACGGCAGGCGGCGCCCCACTAGCGGCCCCTGGGGGACGACGGGCGAGGGCGGAGCCGGGGGACGACGGCCCCGGCTCCGCCCGGTTCACCGCTCGGCGGCCGCCGAGCGGCCGGGCATCAGTGCCCGTGCACGTCGTGCGTGGCCGCGATCCGCTTCCAGGACTTCGGCTGTGCCACCGGTCCCCGGGGCGCGCCCAGGGTCCGCTTGGCCGCGCCCGTCGCGGGCTTGGACGGCTGGAACAGCCAGGTGTCGAAGAACCCGGCCAGCTGCTTGCCGGACTTCTTCTCGGCGAACGTCACGAAGTCGGCCACCGAGGCGTTGCCGTACTTGTGCTCGGTCGGCCAGGACTTGAGGAGGTCGAAGAAGACCTTGTCGCCGACCTTGTTGCGGAGCGCCTGCAGGGCCAGCGCGCCGCGGTCGTAGACGGCACCGTCGAACTGGTTCTCCGCGCCCGGGTTGCCCGGCTTGACCTTCCAGAACGGGTCATCGGCCGGGTGCTGGGCGTAGACGTAGTCCGCCAGCTCCTGCGCGGTGCCCTCGCCCTCCTTCTCCGACCACAGCCACTGGCTGTAGGCGGCGAAGCCCTCGTTGATCCAGATGTCCTTCCAGTCCTTGAGCGAGACGCTGTCGCCGTACCACTGGTGCGCCAGCTCGTGCACCACGACCGAGACGTTGGTGCCCCGATCGAAGGCCTTCTTGCCGTAGAACGGACGGGTCTGGGTCTCCAGGGCGTACCGCGCCGGCACGTTGGGGACGTAGCCGCCGACCGCGTTGAACGGATACGGGCCGAAGACGCTTTCCAGCCACTCGGTGATCTCGGTGGTGCGCTCGATGCTCGCCCGCGCCGAGCCCTCGTTCGCGCCGAGGTCCTTGCTGACGGCGTTGATCACCGGCAGGCCGTTGGCCGTCGTGTCGGTGGTGATGTCGAACTTGCCGACCGCCAGCGTCGTCAGATACGTCGCCTGCGGCTTGTCCGAGCGCCAGTTGTAGCGGGTCCAACCGAGCTTGGAGGTCTGCGAGGCCAGCACACCGTTGCTGAGCGCCTGGGTGCCGTCCGGGACCGCGATCGAGATGTCGTAGGTCGCCTTGTCGGTGGGGTGGTCGTTGCTCGGGAACCACCACACGGCGGAGTCCGGCTCCTGGGCGATCACCGCGCCGTCGGGTGTCCGGGCCCAGGCGGTGAAGTCGTCGATCTTCAGCTCGGAGGGCTTGCCCGCATAGCGCACGACGACGCTGATCTGCCGGCCCTTCTCCAGCGGCGCGGCCGGGGTGACCTCCAACTCGTGCTTGCCGGACGTGGCGAAGGCGGCCTTCTTGCCGTTGACCCGTATCTCGCTGACCTTGAGGCCGAAGTCCAGGTTGAAGCGGGAGAGGTCCTGGGTGGTCGTGGCGAGCAGGGTCGCCGTGCCCTCCAGCAGGTCCGTCTTCGGCTGGTACTTGAGCCGCAGGTCGTAGTGGGAAACGTCGTATCCGCCGTTTCCGCTCTCGGGATAGTAGGTGTCGCCCACGCCCGGAGCGCCCGGGGTGCCGGGTCCATCGGCGTTGGCGGCCGCGGACGCCGGGATCGCCAGCAGCAGACTGAGCGCGGCCGCGCCCGGGACGAGGAGTCTGTGACGCACGAGTCCTCCAACTCGTAGGGGGATGGCTCTGGTTCAGACCCTAGACAGCCCACCGGCGCAGCGTCATGGACATGGCTGGATCTGACACATGACCGACATGAACCACCAACTGCCGTGAACCACCGACCGACATGAACCACGGACCGACATGAACCACCATCTGCCCCGGCCGGTGTCGTACGCCCCACCGCACGTCGGTCGCCCCGGCCGCCCCGGTCGTCCCGGCCGATCCCGGGCTCCTCCCGGGTGCCTCGCGGGGCTCGACGCCCCGGTCGGTCCCGTACGGCCCGGGGGATCCGGCCGTCACCGACCGCACGGCCGTCGTCACCCGCACCCTTACGCACGGGAGTTGAGCCGCGCTACGGTCCGCCCGTGACGAACCCTGCGCGGTTTCCCCGCATCCCCTTCACAGCGCTCGTGCTGGCGGCCGTCGCCGCCCTGCTGTCCGCACTGATCGGGCCGGCCGCCGCGCAGGCGGCGCCCGGCGAGAGCAGACCCGTGGAGAGCAGACCCGTGTACTCCTACGACCACGCGATACGCGAATCGGTCTGGGTCGACACCCGGCTCGACGGCGATGCGGACGGACGGACCGACCGTGTCGCCGTCGACATCGTGCGGCCGTCCGAACCGGCCCGGCAGGGCCGCCGCATACCGGTGATCATGGACGCCAGCCCGTACTACTCCTGCTGCGGACGCGGCAACGAGAGCCAGAAGAAGACCTACGACGCCCACGGCCGGCCGGTCCAATTCCCGCTCTTCTACGACAACTACTTCGTGCCGCGCGGCTATGCGACGGTCCTCGTCGACCTGGCCGGCACCAACCGCTCGGACGGTTGCGTCGACGTCGGCGGCCGCTCCGACATCCGGTCGGCCAAGGCCGTCGTCGACTGGCTGGGCGGCCGGGGCCGCGCCTACACCGCCCGCACCGGAGGCAGACCCGTCACCGCCGCCTGGTCCAACGGCAGTACCGGCATGATCGGCAAGAGCTGGGACGCCACCATCGCCAACGGCGTCGCGGCCACCGGGGTCAAGGGGCTGAAAACCATCGTCCCGATCGCCGGCATCTCGTCCTGGTACGACTACTACTTCGCCAAGGGCGCCCCGCTGTACGACTCCGGCCCGGACGCACTCGCCCACGCGGTCGACAGCCCGGACGCGCAGAAACGGTGCGCCGCCGTCCAGCAGAAGCTCGTCGACGGGGCACCGCGCAGCGGTGACTGGACCGCGCTGTGGACCGAACGGGACTACGTCCGCAACGCCGGCAAGGTCCGCGCCAGCGTCTTCCTGGTCCACGGCATGCAGGACCTCAACGTCCGTACCGGGCACGCCGGTCAGTGGTGGGACGCGCTCGCCCGGCACGGCGTCGCGCGCAAGATCTGGCTCTCGCAGACCGGGCACGTCGACCCCTTCGACTACCGGCGCACGGACTGGGTCACGACGCTGCACCACTGGTTCGACCACTATTTGCTGGGCTACGACAACGGCATCGACCGCGCCCCGATGGCCGATATCGAGCGGTCGCCCGGTGTCTGGTCCACCGACCCGCAGTGGCCCGCGCCCGGCACCACGGCCACCACACTGCGCCCGCGCGCCGGCCAGGAACCCGGCGTCGGCCTGCTCGGCACCCAAAAGGCACCCCAGGGCGCCACCGAGGCCTTCACCGACGACCCCCGGATCGGCGAGGCCGACTGGGCGGCCCACATCGACCGGTCGACGCCCGCCAAGGCCGGGTTCACCACCGGGCCGCTGCGCGCGCCCCTGCGGCTGTCCGGCTCGGGATCGGTGACCGTCACCGTCACCCCGAGCACCTCCACCGCCCATCTCTCCGCCGTCCTGGTGGACCTCGGCCCCGACACCATCCGCAACTACGGCGCCGACGGCGAGGGCATCACCACCCTCGACAGGCGCACCTGTTGGGGCGCCGGCACCAAGGGGGACACCGGCTGCTTCAAGGAGACCGCCGCGGACACCGAGAAGGTCGCGCACACCGTCTTCAGTCGCGGCTGGGCGGACCTCGGCAACTACGCCGACCCCCACAAGGGCCGCCCGCTCACCCCAGGGAAGCCCTACACCCTCACGCTCGACCTGGCCGCCACCGACCACATCGTGCCCGCCGGGCACCGCCTCGCGCTGATCGTGGCCGGGACCGACGCCGGGCTGATCGACCCGCCCCCGTCGCGGCCCACCCTCACCCTCGACCTGTCCCGCACATCGGCACGCCTGCCGCTGACCGGCGGCCCCGCGGCCTTCGTACGGGCCACCGCGCACGCGTCCCTGCCCGGCCACCGGACGGCACCGCTGGACGGGATCGCCCCGCCGCGCTCGATCAGCCGGATGCCCGGCGCGCAGTGACCGCGTAGCGGTGTCTCCCCGGGCACGCCCGGCGCACCGGCCTCGGCCGGACACCTGGCCGCGCCCGGACCCCCTGGCCGCGGTCGGCCTCCCTGGTCAGCCCGGCCTCCCGACCCAGCCCGGCCTCCCGACCCAGGCCGAGCTCCCCGGTGAGGCCGAGCTCCCCGGTAGGGCCGAGTTCAGCCGGTCTTCCCGGTCAGGCCGGGCCAGGGAGACACCCCTAGCTAGGGGCCGCCCCACCGCGGGCGGCCCCGCGGTCCCGCCGCCCCGCCCGGCCCGGCGCAGCAACCTCGGCCAGCACCCCTCCCCGCACCTCAGCCCCCGCACAGCCCGGCCCGCGCACCCCGCCCCCCACCTCAGCCCCCGCAAGCAACCAGCCCCCGCACCCCAGCCCCCCGCACCCCAGCCCCCCGCACCCCAGCCCCGCGCACCCCGGCCCCCGCACAGCCGGCCCCCACACCGCCCCCGACGACCCCCACCGCTCATCCAAGGGAGGCACCCGCCCGTGATGCTCCGTACCCGCCGCCTCGTCCTCGCGACGCTGGCCTTCGGTCTGACCGCCACCCTCGGCGCGACCCTGCCGGCCCCACCCGCCCGCGCGACCGGGAACCACCTGCCCCGTACGGGATTCGAAACCAGCCACGGCACCCGCTGGACCAGCGAGTTCGAGGAGCAGCGTTTTCTGGCCACCGTCGACCGCGCCACCCCTCGCGTCCGCATCGACCGGATCGGCACCACCGCGCAGGGCCGCCCGCTCCGGCTCGTCCGCATCGGCGCCCCGGCCCCCGCCTCCCCGGCCGCCGTACGGCGCGGCAACTCCGTACTGCTCATCTGCTCCCAGCACGGCGACGAGCCCTCCGGCCGCGAGGCCTGCCTGACCACCGTCCGGGACCTCGCCTACGCCACGGACCCGGCCACCCGGCGGTTCCTCGCGCGGACCAGTGTGCTGGTCGTCCCCACCGCCAACCCCGACGGCCGGGCCGCCGACACCCGCGGCAACTCCGAGGGCACCGACATCAACCGCGACCACCTCGCCCTGAAGACCGCCGAGGCCCGCGCGATGGCCCGGGTGCTCCGCGACTACCGCCCCGACACCGTCTACGACCTGCACGAGTACGGCCCCACCGTGCCGTACTACATGAAGGACCTGCTGTCGTTGTGGCCGCGCAACCTCAACACCGCGGACCCGGTGCACCGGGAGGCCGCCTCGCTCTCCCAGGACTTCGTCGCCCCCGCCGTCCGCAAGGCCGGCTTCAGCACCGGTGTCTACGGCATCTGGACCGACCCGGAGACCGGTGACCCCGTCAAGCAGGTCGCGGGCGACGGCCAGGAGCGGATACTGCGCAACACCGCCGGGGTGAAGGGCTCCGTCGGACTGCTCGTCGAGACCCGGGTCGATGCCCTCACCGACGCCGAGAAGGCCGACCCGGCGCTCAACAACAGACGCCGGGTCACCTCCCAACTCGCCGCGCTCAAGGGCGCGTTCGACTTCCTCGGGCAGCACCGCCGGCGCATCGAGGCGGCCACCACCGCCGCCCGGCTCGCCGGTTACGCCGACCGCGGCCCGGTCTACCTCGGTGGCGCGGACAACGAGTCCCCCGCCCCCGGCCAGGTCCTGACCGACCCGCCGTGCGGCTACCGGCTCACCCCGGAGCAGTTCGCGCAGACCGAGGACGAGCTGACGCTGCACGGCGTGACCGGCATCCGGGACCGGGACGGCTCGGTGGTCGTCCCGCTGCGCCAGTCACTGCGCCGCCTCGCCCCGCTCCTGCTGGACGGCCGGGCCACCTACCACGTCACGGTGGCCACGCCGCTGACCGACTGCCCCCGGGCGGGCCGTACGCCGTAATGCGGTCCCGGGCGGGCCGTACGCCATAGCGCGGATCCCGGGCAGGTCGTACGCCGTAATGCGGTTCCCGGGCAGGCCGTTCGCCGTCGTGCGGATCCTGCGAAAGCCGTATGCCGTAACGCGGGCCCCCGAAGGCCGGATACCGTGACGTGCATCCCTGGAAGGGCCGTGGGCGCGAGCCACCCGACTCCCGCCCCGGCCCGTCCCGGCCGGCTGCTCCCGCCTCGACGCGGCCCGTACTCCCGCCCGTCCGGCCGGCTGCTCCCGCCCCGACCCGGCCCGTACGACCGCCCCTCCCCGGCTGCCTACTCCGACCCCACCCCACCCCGGATCTTCCGCACCCACGCCACCACTTCGTCCGCGCACCCCCATGCCACGGTCACCCCCGCGCCCCCGTGCCCGTAGTTGTGGACGCACCAGGCGCCGCTCCTCAGGCGCTCCGCCTCCAGCCGTACCGCGGGGCGGGCCGGGCGCAGTCCTACCCTGTGCGCCAGGACCCGGGCCCGCGCCACCTCCGGGAAGGGCCCGGCGCAGCGCGCCACGATCGCCTCCGCCACCGCCGGGTCGGGCTTCCGCGACCAGGCGCCCTCGCGTGCCGTGCCGCCCAGCACCAGCCCGTACGGCTGCGGCAGCAGGTAGGTGGTGTCCGTCGCGCCGCCGTCCGCGGCGACGAACCACTCCCGCACACCCGGGTTCTCCACGATGACCAACTGCCCCTGCACCGGCCGGACTTCGGGATCGGGGACGAGCTCGCGGGCGCCCAGACCGGAGCAGTTCACCACCACCCCGGCGGCCCGCCCGGCCTCCTCCAGGGAGGTCAGCGCCCGGCGTTCCAGTCTGCCGCCGGCCGCGGTCAGCCGCCGCTCCAGGTAGGGGAGATGGGCCGTCATGTCCACCAACGGGGTACGCGCCCGCCACCCTTCCGCGGTCCCCGCGGGGAGCTCGTCCGGGCGGGCCGGCCGCAGCCCGGGAACGGCCGCGTACCAGGCGGAGAGGCCGTCGTCGTCGCCCGGCGCGGCCGCCGCCATCGTGCCCGTCACCATCCGGGCGCCGGTCTCCTGCGGGTGCCGCGCCAGAGTGGACAGCACGTCGAGGGACCGTAGGGACCAGGCCACCGCCCGCTCGTAGGGCCGGATGCGGTACGGCCAGCACAGCCCGCCGGCCACCGCGGACGTCGTCGCGTCCGCCGCCTCCCGGCTCACCACCCGCACCCGGTGGCCGTCCTCCGCCAGCGCCACCGCCGAGGTCAGCCCGATGACGCCACCGCCGACCACCCACACCTCGTCCGTGCCCGTGTCGCTCGTCATGGCGGGATGGTAGGAGGTGTCCCCTCGGGCCGGCACCCGGCGCCGGCCGCGGCGGCCGGACTTCCGCCACGGGTGATCTTGCGGTAACCCTCCCGCAGCCGTGCGGACAAACCGGGACCTTAGGCTGGGGGCAAGCACCGTCGGCCGATGTCGCCCCTCGGATCCGCCCGCCGTCCGTACGCCGTCGACTGAGGAGGCCCATGCTCCGCGCCCAGCGCGCCGTGCCCGCCTGGCTCGCCCACCCGTTCCGCTGGCAGCGGCTGCCCGTGCCCTGGGCCGCCGTGGCCCGCGGTGCGCTCTGCGCCGGCCCGCTGCTCGGCGCGGGCATCGCCACCGGCCACCCGGCGCCCGGTGTGCTCGCCGCGCTCGGCTCCATGCTGGCCGGTGTCAACGACCGCCCCGGCACCCGCCGTACCGGCATCGTGCACATCGGTCTGCCCGCGCTCGCCTCGGCGCTCGGGATGCTGATCGGCGCCTCGCTGCGGGCCGTGGACGCGGGCTGGTGGGTGGTACCGGCGCTGTTCGCGGTCGGTTTCGTCTCCGGCGCGGGCAGCGTCGCCGGGCCGGTCCGCTCGAACGCGGGCATGCAGATGCTGGCCACCACGGTCCTGGGCGCCGGGATGCCGCTGCCCGGCGCGCCGTGGGCCAAGGCCCTGACGTTGCTCGCCGGCTGTCTGTGGCTGCTCCTGCTGCGTCTGGTGCTGCGGCCGCCGCGCCCGGCCGGCGGTGCGCTCAGCGGTGAGCGGGCCGCGGTCGCCACGGTCTTCGACGCGCTGGCGGACGCCCTGGGCGCGGCCGGCGGGCCCGGTGCCGAGCCGGCCCGGCGCCGGCTGACCGCCGCACTGGACCGCGCCGACGAGGCGCTGCGGCTGCGCCTGCTGACGGACCGGCTGCTGCGCCGGCCGGCCGGCCGGGACGAACTCCTGCTGGCCGAACGGTTCGCCGCGGCCACCGCGTTGTGCGAGGCGAGCGTCGCACTGCTGTGGGAGGCCCGCCCGCTGCCGGCCCGGGTCGCCGACGGCCCGCGCCGGTTCGCCGTGGCGCTGCGTACCGGGCGGCCACCGGGCCGGCTGTCCGCTCCGGAGACCAGCACGCCCGGCCGTGGCGCCTTCGACCAGGCGCTGCTGGACGCGGCGGTGGCGTTCGCCCGCAGCGAGCCGCTGACCTGGGACCGGCCGCATGCGGGGCGGCCGGAGCCGGCCCGGCGCGGGCACGAACTGCTCGGACCGGCCGGGCGGGACTACGGCCTGCGGGTCGCGCTCTGCATCGCGGCGAGCGCGGCGGTGGCGCTGCTGCTGCGGGCCGACCACTGGTACTGGCTCCCGGCGACCGCCACCTTCCTGGTCAAGCCGGATCTGGGCCCGCTGTTCTCCCGTACCGTCAACCGCTTCGCCGGGACCGTCGCCGGGGTGCTGGTGTTCGCCGGGGCCGGTCTGCTGCTGACGGGGGAGTGGTGGCCCGCGCTGGTGGCGGGGGCGGGCGGGGCGCTGCTGCCGTTCGCCACCCGGCACTTCGCGCTGCAGACCGTGGCGATCACCGTCATGGTGCTGTCGTTCGTGTACGTCAGCGGGGCCCGGGAGGCCGCCGCCGAGCGGATCGTCGACACCTCCATCGCCTGCGCCATCGTGCTCGTGGTGGGGCATCTGCCGCGGCTCGCGGACCCGCGCCGCCGGGTCGGGCAGCGGGTCACCGCGGCGCTGCGGGCCACCGAACGCTTCCTGCGGCACGTCCTCACCGCCCGCCCCGGCACGGACCCGGCCGAGCGGCTGGCGCTGCGCCGGGCCGCGTACCGGGCGCTGGGGGAGGCCCGGGCGGCCGCGGAGACGGCCGCCGCCGAACTCCTGGCCGCCCGCGACCGCAACCCCGACTGGCCGGCCGTGGTCACCGCCGCCGAACGCATCGTGGACGCCGCGACCGCCTGCGCGGTACGCCTCGACCACGGCGCCCGCCGCCCGGGCACCGAGGAGGCCGAGCGGCTGTGCCGGGCGCTCTCGGCGATGGCCGACGTCCTGGAGGACCCGGGACGCCGGCCGGGCACCGGCCTGCCGGACGTCGAGCTGCGGGCCGACCCGGACTGCGCCACGCTCACCGACGTCGCGACGGAACTGGAACACATCCGGGGTCACGCCGGGGCGGGGTGAGCCGGCGGGAGCCGACGAGGGCCGCTCCGCCCACCGCCAGCGCGAGGGCCACGAGCAGGACGCTGACCCCGACCGGAGCCCGGTGGCCGAACCCGGCGGCGAGGGCGGCGCCGCCCAGCCAGGGGCCCAGGGCGGCACCCACGTTGAGCGCCGCCGTGGCGTACCCGCCGGCCAGGGTCGGCGCCCCGGTTGCCGCATGGAGGGCCTGCGCGACAAGGGTGGAGCCGACCCCGAACGACAGCGCCCCCAGGGCGGGGACGAGCAGCAGGACCGCCACCGGGCTGCCGGCCGTCAGCGCCAGCAGGGCCCACCCGGCGAGCAGCGCCGTCCCGCCGGTCAGCAGCACCGGCACCGGGCGGGTGTCGGCCAGCCGCCCGCCGGCGCTCACCCCGGCGAACGCGCCCAGTCCGAAGAGCGCCAGTACGGCCGGCACCCAGCCGGTACCGATCCCGGCGACGTCGGTGACCAGCGGCGCGAGATAGGTGAAGGTGCAGAAGGTCGCGCCGTTCACCAGCGCGCCGAGGAGCAGGGTCAGCAGTAGCCGCGGTGAGCGCAGCGTCCGCAGCTCGCCCCGTACGCGCACCGCGTCGCCGGGCGCCCGGCCGCCGTCGGCCGGGACCGACCGGACGATCGCCACCACGGCCGGCACCGCCAGCGCGGCGACCGCCCAGAACGCCGAGCGCCACCCCCATGCCGCCCCGAGCAGCGCGCCGGCGGGCACGCCCGCGACACAGGCCAGGGTGGTGCCCCCGAGCAGCACGGAGGTGGCCCGGCCGGTGGCGTCCGCGGCGACCACGGAGGCCGCGGTGGCCAGGGCCACGGCCAGGAACCCGGCGTTGGCCAGTGCCGCGACGACCCGGGTGGCGAGCAGCACCGGATAGCTGGTGGTGAGTGCGCCGGCCACATGGACCAGCAGGAAGGTGACCAGGAACGCGAGCAGCGCCCGGCGGCGCGGCCAGCGCCGGCTCAGCAGTGCCATCAACGGCGCACCGACGATCATTCCGACGGCGAACGCCGAGGTCAGCGACCCCGCGGCGGACAGTGGGACGCGCAGATCGGCGGCGAGGTCGGGCAGCAGCCCGGACAGCATGAACTCGGAGGTGCCTTGCGCGAAGACGGCGAGTCCGAGCAGGTAGAGGAAGAAGGGCACAGCAACACTCCGCAACCACAGCGGGGATCGACGTGCGTCACCTCACAGGGGCGCGGTGCGATGCCCGGGCACCTGAGGGCTCCGACACGGATCCTGACGAGACGTCGGACGGGAAGGCCGTGCGCACGACGGCGCTGACGGCGGACGACGACGATCCGGTGGCGGCGGAGCACAAAGAGACGACGGCGCGACGGTGGAACGCCGGGCCGGCGAGGCAACGCGAAAGAGCCACCGGACGGCCGGTGGCTAGCGTCTTGACGCCTCGGGGCTGGACATGGGCGCAGATTAAGGGCGGCCCGCCCGGCCCGTCCACGCAATTTTTGACGAGGCGCACACACGGCGGGGCCCCGGGGGGTCCGCAGACTCCCCGGGGCCCGTCCGTTCCGGCGCCGCGGTCAGCGGCCGCTGCCGTCCTTGCCCAGCAGCCCGGCCCGGCGCAGCGCGTCCGCCTTGGCGTCGTTGGCGGGCCCGGCG
>NZ_JBHWDV010000055.1:0-45942 GCF_042734445.1 Streptomyces sp. NPDC059649
TCGTGGACGTAAAGCGAAGCAGTCCACGAACAAGGCCCCGGAGGACCGTCACCGCACCCAACAACACCCAGCCCGCCGCAGGCGCAACGGCGAGAAGAACCGCGGCGGGACAGACGGGTACGTGCGGGGGCGCCGCAAAGCGCAACGGCGAGACGCCCCGCGGCGGGACGGCCGACAACGTGCGGGGCGCCGCCAAGCGCGCAACGGCGAGAGGCCCCGCGGCGGGACAGACGGGTACGTGCGGTGGCGCCGCAAAGCGCAACGGCGAGACGCCCCGCGGCGCCGCAGACAGGTACGTACGGGGCGCCGCCAAGCGCGCAACGGCGAGAAGAGCCGCGGCGGGACAGACGGGTACGTGCGGGGGCGCCGCAAAGCGCAACGGCGAGCAACCCCGACGGCGGGACAGACAGGTACGTGGGCGGCCCCGCGAAGCGCAGAGTGTTTTGACGAGGCTCACCCGTTCGACCCCTCGCCTTCACGCGCCCGGCGGTCCGGCCCGGGAACAGTCTGCCGCGTAAAGAAGTGCCAGGTCACTCCCGATGGAGGGCTCCCATGCGCATGGCACCGACCGCGTCCGCCACCGTCCCCGCCGCCACTGCGACGTCCCCGTCCGCGGGTTCCGAACCCGCGGACACCGGCTACACCGCCCACATCGCCGACACCCCCGAGCAGATCCGTGCAGCTCAGCGGCTGCGTCACCTCGTCTTCGCGGAGGAGATGGGCGCGACCCTGCACACCCCGCTGGCCGGGCACGACATCGACGACGTCGACGAGCTTGCCGACCACCTCGTCATCACCCACACCGCCAGCGGCGAGATCGTCGGCACCTACCGGCTGCTGCCGCCCGGCCGCAGCCCGCGGCTCTACTCCGACGGTGAGTTCGACCTCGGCGCCCTGACCGCGCTGCGTCCCTCGCTCATCGAGGCCGGCCGTTCCTGTGTGCACCCCGATCACCGTGACGGCGCGGTGATGACGCAGATGTGGGGCGCGCTGGCCCGTTACACGCTGCTCTCCGGTCACCGCTATCTGGCCGGCTGTGCCTCCGTTCCGCTCGCCGACGGCGGTACCGCCGCCGTCCACGCCTGGGAACTGGGCCGCGTCCGCTATGCCGCCCCGCCCGAGCTGCAGGTCACCCCGCACCGTCCCTGGCGCGCCACGGTCCCCGTCCCGGAGCGCGCCAGCCTCGCCCAGCTGCCGCCTCTGCTCCGCGGCTACCTTCGGATCGGCGCGTTCATCTGCGGTGCGCCCGCCCATGACCCCGAGTTCGACGTCGCGGACTTCTTCGTCGTACTGGACATGGAACGGCTCGGCGACCGCTACCGGCGTTACTTCCTGGGGGAGCGGTGAACGGCCCCTGGGACGTCCACTCCGACTGCACCCCGGACTGTGCCCGGCACGCCCTGCCGCGGGTCCCGGCCGCCGAGGCCATGCGGCGCTCGGCGGTCTTCGCCCACCGGGTGCGGCGGGCGCTGACGGACGGCGGGCGGATGGCCGATCCGGTACGGCTGCGCGCCCACGCCGCCGGTCTGCTCGATGCGCTGGACATCCGTCTGGAGGGCCCGCCCCCGGTGGACGGGCCGCCGGGCGCCGGGGCCGGTTCGCTCACCGCTCCGGGCGGCGGCCCCGGCACCCTCCTGGTCGTCAATCACATCTCCTGGCTCGACATCCCGGCCCTGCTCGCCGTCGAACCGGTCACCCTCCTCGCCAAGCGTGAGGTCGGTGGCTGGCCGGTCGTCGGCGGTCTGGCCCGGCGCGCCGGTACGTTCTTCATCGATCGCACGGATCCTCGTCAACTGCCAAGTACTGTCAGGGAGTTGGCCGAGCTGCTCGGCTCCGGGCGGTCCGTGGCGGTGTTTCCGCAGGCCACCACCTGGTGCACGGCCGGCCGTGGGGTCTTCCGCCGGGCCACCTTCCAGGCCGCCCTCGACGCCGGTGCGCCGGTCAGGCCGGTCACCCTCGGGTACGCACAGCAGGGGCGGCCCAGCACGGTGGCCGCGTTCTGCGGTGCGGACACCTTCCTCGGTTCGCTGCGCCGGGTGGTCGCCGCCCGCGCGCTGACCGTACGCGTCACCGTCCATCCGGTGCTGACGACCGGGGACGGCGCGGACCGGCGGGAGCTGGCGGCGCGGGCGGAACGGGCCGCGCTGTATGGGCGGCCGCTGACGGCCGTACCGGCATCGGCACCGGGATCGGGATCGGCATCGGCCCCGGCATCGGCATCGGTTCCGGCATCGGCATCGGTTCCGGTACCGGCATCGGTTCCGGCCTCGGCATCGGTTCCGGTACCGGGCGCGGTGCGGGCGGCGCGGGTCCATGTTTGATCAGCTCGACCACCTCGACGAACTGGCCCGCACGCTGCAGGGCCTGCTCGGCTCGCCCTGGCTCTGGCTGGTCGTGCTGCTGGTGTCCGGGCTCGATGCGTTGCTGCCGTTCATGCCGAGCGAGACCACCGTCGTGCTGGTCGCGGTGCTCATCGGCCCCGATCTGCCGTTGCTCGCGCTGCTGGCGGGGGTCGCGGCGGCCGGGGCGCTGGCCGGTGACTGCCTCGGCTACGCGGTGGGCCGGTACGCGGGCCCGCGCGCGATCGCCCGGCTGCTGCGCGGCGAACGCGGCCGGGCCCGGCACGCGAGGGCCCGGGCACGGGTGGAACGGCACGCCGCGCTGCTGGTCATCGGCGGCCGCTTCGTGCCCGGTGGCCGGGTGGTCGCCGCGCTCTCCACCGGGAGCGTGCGTTTCCCGCTGCGTCGTTTCGTCCTCCTGGACGCGGTGGGCGCGGGCCTCTGGGCGCTGTGCAGTGCGGCGCTCGGCGGCCTGGGCGGTACCGCGCTGGCCGGGTCGCCGGCCCGCGGCATGCTGCTGGCCTCGGCGGCCGGGCTGCTGGTGGCGGGGTGTGTGGGCTGTGTGCACCGGCGCGGGGTGCGGGACGCCCTCCCGCTCCCGGGGGAGCGGAAGGGCGTCTGACCGGGGGCGTCTGACGGCGGGCGTCTGACAGGAGGTGGCTTACGGGCGGCGTCTGACGGGAGGGTGCCTGGCGGTGGACGTCTGATGGGAGGGTGCCCGATCCGGCGGGCCGGTCCCGGCGCCGGAACTCCACGGTCCGGCCCGTCGCCAGCCCCGCCGGACTCGTCGGTCCTGCCGGTCCGACGGACCCGCGGTCCTGCCGGTCCCGCTGACCCGCCAGCCCCGACGGACCCGCCGGTCCGACGGACCCGCGGATCCGCCAACCCCTCCGGACCCGTCGGTCCCGCCAGCCCGCCAGCCCGCCAGCCCGCCAGCCCGCCAGCCCCGCCGGACCCGCCAGCCCCGCCAGTCCTGCCGGCCCCGCTGGACCCTCCAGGACCGCCAGACTCAGGCGCTCGGTACGTACTTGTAGCCGACCCGCCGCACCGTCACGATCGACGACCGGTGCTCGACGCCCAACTTGCGGCGCAGCCGGGCGACATGGACGTCGACGGTGCGGCCGTCACCGACGTGTCCGTAGCCCCAGACCGTGGTCACCAGCTGGTCGCGGGTGTGCACCCGATGTGGATGCGCGACCAGATGGGCCAGCAGCTCGAACTCCAGGTACGTCAGGTCCAGCGGGCGGCCCAAGACCTGGGCGGTGCGCTGCTCGGGGTCGATCCGGACGATCGCGTCGCCGGTCGGTGCGGGCGCCTCGGGCTGTGCGGCCGGCGGCGGCGCGGTCGCGGTGGTGGCCTGGTCGGCCGGCACCAGGACGAGGTAGCCGACCATCGGCGGCTGACCGGGGAGAGCGGGCAGGCTGTGCTGCGGCGCCGGCAGCCAGGTGGCGCCGGAGTTCAGCAGCTCCGCCACGGGTGGCACTTCGTCGGGTGAGACGGCGCGCAGGCGGTGGCGGTTCGGGTGTGGGGTGGTGAGGGGGGACAGGGGGGCCGTCGTGGAACCGGCGGTCATGCTACGGACGTTCGTCATCAGGGGTCAGCTCTTTCGCGCAGAGGGGCGTCGGGGACGTCGTGCGCGCGGGCAGGGCTGGGGACGCCGGTCAGCGGCGTCGAGGAAGGGTGTGCGGGCCCGCGCTCAGTGCGCGCGGCAACACAGACGGTCGAAAGCGTGCGCCTGCCGGGACGGCCAGAAGGGCTCGAGGTCGCTGCGACCTGTCGCGGTGTCGGTGAGGCTGGCCATGACCCCATTGAACCAGACAGTCGGTGATCTGTCCCTCGTGTGGGTGGCGGTGTGACGCGAATCCACCGCATGGGGGCGGAACATACCGCCGGACCGGGCGCGATTCCCTTCCGACTTGGCCTGTCAGTAGAGGAGTTGGGGAGGGGAAGATCAGCGGACGGGTGGCCGAAATCCGCTATCCGTCGTCGTCGATCCGTCGCTGATCCGTCGCCGATCCGGTCGATCCGCCGCCGGTCCCTCGCCGATCCGCCGCCGGTCCCTCGCCGATTCGCTGCCGATCCGTTTGACGGGTCTGCTGTCGCGTATTTCTGGTTCACCCCCTTTTCGGGGGTGACGTCCTGCGCGTATTCCGGTTCCGGTCGCCATACCCAGTGCGAGCGCGGTGAGATGGCCGGCGTCGGTGAACGTCCGCCCGCGGCGCAGTACGGGCCGGATGCCCAGGGCCAGCAGGCCGGCCGTGGCGGCGGTCCGTACGCCGCGGTGCGGGACGGACGCGGCGAGCGCGCCCAGTGTGGCGTAGAAGCCGTAGCTGGCCCCGACGTCGACGGCGTGCGCGGTCGGGTCGGGTGGTGGTCGGTCCTGGGGTTCCTGGCCCGGTGGTTCGCGGTCCGGCGGCGGTCCGGTGGCGGGCCCGCGCAGGCGGGTGCGGGCCCGCAGGCCGGCGTACACCAGCAGGCTGGCGCCGATGTGGCCGGCCGCGAAGACCGCCGCCGCGCGGCGTGTTCCCCAGCGTCGCTCGGCCGTGCCCAGGACGGCGAGCAGCGCCGTGCCGTACGGCACCGGAAGCGGCTCCTCGACGAACGCCGCGCTGGTGAGCAGCGTGCCCCAGCGGCCGGCCCGTAGGTTGGCGACGTTGGTGGAGTGGGCGCGCAGCAGCCCCGTCCGGCGCCGGGCGGGCAGTCGCGCGGTGGCGTACGCGCCGAGCTGGACGGCTCCGACGTACAGCGCCGCGGCCCAGGGGACGCGGGACGGGCGGGGCGGCCGGGGTGTCATCTCAGGCTCCCGTCGGCAGGCGCTTGCGCCAGTCCAGCGGGGCGAGGTCGATCACGCGGTCCGGATCGCCGTCCCACCGCACCGGCAGACCCGCCTCGGTCAGCGCCGCGGCCACCGTCCGCCCCACCTCGGCCCGCTGCTCGCCCGGTACGTCCCCGGTGTCCTGGCCGGGACCGGGATAGGCGCCGTAGCGGACCGACAGGCCGTGGCCCTCGGCGGCCGCCGCGGTGTCCTGGTGGTGGAAGAAGACGAAGCCCCGGTCGCCCGCGGCCCGTTCGCCGCCGATCTCGGCCAGCGCGCAGCCGCTGCAGCAGGTGAAGTCCATCCGCGCGGTCAGTCCGCGGTCGGCCAGCGCCGCGAAGGCCCGGGCCACCCGGTCGGGGTCGGTCACCTCCGGCCACCCGGCCTGCTCGCCGAGCCGCTTCTCCCACAGCTGCGCCACGATCCGCTGCGCCTCCTCCGGCGTGACCTCGGCCTCCGCGGGGTCGAAGGCGTCCCGGACGTCCTGTACGACCTGGTGGAAGGCGCGGAAGCCGGAGCGTATGCCGGCACGGGCGTGCTCCTCGGCCTCCGCGCGGACCGCGGGGTCCAGACCGGGCGTGGCGAAGAGGTCGGCGGGGCGCCAGTCCAGCGCCGTACGCCACGCCCGCCCGCCGCGCGCCCAGTCCAGGAACACCTCGACCACCCGCTCGGCGTCCCCGGTCGAGGCCGTGAAGTGCCGCTCGGGAGCGCCGTCGCGGTACTCCACGGCGAACGGCCCGTCGCCGTCCCGCCAGGTCTGCACATACATCTGGTCCTCGACGGGCAGCCGCTCGACCACCGCGAAGTGGTCGCCGTCGGCGCCGATCCGCAGCAGCAGCGCGGCCAGCTCCGCGGGGGTGGGGCGCGAAAGGTCCGCCCCGGACTCGGTCTTGACGCTGATCGCAAGCATGATCCCAGCCTGCCATCCGCCACTGACAACGCCGCCCCGCGGGCCGGGCGCGGGGACCGTCGGCGGCGGACGCCCGGCCCGGGACGCCAGACGCCCGGCCCGGGACGCCGGACAAACGAAGGGGCCGTACGCGAGCGAAGGGCGGCCGTACGCGAGGGCGGACGTACGCGAAGGGGCCGGACCCACCAAGGGGCGGGACGCACGCGAAGGGGCCGGACCCACCGGTCCGGCCCCCCTCACGCGTTACTGCCCGTCTCAGACCTGCTCGCGCCGCGCCAGCTCCGTGCAGCAGGTGTCCACGATCAGCCGGGTCACCACGTACGGGTCGACGTTGGCGTTCGGCCGCCGGTCCTCGATGTAGCCCTTCTTCTCGACCTCGACCTGCCAGGGGATGCGCACCGACGCACCGCGGTCCGAGGCGCCGTAGCTGAACTCGTCCCAGGGAGCGGTCTCGTGCGCACCCGTGAGCCGGTCCTCGATGCCGGTGCCGTACTGGCGGACGTGCTCCAGCGGCTTGTCGCCGGCGCCCAGCGCCTCACAGGCGGTGATGATCGCGTCGTAGCCCTCGCGCATCGCGCGGGTGGAGAAGTTGGTGTGCGCGCCCGCGCCGTTCCAGTCGCCCTTGGCCGGCTTGGCGTCCAGCGACGCGGTGACGCCGAACTCCTCCGCCGTACGGTGCAGCAGCCAGCGCGCCACCCACATGTGGTCGGAGACCTCCAGCGGGGCCAGCGCGCCCACCTGGAACTCCCACTGGCCCGGCATGACCTCGGCGTTGATGCCGGACAGGCCGAGGCCGGCGGCCAGGCACAGGTCGAGGTGCTTCTCGACGATCTCCCGGCCGAAGATCGCGTCAGCGCCGACACCGCAGTAGTAGTCGGCCTGCGGGGCCGGGAAGCCGCCGCCCTCGGGGAAGCCGAGCGGCCGCTCGCCCTTGAGGAAGGTGTACTCCTGCTCGATGCCGAAGATCGGCTCCTGGTCCGCGAACTTCTCCGCCACCGGGCGCAGCAGCGCACGGGTGTTGGAGGAGTGCGGGGTCAGGTCGGTGTTGAGCACCTCGCACAGCACCAGCAGGTGGTCCCCGCCGCGGATCGGGTCCGGGCAGCTGAAGACCGGTTCGAGGACGAGGTCCGAGGAGTGGCCCTCCGCCTGGTTCGTGCTGGACCCGTCGAAGCCCCAGCGCGGCAGCTTGCTCGCTCCCCCAGTGCTCAAGGCCTGGGAGGGACCCCCCTCCAGGATCTTCGTCTTGGAACGGAGCTTGGCGGTCGGCTGGGTGCCGTCGATCCAGATGTACTCGGCCTTGATGGTCACGGGGTCCTCTTATACGGGTAGGTGCGGGTACGCGTGCGGGCGTACGTTCGCACTCTCGCAACGAGCCGTTTCTCGTCCGTTGCCCATATGTGAACCGCAGGTTACTCAGCCGGGCATCCCGCCATCCGGAAGGGATTCGCTCAGATTTGTCTTGGAATCGATGGTCGGTATCTCCCGTTTTGCGGGTGATGGTGTGGCGCGGACCTCAGCCGCGCCGCTTCGCCGGACCCTCGGTGTGCTGCTTCAGCAGCCCCTCGAAACCGAGGTGGATCACCCGCCGGACGAGCTCCGGACCGCTGATCCCCATCGCCTCCGCGGTGCGCCCCACATGCCAGTCGTGGGCCGCCAGCCGGTGCAGGACGTGACCGCGCCGGACCTGCTTGTCGGTCAGCCGGAACGTCTTGAGGTAGGCGACCCGGCCCTTGCCGTCGGTGATCATTTCGCCGATGTGCTGGGTGCGGTGCAGGGCGAACGGCGGCAGGAACCGGGACAGCCGGAACCGCCCCATCCGGTACACCTGCCGCACCTCGTAGGACGCGTCCAGCAACTCACCCGCCATCAGGGCGGCGTGCCGGCTCTCCCACTCCTGTTGCTGCCGTGCGGCGGCGGACCGCAGCTCGGCGAGCGAGGTGACGTACTCCGCCGCGATCCGGGCGGTGAACTCCGGCACGGGCCCGCCGTAGAGGGCGTACTGGTACATCAGCTCGCCGTACAGGTCCTGCAGCAGCGACGGGTGCAGCGCCCGGTAGTCGTCCGGATGCGGCACCACGAAAGCGGCGGCCAGGGCGTCGGCGACGTACACCAGCACCCCGCACTGCCCGGGATGGATCTCGAAGACCCGCAGTGCGTCGTCGAGTCCGGGGACCGCCTCGCCCCGGTAGGCCCGCTCCGCGCGCGGTGAGAGCCCGTCGCGGACCGCCCGCCGGGTCCACTCCTCCCACACGATCGACGGACCGCCGAAGTGCAGCGCCAGATAGCCGTCGAGCGCCAGATGGAGCGGCAGGAACCGCAGCCCGCCCGAAGGACCGCCCCCCGCCTTCCGCTTCGCGTCCTCCTTGCCGCGCCGTCGCTGGACGAGCTTGCGCGGAAGGTGCAGCGGCGCACACACCACCGGGCCCCGCTCCTCGCTCAGCTGCGAGCCGTACGCGGCGGCCGGCGACCCGTCGCCGGTCCAGTTCGCCACGAAACCGTGCGGTACGTACGCCGTGTAGGCCGTACCGCGCTCGCCCCGGACCGTCAGCGGCCCGTCCTCGTACAGCTCGCGGTGCAGCCGCAGATCGGTGATCGGCTCGTCCCGCACCAGCGGGACCAGCCGGACCGCGCCCCACACCTGCGCCGGCCGGGCCCCGAGCCCGCTCAGATCCAGCCTGCTCATCCCGCGGCCCCCTCGGTCCGCCGCACCGTTTCGGCCTCCGCCAGGAACTGCCGCACCCGCTCGTCCAGATGGGCCCGCAGTTCGGCCGGCCCGGTCCGGCCCTCGGCGAACCGCGCGAGCTGCACCAGCGCCGGCAGGTCCTCGGCATCCCGCACCCCGGCCGTCGGCACCACGGAGGACAGCCGTCGCACCGTGAAGTCCTCGGCGTCGTACACCGGGTTGAGATGGACGACGGAGGTGGCGCCGCGCGGGTCGAGCCGGGTCCGCCAGACCCGCAGCACCTCACCGGCCAGCCCGGGCGGCGCGTTGTCCCAGCCGTCCGAGACGATCACCAGCCGCTCCGGCGCGTACTCCAGCGCGTCCAGCACCCGCATGCCCAGCGGGGTCGGCCCGAACGGGCGCGCCAGCAGCGCGTCCTGCCGCCCGGACGTCCACAGCGGCAGATACGACTCCGCCAACGCCTCCAGCAGGAAGTGGCAGGCCAGCGCGGTCGCCAACGGGCGGCGCCGCTTCTGCCGCGAGCCGGTGGTGGAGTAACTGTCGTCCAGTACGGCCGCCACCCGGCCCCAGGTCCCGGCCCGCGCCCCGGCGGTACGCCGCGCCGCCGCCCGCAGCGCACCCGTCAGCTCGGCCCGGCGGGCCACCCGGTCGTCCAGCGGCAGCCCCAGGACGCACGAGGCGAGCCGGGTCAGCGGCATCCCGGTGAGATCGCGGTCCACTTCGGCGCCCTGCGCACGGGCCGACTCCTGTACCCGCAGCCGCTCCAGCCGCGTCATCCGCGGGGCGATCCGCTCCAGGAAGGCCCGCCGCCCGATGCCGTGCGCCGCCGCGAACCCCTCGGCGACGGTGAACGGCAGCTCGTACAGCGCGCCCTGTTCGTGGTGCGCCCGGCGCCAGGCGTCCAGCAGCGGGGTGCCGAACTGCTTCCGGCGGCCCGGCGCGAAGAGGAAGTCGCCCAGCTCGCCGCCGTCCTCGCCCGTCCCGCGCAGCGGCAGATGGGCGTGGCGCGCGGCGCACCTGAGGCCGGCCCGGTACTTGACCGCGTCCAGCGCCGGGTCCGGGCGCGCGGCCACCCAGTCCCGGATGATCGCCCGGGTCCGGCGGTTGTTCACCCCGGCCGCGCGCAGCGCCCGGAACAGCCGGTACACCCGCGGTGCGGGCAGCCGCGCCAGCCGGGCCGCGATCAGCCGCCCCTCGGCGCGCCGCTCGTCCGCCGTCGCCTCGCCCGCGGTCTCCAGCAGCCGGCGCACGATCAGCGCGGCGTTGTGGTCGTTGAGGTCCAGGGCGAGCGAAGCGGCGTACAGCGGGCGGTAGTTGATCCGCACGTACGCGTGCAGGAAGTCCAGCGACAGCCGCTGTTCCGCCGCGCCGGAGCGGAACTCCCGCTGTCCGGTGGCCGTGATCGCGGCGTTCACGAACAGCAGCACGTCCTCGGCCGCCACCAGATCCGGGCGACTGTCCACCCCGTCCTCCCCGTTGTCGGACGCCGGCCGGGGAATGGGGGCACGAACAGCGAATCGTTGCTTTGCAGAGCAGGTCCGGAAGTCGCACCGGAGTCCCGCGGCCGGCTGGGGAAACGTAACACCGGGCGGGCCCACCGGGCATGCCGATTACCGCCCGGGGACACGGCCCGGCCGCCCCGGGGAATCGGCCGTCCGCCGCCCGTACCGGGGGACACTGGCCGCATGACGACCATGCGCATCGGACTCCTCGGTACCGGCCCCTGGGCGCGCAGCGTCCACGCCCCCGCCCTCGCCGACCACCCCGGCGTCGCCTTCATCGGCGTCTGGGGGCGCCGCGCGGAGGCCGCCGCCGCCCTGGCCCAGGCCCACGGCACCCGCCCGTACGAGAGCCCCGACGAGCTGTGCGCCGACTGCGACGCGGTGGCGATCGCCCTGCCGCCGTCCGTGCAGGGCCCGTTGGCGGAGCGCGCCGCGCGGGCAGGCTGCCACCTGCTGCTGGACAAACCGGTCGCCACCTCGGTGCCCGGTGCCCGGGCGGTCGCGGAGGCCGCCGACCGGGCGGGGGTGGCCTCGGTGGTCTTCTTCACCGCGCGCTTCGGCGCGGAGGAGGGGGAGTGGATCGCCGCGCAGGCGGCCGTGGGCGGCTGGTTCACCGCGCACGCCGACTGGCTCGCACCGGTCTTCTCCCACGGCTCCACCAGCCCGTACGCGCACTCCCCGTGGCGCCGCGACAAGGGCGGGCTGTGGGACGTCGGCCCGCACGCGCTCTCCGTCCTGCTGCCCGTCCTGGGCGACGCGGAGGAGGTGACCGCCACCAGGGGCCCGGCCGACACCGTGCTGCTGACGATGCGGCACAGCAGCGGCGCGGCCAGCTCGGCGACGATCGGGCTGACCGCCCCGGTCGCCGCGGCCGGCGTCGAGGTCACCCTCCGCGGCACGGCCGGCGTCACCAGCCTGCCCCGCCGTCAGCACGGTCCCGGACCGGCCTACCACCGCGCCCTCGACGCCCTGCTCGCCGCGGTGGAGACCGGTCTGCCGAACGCCTGCGACGTCCACTTCGGTCTGCGGGTCACCGAGATCCTGGCGGCGGCGGAGGAGTCCCTCACCCCGCTCATGCCTCAACGGTCATGAGCATATGGCGCATTTGGTCATGGAGGGCATGAGAGATCGGCCGTAGCGTCGGTTCCGCCGGCCGATCACCGTCCGGTCACCGACCGGCCGAACAGGCCGGCCGATGGCATCACGGCCGGACACCGTCCGGCCGCCGACCGTCCGCGCACCGCACCGCACCGAGGAGCCCGCCGTCCATGCCCTCCGCCACCGGCTTCACCAGTTATGTCGACACCATCCTGGCCGCCCTCGCCCGCGACCCCGGCCGGCCGGCGCTGACCGGCCCGGACGGCCACCCCGACCTCACCGCCGGTGAGATGCACGCCACCGTGCACCGCATGGCGGCCGTGCTCGACGCCCACGGCATCGGCCGCGGCCGGACGGTCTGCCTGCTCAGCGGCAACCGTGCCGAGGTGCTCGCGGCCCGCTACGCCGTCAACCTCCTCGGTGCCCGGGTGGTGTTCCTCTACGACGGCATGGCCGCCGAGACCCTGGCCCGGATAGCCGACAGCGTCGAACCGGCCCTGCTCGTCGTCGACCCGGACCTGCACGCCACCGCACGGGACGTACTCCGGCAGCTGCCGGGGCCGCGCCCGGAGGTGATGACCCTCGGCCCGGCGCCCGGCCCCGCCCTCGGCGCGGATCTGCTCGCCGCCTGTGCCGCGCTCCCGGCCACCCCCGACGTACCGAGCGGCGCCCGCCCGGAGGACGACTGGTGCATCCGCCACACCGGCGGCACCACCGGCATCCCCAAGGGCGTCCGGATGGCACACGCCCCCTACGGGGCGATGCTCGCCCACATGGCGCCGGAGCCCGCGAACGGGCCCGCCCGGTTCCTCGCCTGCACCTCGCTCGCCCACCTGGCGGGCATCCTGTCCGACCTCACGCTCGCCGGCGGCGGCACCGTCGTCCTGCACCGCGGCTTCGACCCCGGCGCGGTCCTCGCCACCGTCGCCCGCGACCGCATCACCGACCTGTGGCTGCTGCCGCCGCTCCTCTACCGCCTGCTGGACGACCCCGCCCTCCCCACCACCGACCTCAGCTCCCTCGCCCGCATCACCTACGGCGGCTGCCCCGCCTCGCCCTCCCGTCTGCTGCAGGCCGCCGAGGTGTTCGGACCCGTACTGCACGGGATGTACGGCATGTCCGAGGCGATGAGCATCAGCCTGGCCCTCCCGGAGGACCACGTGCCCACCGGGCCCGGCGGCCGGATCACCGTCGGCCGCGCGCTGCCCGGCGTGGAGATCGCCGTACGGGACGCGGACGGCCGCGACCTGCCGACGGGGGAGCCGGGCGAGGTCCACATCCGCTCCGCCGGCGTGATGACCGGCTACTGGAAGCAGCCCGAGGAGACCGCGCGCGCCCTGCCCGGTGACGGCTGGCTGCGCACCGGTGACGTCGGCTGCCTGGACGGCGAGGGCCGGCTCTACCTCGTCGACCGGGTCAAGGACGTGATCATCGTCGTGGGCGGCCATGTCCACCCGGCGGATATCGAGGACCTGCTGCACACCCATCCCGCGGTCGCCCACTGCGCCGTCTACGGGGTGCGCACCGCGGACGAGACCGAGGAGGTGCACCTCGCGGTCGTGCCCGCCCCGGGCCGGACCGTGGACCTCGCCGACCTCCGCGCGTTCGTCACCGCGCACAAGGGCGCCATGTACGCCCCGGCCGCCGTCCACGTCGTCGACGCCATCCCGCTCACCCCCGTCGGCAAACCCGACAAGACCGTGCTGCGGGCGAGTGCCGCGACGGCCTGACGAGGACCCGCACCGGACCCCTGGGAAGACCCGTACCGGACCCCTGGTCAGAGCCCCCAAATCCCCTCTGGCCAGGGGCTTTTGTCAGTGCCGGCCGGTAGAATGGGAACCAGTCAGTGAGGGTTTTCCCAGCGCTCCAGGAGGTCGCCCGTGGCTGTCGCCGTAACGATGACGAAGCCTCTCCCCGCCCACCCGCTGCCCAAGAAACCACTGCCCGCCGGCTGGCCCCGCGAGCGGTACGAATCCCACAACCGCCGCCTGAAGGCCATGCGCCTGGCCATCGCCCTGCTCGACACCGGCGTCTACCGCCCCGAGCAGGCCCCCAACCACCGGATCCGCAGCACCGCCGCCCGGATAGGGGTGCACGCCCCCTCCGACACGACCTGCCGTCTGGTGCGCGCGCTGCTCTACGACAACTGCTGACGGCCCGCCGACGCACACCCGCGCTCTGCGCCACCTGCTGACGACACCGGCGGGCGGTCCGGGAATCACTCCCCGGGCCGCCCGCCCGCTTCCATGTCCTCGACCTCGGCCAGGGCCTCCTGGAGCCACTGCACCCAGAAGGTCTCCAGCCCGATCCCGGCCCGCAGCACGAGCCGCCGCAGCCGGTCCTCCGGATCGGCCACCGCCCCGAAGTCGCGCTCCTCGATCTCCTCGTACTGCGCCAACTGCCGTTCGTGCAGCGTCAGATGACGCCGCAGCTCGGCGTCCAGCCCGGCCCGGCCGACGACCGCCGCCGCCCGCAGCCGCAGCACCAGCGCATTGCGCACCGGCTTGGTGTCCTGCTCGCCGGACGCCCACGCGGTCAGCTCCGCCCGCCCGGCCGGCAGCACCTCGAACTCCTTCTTCTGCCCGCGCGACGGCGTCTCCGACGGCAGCGCCCGGATGAACCCGGCCTGCTCCAGCTTCCCCAGCTCCCGGTAGATCTGCTGATGCGTGGCCGGCCAGAAGTACCCGATCGACCGGTCGAACCTCCGGGTCAGCTCCAGCCCCGACGACGGCTTCTCCAGCAGGGCGGTGAGGATCGCGTGGGGGAGTGACATGGGGGAATCCTAGGCAGGCCGGGCGCAATGCCGGGTGGCCGGCCGGACCTCAGAGCGCCGCCGCCAGCTCCGTCCCCTGCTTGATGGCGCGCTTGGCGTCCAGCTCGGCGGCGACGTCCGCACCGCCGATCAGATGCACCGCCCGGCCCTCCGCCCGCAGCTCCTCGTACAGGTCCCGGCGCGGCTCCTGCCCGCTGCACACCACGACGGTGTCCACGGGCAGCGTGCGGGCCTCGCCGTCCACCGTGATGTGCAGCCCCGCCCCGTCGATCCGCTCGTACGTCACGCCGGGGACCATGGTCACGCCCCGCTGCCGCAGCTCCGTGCGGTGGATCCACCCGGTCGTCTTGCCCAGCCCCGCGCCCACCTTGGACGTCTTGCGCTGGAGCAGGTGCACCTGGCGCGGCGGCGCGGGCCGCTCGGGCGCCCGCAGCCCGCCGCGGTCGCCGTACCCGGTGTCCACGCCCCAGCCCCGGAAGTACGTCTCCGCGTCCTGGCTCGCCCCGTCGCCGGCGTCGGTCAGGAACTCCGCGACGTCGAAGCCGATGCCGCCCGCCCCGATGACCGCGACCCGCGCGCCCACCTCGGCGCCGTCCCGCAGTACGTCGAGGTAGCTGACCACGCTCGGGTGGCCGATCCCCTCGATCTCCGGGATCCGCGGGGTGACACCGGTGGCGACCACCACCTCGTCGTACGACCCCAGGTCGGCCGCGGTCACGGTGGTGTTCAGCCGGACGTCGACCCCGCGCAGCGCCAGCTGCTCGCGGAAGTACCGCAGCGTCTCCTCGAACTCCTCCTTGCCCGGCACCCGCTTGGCGATGTTCAGCTGTCCGCCGATCTCGCCCGCGGCCTCGAACAGCGTGACCTGGTGTCCGCGCTCGGCGGCGGACACCGCGCAGGCGAGCCCGGCCGGCCCGGCCCCGACCACCGCGAGCCGCTTGCGCAGCCGGGTCGGCGCGAGCACCAGCTCGGTCTCGTGGCAGGCCCGCGGGTTCACCAGGCAGGAGGTGATCTTGCCGCTGAAGGTGTGGTCGAGGCAGGCCTGGTTGCAGCCGATGCAGGTGTTGATCTCCGCGGACCGGCCGTCCGCCGCCTTGGCCACGAAGTCCGGGTCGGCGAGGAAGGGCCGGGCCAGCGACACCATGTCGGCCCGCCCGTCGGCGAGCAGCTCCTCGGCCACCTCGGGGGTGTTGATCCGGTTGCTGGTCACCAGCGGCACCGAGACCGCGCCCATCAGCCGCTTGGTCACCCAGGTGTACGCCCCGCGCGGCACCGACGTCGCGATGGTCGGGATGCGGGCCTCGTGCCACCCGATGCCGGTGTTGATGATCGTCGCACCCGCCGCCTCGATCTCCTTGGCGAGCGTGACGACCTCCTCCAGCGTCGAGCCGCCCGGCACCAGGTCCAGCATCGACAGCCGGTAGATCAGGATGAAGTCCGGCCCGAGGCGCTCCCGGGTCCGCCGGACGATCTCCACCGGGAACCGCATCCGGTTCTCGTACGAGCCGCCCCACCGGTCCGTGCGGTGGTTGGTCGCGCCGACCACGAACTCATTGATCAAGTAGCCTTCCGAGCCCATGATCTCGACCCCGTCGTACCCCGCGGACCGGGCCAGTTCCGCCGCCCGTACGTAGTCCTCGACGGTCTGCTCCACCTCGTCGTCGGTGAGCGCATGCGGGGTGAACGGGCTGATCGGCGCCTGGATCGCACTCGGCGCGACCAGGTCCTGGTGGTACGCGTACCGCCCGAAGTGCAGGATCTGCATCGCGATCCGGCCGCCCGCGGCGTGCACCGCCTCGGTCACGGTCCGGTGCTGCGCCGCCTCCGCCTCGGTGGTCAGCTTGGCCCCGCCCTCGTACGGCCGGCCCGCGTCGTTCGGCGCGATCCCGCCGGTGACCATCAGCCCGACCCCGCCGCGCGCCCGCTCCGCGTAGAACGCGGCCATCCGCGCGAACCCGTTCTCGGCCTCCTCAAGGCCGATGTGCATCGACCCCATCAGCACCCGGTTGGGGAGCGTGGTGAACCCGAGGTCGAGCGGGCTCAGCAGATGCGGATACGGGTTCTTCGGGCTCACGGGGGCCTCCTCGGGCGGGGTGGACTGACACTGGTTCTAGACCAGGCGGAGGCGGTTATGCAACAAGTTGCAAAAACTGTGAGCGAGGCGACGCGCGGGGCGGTGGCGAGGGCCGTACCGAATGCGTGACGATGTCCGCACCGTGCGTCGTGTCACAGACAACGCGCCGGAATTTGTGACAACGTCAACTCCCCTCAACTCCGAGCGAGTTGACGTGCACAACGTGCAAAGACGTGCAAAGACGCGCCATGACGTGAACGCGTGCCGCACCCGGGTGCCCGCACGCGTGTCCACGCCCGCGGAGAGGAACGCATGAGCACCGTGAACAGCCTCAGCACCGCGCACGACCCCGCCACCGCCACCACCGCACACCCCACGACCCTCGACGAGGTGGTCGACACCGGCCGGTACCCCCTGGCGGACCCCGACAGCCCCGAGGCGCAGGCCGTCGTGTCCCGGGCCCGGCACGAGCTGGACACCCTCGGCTGCACCGTACTGCCGGACTTCATCCACCCCGCGCGGCGCGCGCTCCTGCGGACCGAATGCGCCGACCTCGCCCCCCGCGCGCACTTCGACGTCGAATCGGTCAACGTCTACAACATCGCGGTCGACCGGACGCTGCCGCCCGGCCACCCCGGCCGCACGGTCTTCGAGCGCGGCAACGCCTTCGTCGCCCGCGACCGCATCCCGGCCGACGCCCTGATCAGCCGGCTCTACGCGCACCCCGCGTTCCAGCGCTTCGTCGCCCGCTGCTTCCGCCTGCCCCGGCTGTACGAACTCGCCGACCCGTACTCCGCGCTCGTCCTCAACGTCGTCGAACCGGGCAAGGAACACCCCTGGCACTTCGACACCAACGAGTTCACCGTCAGCATGCTCACCCAGGAGGCCGGAGCCGGCGGCGACTTCGAGTACTGCCCGAACATCCGGTCCGCACAGGACGAGCACTTCGACGACGTCCGCGACGTCCTGGCGGGCCGCGGTGAGCGGCTGATCCACCGCCTGCCGCTGCGCCCCGGCGATCTGCAGCTGTTCAAGGGCCGCTACTCGCTGCACCGGGTCAGCCCGGTACGGGGCGCGACCGCCCGCCACTCGGCGATCTTCGCCTACAGCGAGCGCCCCGGCGTCATCGGCAGCGTCGCCCGCACCCGCCAGCTCTTCGGCCGGGTCGACCCGGCACACCTGGCCGCGGAGGGCCACGCGATACGCGGCGACCAGCTGCTGGACTAGCGCCCCGCACCCGCACTCCGCACCCGCACCCCGCACACCGAAACGAGATGCACGTGACCAACAGTCAGGGGACCGTACGCGTGACCGAGAGCCACGGCACCGCCCTCCCGCCCACGGGCCGGGGCACCGCCACCACCCCCACCTTCGCCCTGGAGGACACCCTCCCGCGGGTACCGCTGCCCTCCCTGGAGGAGAGCTGTGAGCGGTTCCTCGCCTGGTGCCGGCCGCTGCTCACGCCCGCTCAACTGGCCGAGACCGAGGCGGAGGTGGCCGCCTTCCTCCGGCCCGGCGGCCCCGGCCGGGCGCTGCACGCCGCCCTGGAGGCGTACGACGCCACCGAGGGCGTACACAGCTGGCTCGACACCTTCTGGCCGTACCGCTACCTCGGCCGCCGCGACCGCATCGCCCTCAACGCCAACTTCTTCTTCCTCTTCCAGGACACCGGCCGGTCACAGCTCGACCGGGCCGCCGGCCTGATCGCCGGCGCCCTGCACCACAAGCACCAACTGGACCGGGAGGCCCTTCCCCCGGTGACCCAGCGCGGCCGCCCGCAGACCATGGAACAGAACAAGTTCCTGTTCTCCACCACCCGCATCCCCGGCCTCGAACAGGACACCGTCCGCGCCCCTTACACCGACGAGTGGCCCGGCCCGTCCGACGCCCGCCACATCGTGGTCTTCCGCCGGGGCAGGATGTACACCCTCGACGTCCTCGGCCCCGACGGCGCCCCGCACAGCCTCGACGACCTGAAGGCGGGTCTGCGGGCCGTCATCGACGCCGCCACCGGTGCGGAGCCGGACGCCCCGGTCGGCCACCTCACCACCATGGCCCGCGCCGAATGGGCCGCCGCCCGGGCGTCCCTCCAGGCCCGCCACCCCGACAACGCGGCGGCCCTCGACACCATCGAGACCGCCCTCTTCTGCCTCTGCCTGGAGGACTTCGCCCCCGCGGACACCCAGGAGGCCTGCGACGAACTCCTCTACGGCGACCGCGGCAACCGCTGGTTCGACAAGGCCGTCTCCTTCATCGTCTTCGCCGACGGCCGCGCCGGCATCAACGTCGAACACTGCGAACTGGACGGCACCACCATCCTCGGCTTCGTCGACGCCCTGCTCGCCACCCCGGCCGAGGACCACGCCCGTCTCTCCGGCGCCCGCCCCCAGGGCGCCCCCACCCCCCGCCCCCTCACCTTCCACCTCGACGACACCCTCCGCGCCCAGGTACGCTCCGCCGCCACCGCCTTCGCCCAGTACGGCGCCGACACCGCCACCCGGACCGTCTCCTTCGACGACTTCGGCGCCAACACGGCCAAGTCCCTGGGCGTCTCCCCGGACGCCTTCGTCCAGCTCGCCTACCAACTGGCCCACCAGCGTGCCAAGGGCCACCTGGGCGCCACCTACGAGTCGATCGCCACCCGCCAGTGGCGCCGCGGCCGCACCGAGGCCATGCGCGTGGTCACCCCGGAAATCGTGGACTTCGTCGCCACCCTGGAGGACCCGGCGACCGACCCCGCCACCCGCCGCGCCGCCCTCCACACCGCGGCCCGCGCCCACATCGCCCGCGCCAAGGAATGCCAGGCCGGCGACGCCCCCGAGCAACACCTCTGGGAACTCGAACTCATCCAGCGCCGCCGCGGCCCCGACCTCGGCATCACCGAACAGCCCGCCCTCTACCGCACCCCCGGCTGGCTGATCATGCGCGACGACTACCTCAGCACCAGCTCCGCCCCCTCCACCCACATCCAGTACTTCGGCTTCGGCTCCACCAGCCCCCGCTGCATCGGCGTCGCCTACGTCCTCCTGCCCGACCGCTTCCACCTCTACCTCTCCACCCCCCGCCCGGTGGCCGCCCCGATGCACGCCTTCGCCGACCACCTCCGCGAGGCGGTACGGGAACTCCGGGAGCTGCTGGCGTCGGGCTGAGCAATTGACACGTGGGGCTCAGCACCCGGAGACCCTCAGACAGTGGCGACGCCCTGAAGTCAGGGCGTCGCCACTGTTTTTGGGGATGCAGGTGAGCCGTCTCAGGCTGGGAGCAGCGAACTGAGTCCCCGCTTGGCGAAGAGCGACTGCGAGTTGCCCACCCTCGAGGCGCGAGGGATCCTGCTAGAGGGAACACCAACCTTCATTGGGGGTCTACCGCCTCGTTCTCGCCACGATCAAATGAAAGCCGAGAACGGGAAATTCTTTGTCTGCCTTACAGTCGGTTCCCGCTTCCAGTGGCCGCATAGCTTGCACTCTGCGTCAAGCCGTCTGACGGCCCTCCCGTGCGGCGAATTGGTGAATTGGGTTCTTGATCGTGAATCGAGGCAGCCATGCTGTGTTTCGCAAGGAAGGTTCAGACCTCTCTGATCGTGATGGCGTTCGCGCTGGCGACCGGCCTGTTCTCCGGAGGCCCCAGTGGTTCGCTGGACGTTGCATCCCCTTCTGCTTCACCTCCATCGGTCGACTCCCAAGCTGGCTGGCAGCAAGTTCCGTCTTCCATGGCTCAGGGACAGAAGTTTCAAGTAACTTACGTATCCGGTACCTGGACCGTCGATTATCGAAAGTACCCTCGGGTGGGACCACAAGGGTATCCGTACAGGACGGATAAGACGATCTATCAGCCCTGTAAGGCTGACGCTGGTCAGCCGTACGGGAGACTTTTGGGGCGCATTGGGGAGAGAGGACAGGTCTTCCCGGTGGGGTCAGGGGGCACATTCACGGCTCGCCAACAAGGCGCACTGTTCTTGCGCGTCAATGATAAGGATGCGTGTCTCGGAGATAACGCGGGTTCGGTCAACGTGGTCGTGGCGAAGAGTGATGCAGATGCCGTGCACCCGCTATCGGTCCAGGATTTCAACGCGTACTGCAAGGATCAGGGATTCGGGCAGGGTGTCACAACCACCGGTGCGGATCCGTACTCGATACGCTGCAAGAATGACGACGGCAGTCTGCAAGAGTTCGCCAATGACGAAGAGATCCACAACTTCGTCGAGGGTGTGTGTGGGGCGACGTATCCGAATCGCAGTGTCATTGACCGGCTGAGGACCATGGCGGATACTTACAGCGCATGGGAATGCATGGATAGTGTGTCCTATGCTGGCGTGCCGGACCTGGAAGGTTGGTGCGAGGCCAAGGGGCTCAATCTCCTTGCCTCAGACAATGCCAAATATTCTGCGTATCGCTGGTTCTGTGTGAACTCCGACAGATCGCGTGTGGAGGGCATTCCCATGGATCAGGTCTGCAAATGGGAGTTCGGCCCCGACGCACTTGACCGCTTGGCCAATGCCAACGCGACGGAAATAGGTGACGCGTGGGATTGCAGGTACGTGAGATAGCAGAGGCGCGCGCCCGCCGCCGGCCGCCGGCGGCGGGGCCCGTATGGCTGGCGTAACGACCGTGGCTACTTCAGCAACCGCGACAACCGCCGGTCGGCGAGCGGCTTGCCCCCGGTCTGGCAGGTGGGGCAGTACTGCAACGACGAGTCGCTGAACGACACCTCCCGGACGGTGTCCCCGCAGACCGGACAGGGCTCGCCGGTCCGCCCGTGCACCCGCATCCCCGTCCGCTTCTCCGCCTTGAGGTCCTCCGGCGCCAGCCCGCGGGCCCGCTCGACCGCCTCGCCCAGGGTCGTCCCGACCGCCGCGTACAGCCGCGCCACGTCCTCCTCGGACAGCGCGTCGGCGAGCTGGAACGGCGACAGCCGCGCCGCGTGCAGGATCTCGTCCGTATACGCATTGCCGATCCCGGCCAGCACGCTCTGGTCCCGCAACACGCCCTTGATCTGCCGCCGTTCACCCCGGAGCATCCCGGCGAAGGCCGCCGGCGTGAAGTCCTCACCCAGCGGATCCGGCCCGAGCCGCGCGATCCCGGGTACGTCCTGCGGGTCCCGCACGACGTACAGCGCGAGGTGCTTCTGACTGCCGGCCTCCGTCACGTCGAACCCGGCCTCACCCGGGGAGATCCGCACCCGCAGCGCCAACGGCCCCTTCCCCGGCCGCGGCGGAGCCGCCGGCAGCTGCTCCCTCCACCGCACCCACCCCGCCCGCCCCAGATGCATCACGAGAAACAGCTGCTCCCCGGCCCGGAGCGCGAGGAACTTCCCGTACCGCTCCACCCCCGCCACGGTCCGCCCCTCCACCGCGTCCAGCCCCGGCTCATAGGTCTTCAACGCGGCCACCGACACCAACTGCACCCGCCCGACGACGGACCCCACCAGCCGCCCCGCAAGAAACCCCCGCAGCGCCTCGACCTCCGGCAATTCAGGCATGTCCCCAGTCTGCCCCGGGACCTCCCGCCCGGCCACACAGCCCCGAGCCCGGCCACACAGCCCCGCGCCCGGGAACGGAGAAGGAAGTGTGAAGCCGGTACAGGGGTCCGTACCGTGGATTACCGTGCCCCCGTGGACCAGTTGATCTCATCGGACCCGACGCACATAGGCCCGTACCGCCTGATCGCCCGCCTGGGCGCCGGCGGTATGGGCCTGGTGTATCTGGGCCGCTCCGAGGCCGGGCGGACCGTCGCGGTCAAGGTCGTCCAGGACGAGCACGCAGCGCATCCGGAGTTCCGCAGGCGCTTCGCCCGCGAGGTGGCGGCCGCCCAGCGGGTGGGCGGCTCCTGGACGGCGGCCGTGCTCGACGCCGACACCGAGGCCGCGGTGCCCTGGGTGGCGACCCAGTACATCCCGGGGCCCGACCTGACCACCGTGGTGGCGGACGACTACGGGCCGTTGCCCGAGGACTCCGTCCGGGTGCTGGCGAACCGCCTCGCCCGTGCCCTGCAGGCGGTGCACGAGGCCGGCCTGATCCACCGGGACCTCAAGCCGTCCAATGTGCTGGTGACGGTGGACGGGCCGCGCGTGATCGACTTCGGTATCGCGCGGGCCATGGACAGCCTCGCCGGGGACAGCCTGCACACCCGCACCGGCATGCTGATCGGTTCCCCCGGCTTCATGTCGCCCGAGCAGGTGCGCGGCCTCGAACTCACCCCCGCCAGCGATGTGTTCTGCCTGGGCGCCGTGCTCGTCTACGCCGCCACCGGCCGCCTGCTCTTCGGCGCCCCGGATACCGGGCTGAACGCCCACCTCTTCCGGATCGCCGAGGAGGAGGCCGACCTGTCCGGCGTCCCGGAGCCGCTGCTCGACCTCGTACGCGAGTGCCTCCACAAGGACCCGGCCGAACGGCCCACCCTCCAACAGGTCGCGGCCCGCACGGAGACCGGGTCGGAGGGGGAGTGGCTGCCGGGCGCGGTGCTGGCCCAACTCGGCCGCCACGCCGCCAAGTTGCTGGACTACGCCCCCGAGACGGCCGTCGGCACGCCCGGTGCCGCCCCCGCCGGGACGCCTGCGACCGCCGCGACCGCCGCGGCCCCCGGCACTCCGCCCGGGCCACCGCAGCCGTCGACCCCGCCGATGCCCGGGTACTCGCCCACCGCCCCGGCGCAGCCGGTCCCCCCGCAGGGGTTCGGGCCGCCTCCCGGCATGACCCCGCACGCCTGGCCCCCACCGGCCGCCCCGCCGGACCTCCAGGATTCCGCGGCACCGCACCCCAGGCGCTGGTGGGGGCTGGCGGTGGTCGCCCTGGTGCAGCTGTTCGTGCTGCTCGATGCGACGTCCCTGCAATTGGCGATGCCGTCGATCATGGCCGCTCTGCACCTGCCCGCCGATGACCTGACCCTGCTGTTCACCGGGTACGAACTGGCCTTCGGCGGACTGCTGCTGCTCGGCGGGCACCTCGCCGACCTGGTCGGCCGCAAACGGATGCTGTTCATCGGCCTGGCCGGCTTCGCGGTGGCCGCCGCGTTCGGCGGGATGGCGCCCACCGCCGGCGCGCTGATCTGGGCCCGCGCCCTGCAGGGCGCCTTCGCCGCACTGCTGTCGCCGGCCGTACTGGGCCTGGTGTCGGCCAACTTCCCCGACCCGAAGGCACGGGGCAGGGCCTTCGGCATCTACGCCACGATCGCCGCCGGCGGCTCGACCATGGGTCTGCTCACCGGCGGATGGCTGCTCGACAACCTGGACTGGCGCTGGTGCCTGTTCGCCGACGTCCCCCTGGCCCTGCTCGCCGTGATCGGCACGGCCACCCTGGTGCACGACCGCCCGCTCCGCGCCCGCCGCCTCGACGCCCCGGGCCTGCTGCTGGGCTCCGCCGGCATCTTCGCCCTCATCTACGGCTTCCACGAGACCGGCTCGCGCGGCTGGTGGGACCTCCTGGTCCTGGCCCTGCTCGCGGTCGGCATCGTCCTGCTCCTGGCCTTCGTCCTGTGGCAGAACAGGACGGCCGACCCCCTCCTGCCGCCGTACGTCACCAAGGACCGCACCCGCATCGGCGCCTTCCTCACCCTGTTCCTGACCGGCGCCGGCGGGCTCGCCCTCTTCCCGACCCTGATGACGTACCTGGAGAACGTCCGCGGCCACTCCCCGCTCGCCACCACCACGGCCATGCTGCCCGCGGTCGCCGGCATCCTCATCGGCGCCACCCAGGTCTCCGCCCGCCTGCTGCACCGCGTACCGCCGCGCACCCTGATCGCACCGGGCCTGCTGCTCACCGCGTGCGGTCTGCTGCTGCTGACCCGCCTGCAGCCCGGCAGCGCGTACACCGCCGTGCTCCTGCCCGGCATGGTCCTGGCCGGCCTCGGCCTCGGCATGGCCCTGATGCCGCTCTTTTCCCTCGCGACGGGCGGCATCGCCGCCCGGGACTCCGGCGGGGGCGCGGCAGTGACGAGCACGTCCGAGGAGGTGGGCGCGGCACTCGGCACCGCACTGTTCAGCAGCGCCCTCGCCGCGGGCATCGCCGCCCGCCTGGACGCCGTACCCGGCCTCCCGCCGACCTTCGGCGCCGCGGCCCGCAGCGGCCAGATCATCAGCCCCCAGGGCGCCCCGCCGCAGCTCGCCGAGATGATCACCAAGGCAACGGTCGGCGGCCACACGGACGCCCTGTGGTGGTCGGTAGCCCTCACCCTCCTCGCAGCCCTGACCGCGACCCTGCTGATCAGTCCCACCACCCCGCCGACCCCGGGACCCGCACATGAGTAGGTACGAGAACGACGACGACGACGAACAGCCCGCCCCCCTCTACGAGCTGCCGGAAGAAGGCGACCGCGACGAGGAAACCGCCCCACCCCGGCAGCCCCAGGACAACGCGGACCGCGACCTCCACTACGAGGAATGGCGCCCCCACGACCACACCGGCCCCTACGGCCAAGAACGCCGCCGCCGCAACTGACACTTCCGCCACCGGACGCCGCACCACACGCACCCGAAAGGGCCGCCACTCGCCGACAGTTGCGGTAGGCATATGCCTTCCTCGAAATGACGAGGAAGGCCGCTCGTCGTAGGCGCCGAGGGAACCAACGGCCGGTCAGTTCCGTTTCAACAAGCAGGAGAAGAGCGCTCCATTCTTCTGCCGGAGCCTGTTGGCTCACTGCGGACGTCGCTGCTGACGTCCAGTCAAGGCGGCAGTCCTCCCGGGTAGTCCCGGAGGACTGCTGGGAGTCACAAAGTTTGATCACGCTGGAGGTCGCCGTGAGAGGTCCGTGAGACTCGATCGCGATGCCTGGCAAGGCGTCATGTCACCTGAATCTTGGGGCAGTTGGCCCGCAAGATTCGCTGCAGGCGAAGTGCCTGCAGCACATTTCACATCAATTGGAGGAAACATGTTCAGACTTCAAAGGAGTAGACCCCATGAGTACATCCGATACCGAACTTAAGCGATCCGTCCATCGATCCCTGATCTGGTCCCTCGTCATCGCTTTTGTGATTTCCCTGCTCGCGGCACTACTTACTGCTTGCGTAGATCTTGCGGCAGGGGCTCACGTAATGGAATCCGTGAAGAGCGCATGGGGCACCTTCTATGAGGTGGCAACCCTGTGCATGTTGGTTGTGACTGTTTTCTGGGCCGTAAGATTGGCAATCATTCTCAAGAGCTGAGTGCTTACCCATACACAAGGGGCCCCGGTACGGACGCGTGCCGGGGCCCCTTGCGTGCCAACGAGAGGAAGGGCCCCCTTGGCGCAGCAGCCATCGCCTGGGGCCACCGACGTGACTGACCGCTGGGAGTCTCACAGTCGAAAGGGCCGCCACCCCGGAGCGGAGTGGCGGCCCTTTCAGCAAATCTCGGGCGATCTTAGATGTCGTAGTAAAGCTCGAACTCGTGCGGGTGCGGGCGGAGCTGGATCGGGGCGATTTCGTTGGTGCGCTTGTAGTCGATCCAGGTCTCGATCAGGTCGGCGGTGAAGACGCCCCCCTGCTGGAGGTACTCGTTGTCCTCTTCCAGGGCGTCGAGGACGGCCGGGAGGGAGGTCGGGACCTGGGGGACGCCCGCGTGCTCCTCGGGGGCGAGCTCGTAGAGGTCCTTGTCGATCGGCTCGGCCGGCTCGATCTTGTTCTTGACGCCGTCCAGGCCCGCCAGGAGGAGGGCGGAGAAGGCGAGGTACGGGTTCGAGGACGGGTCCGGGGCGCGGAACTCGACGCGCTTGGCCTTCGGGTTGGAGCCCGTGATCGGGATGCGCATGGCCGCGGAGCGGTTGCGCTGGGAGTAGACCAGGTTGACCGGGGCCTCGAAGCCGGGGACCAGGCGGTGGTAGGAGTTCACCGTCGGGTTCGTGAAGGCGAGGAGCGAGGGGGCGTGCTTGAGGATGCCGCCGATGTAGTAGCGGGCGGTGTCCGAGAGGCCCGCGTAGCCCTGCTCGTCGTAGAAGAGGGGCTCGCCGCCCTGCCACAGGGACTGGTGGACGTGCATGCCGGAGCCGTTGTCACCGAAGATCGGCTTGGGCATGAAGGTGGCGGTCTTGCCGTTCTTCCAGGCGACGTTCTTCACGATGTACTTGAAGAGCATCAGGTCGTCGGCGGCGGCCAGCAGCGTGTTGAACTTGTAGTTGATCTCCGCCTGGCCGGCGGTGCCGACCTCGTGGTGCTGGCGCTCGACCTGCAGGCCGGCCTTGTCCAGCTCCAGGGAGATCTCGGCGCGCAGGTCGGCGAAGTGGTCGACCGGCGGGGCCGGGAAGTAGCCGCCCTTGTAGCGGACCTTGTAACCGCGGTTGTTCTCCTCGGAACCGGTGTTCCAGGCGCCGGCCTCGGAGTCGATGTGATAGAAGGACTCGTTCGACTTGGTCTCGAAGCGGACGTTGTCGAAGACGTAGAACTCGGCCTCCGGGCCGAAGAACGCGGTGTCCGCGATGCCGGTGGAGGCGAGGTAGGCCTCGGCCTTCTTGGCGATGTTGCGCGGGTCGCGGCTGTACTGCTCGCCCGTGATCGGGTCGTGGATGAAGAAGTTGATGTTGACCGTCTTGTCCCGGCGGAACGGGTCCACACGAGCGGTGGAGAGGTCGGCGCGCAGAGCCATGTCGGACTCGTGAATGGCCTGGAAACCGCGGATCGAGGAGCCGTCGAAGGCGAGTTCCTCGGCCGGGTCGAACGCCTTTGCCGGGATCGTGAAGTGCTGCATCACACCGGGCAGGTCGCAGAAGCGGACATCGATGAACTTGACGTCCTCGTCCGCGATGAACTTCTTGGCCTCGTCGGCGTTCTGGAACATCCAACTCCTCCTAGCCCGGTCACCGGTCGGCGGACGCGGGATTGCTACTCGGAACGCGACCAGTGCGGTGGCGCGCTCGCCCGACCATAAGCAGGCGGGATTTCTCAAGCATGACCCATTTGTTTCGCCGAGGTTAACCGCCGCGCGGTCCTCTTTACCCCCCAGTGTGCGCCAAAGAGGGGCATTGCGGACCGCCTGGTGAGGCCGGGTTTCCGGCCACCTCACGGGCCCGCCGCCTGCGCGGATACCGGCCCTCGCGGAAGGGAACGTATGCCGTCGCAGTACCGTGGACGGGTGGACAACAGGCAAGCAATCGGATCGTGGATCTCCGGGCCCCGCGCGGCAGCCGAGGACATGGGTGTCGAATTCGGATACCGCGGGCAGCGGCTCGGGCTGCCGGAGGAGGGGCCGGGGGCGCTCGCCCGTCCCGGGCGCCGGTTCGCCGCGCTCTTCATCGACTGGGCGCTGTGCCTGCTGATCGCCTACGGGCTGCTCAGCGGCGGCCGGGCGCAGTCGGCGAGCAACTGGGCACTGGTGGTCTTCGCGGTGCTCAGCGTGCTGACGGTCGGCACGGTCGGCTTCACCCCGGGCAAGCGGCTGCTGGGCCTGCGGGTGGTCGCCGAGGGCGGTGGCCGGATCTCGCTGCCGCGGGTGGTGCTGCGGACGCTGCTGCTCGTCCTCGTCATCCCGGCCGTCGTCTGGGACCGGGACGGCCGCGGGCTGCACGACCGCCTGACGCGGGCCGTCCAGGTCCGGATCTAGCCGTCCGGATCCAGCCGCCGTCCGGAGATCTCGTCGCCGTCCGGATCCGGTCGCGCGGATCGAGCTCACACGTCGCGGGGATCGAGCTCACACACGTCGCGCGGATCGAGCTCACACACGGGTGGGGCCCGGGACCACGACGGTCCCGGGCCCCACCCGTGTCGGATCGGGGTCGGCGCTCAGCGCGCCTTTCCGCCGCCCTTGGGCATCCGCATGCCCTTCGGCATCGGACCCTTCGGTACGGGCATGTTGCTCATCAGGTCGCCCAGCGCACGCAGCCGGTCGTTGACCGCGGTGACCTGGGCGCCGGGCAGGACCCGGGGCAGCTTCAGCAGGGTCGTGCGGAGCCTCTTCAGCGGGACCTGGCCCTCGCCGTCGCCCACCACGATGTCGTGCACCGGGGCATCGGCGACGGTACGCGCCATCCGCTTCTTCTCGGCGGCCAGCAGGCCGCGCAGACGGTTCGGGTTGCCCTCGCCGACCAGCACGATGCCGGCCTTGCCGACCGCGCGGTGCACGACGTCCTGGTTGCGGTTCATGGCCACCGCGGGGGTGACCGTCCAGCCGCGCCCGACGTTGTCCAGCACCGCGGCCGCCGCACCGGGCTGGCCTTCCATCTGCCCGAAGGCCGCGCGCTCGGCGCGCCGTCCGAAGACGATCGCCATCGCCAGGAACGCCAGGACGAAGCCCAGGATTCCGGCGTAGACGGGGTGGCCGATCGCGAAGCCGATGGCGAGGAGGACGCCGAATACGACGATGCCTACACCAGCGACGACAAGACCGACCTTGGAGTCGACCCGACGGGTCATCTTGTAGGTCAGGGCGATCTGCTTCAGCCGCCCGGGGTTCTCAGCGCCGGCAGCGCCGTTGGATTGTGCCTTCCTCGCCATACAGCGAAGTTTACGTGGCGTGCGGGCGACGGGTCGCCGCGGCCTCCAGTACGTACGCCGCCTCGTGGCGGTCCTTGGCGCGGCGGCGGTCCTCCAGGACCGACGTCCAGGCGTTGCGGCGTGCGGTGCGCTGGCCGCCGCGCATCAGGACGGCCTCGACGGCGCGCAGGGCACCGGTGACGGAAGGGACGGGGCGGGCGGGGGTGGCGCGGAGCGGCGCGGCCTGCATGGTCAGTGACTCCCTCTGGCTGTTCGGAGAAGCAGGGGTGGTGTGGGAGCGGTGCGTGCATCCATCGTCACTCAACGGTGTTACCAACGGATGACCTGCCGGTCAAACACCAATGAAACATTGACGCGGCCCGCCACGCCCCCCGTCAGAGGGGAGTGCGGGCCGCGTGGTTCCAGCATGTGCCACATTTCACAAGACGGCGCGCCGGGGAGGGCCGACCGGGTTCAGACCGCCTGACTGGACGCCTCGACCTCGCGCCGCTCGATGGCCTGCTGGTAAAGGCGGCCGGCGCGGTAGGAGGAGCGGACCAGCGGGCCGGACATGACGCCCGCGTACCCGATCTCCTCGGCCTCCTCCTTGAGCTCCACGAACTCGGCCGGCTTGACCCAGCGCTCGATGGGGTGGTGCCGGACCGACGGGCGCAGGTACTGGGTGATCGTGATCAGCTCGCAGCCCGCGTCGTGGAGGTCCTGGAGCGCCTGGCTGATCTCCTCGCGCTCCTCGCCCATGCCGAGGATCAGGTTGGACTTGGTGACCAGGCCGGCCTCGCGGGCCTTGGTGATCACCTCCAGCGACCGCTCGTAACGGAAGCCCGGGCGGATCCGCTTGAAGATCCGCGGGACCGTCTCGACGTTGTGGGCCAGCACCTCCGGGCGGGAGGAGAAGACCTCGGCGAGCTGCTCGGGGACCGCGTTGAAGTCCGGGATCAGCAGCTCGACGCCGGTGCCGGGCATCGCGGCGTGGATCTGCCGGACGGTCTCGGCGTACAGCCAGGCGCCGCCGTCCTCCAGGTCGTCGCGCGCGACGCCGGTGATCGTGGCGTACTTCAGGCCCATGGTCTGCACGGACTCGGCGACCCGGCGCGGCTCGTCGCGGTCCAGCGCCTGCGGCTTGCCGGTGTCGATCTGGCAGAAGTCGCAACGGCGGGTGCACTGGTCGCCGCCGATGAGGAACGTCGCCTCGCGGTCCTCCCAGCACTCGTAGATGTTGGGGCAGCCCGCCTCCTGGCAGACCGTGTGCAGGCCCTCGCTCTTGACCAGGCCCTGGAGGTGGTTGTACTCGGGACCCATTTTCGCCCGGGTCTTGATCCACTCGGGCTTGCGCTCGATGGGGGTCTGGCTGTTCCGGACCTCCAGGCGAAGCATCTTGCGCCCGTCGGGTGCGACTGCGGACACGTCCGGCTCCCTACAACTTCGTTTCTTCGGCGTACACCAGGGTACGCCCGATGATTCGCACGTCTTTCCGTGCATGGCAACCCCGGGTTGCGGGGCTGCATTCCCGCCCCGTCGGGCGGTCAGACCGCTCGCGGCAGCAGCTCGGCGTTCTCCAGGACGTCGCGCAGATGCTTCTCGACCACGGGCAGCACCTCGGCGATGGTGATCTCCCGGCCCAGCTCACCGGCGAGCGAGGCCACGCCCGCGTCCCGGATGCCGCACGGCACGATCTTGTCGAACGAGGTGTTGTCCGGGTTCACGTTCAGCGAGAAGCCGTGCATCGTGACGCCCTTGGCGACCCGGATGCCGATCGCGGCGAGCTTGCGGTCCTCCCGGCGCTGGCCGGCGTTGGACGGCGCGTACTCCGGGCCGTTCAGCCGCGGGTCGAACAGCTCGTCCGCCAGCCGCGGGTCGAAGTCGAGGTTGAGCCCGCCCAGCGCCCGCCGCTCCTCCACGGGGTCGCCCAGCACCCACACGCCACTACGGCCCTCGACCCGGCTGCCCTCGATGCCGAACTCGGCGCAGGCCCGGATCAGCGCCTCCTCCAGGCGGCGCACATGGGCGACGACGTCCACCGGGCGCGGCAGCTTCTGGATCGGGTAGCCGATCAGCTGGCCCGGACCGTGCCAGGTGATCTTCCCGCCGCGGTCCACGTCGACGACCGGGGTGCCGTCCAGGGGGCGCTCGTCGTCGGATGTGCGCCGGCCCGCGGTGTAGACGGACTGGTGCTCCAGCAGCAGACAGGTGTCGGGCACCTCGTCCGCGAACCGGGCGGCGTGGATCCGGCGCTGCTCCTGCCAGGCCGACTCGTAGTCGACCGCGTCGGCCCCGAAGCCCAGATGCACAAAGCGCAGCCCCTCGGGTGCGGGGGTCTCCCCCCGAGAGATCGCAGTCACGGCAGCTCCCATTCGAACCTCTGTTGCACTGTGCGGCAACGTTGATGCCTTCCGATGCGTTCGCGCCCCCAGCAACTGTACGGCGGCCGGATCCGGTCCCCGCAGGCGGCCGGTGTACCCACCAGCAACCACAGCCCCGTCCCTGCTCACACGATCGGATGAACGCGGCACGCAGGCCGCGAGAACGGCACCGAAGGCCGTTACATTCACGCCGTTCCACGAGGGCGATGAGCATGCCGGACAGAGGCGGCCGAAAGCGGCCGCCCGGGCCCGGAAGGCAGGAGACCGGTAAAGCTGATGACGGAACGACCCGCACACACCCCCAACCGACAGCTCGCCGCGCTCATCGCCGAGGCGGGCTTCTCCAACGCCGGTCTGGCCAGACGGGTTGATCAACTCGGCATCGAGCACGGCCTCGACCTCCGTTACGACAAGACCTCGGTCACCCGCTGGCTGCGCGGCCAGCAGCCCAGGGGCACCACCCCCGCGCTGATCGCGGAGGTCTTCACCCGCCGCCTCGGGCGCCGGCTGTCCGCCCAGGACCTCGGCCTGGACGCCTGTGCGCCGGTGTACGCCGGGCTGGAGTTCGCCGCGAGCCCCAGCGAGGCGGTGGACATCGTCAGCGGGCTGTGGCGCAAGGACTCCGGCAGCCACGCCGAGCTGCGCAAGATCGCCTTCACCCCGGCCGGGCTCGTGGTGCCCAGCCGGGACTGGCTGATCGGGCGGCCCGACGAGCGGGTGGCCCGCGGCGAGCCGGCCACCGGCGAGGGCGCGGGCACGGGCGCGGCCGAGAGCCGGGTCCCCGCGCAGGGCGGCCGGCCCTCGGTGCCCCGGCAGCGCCGGACCACCGACCGGGTCGACCGCGCCCAGGGCGCCAAGGTCACCTCCGGTGACATCGCCGCCCTGCGCTCGGTCGGTGAGCTGTTCCGGGCGCTGGACCACGCCTACGGCGGCGGTCACGCCCGGCAGGCCCTGGTCCGCTATCTGGAGCACGAGGCCGAGCCGATGCTGCGCGGCACCTACGGCGAGGCCACCGGCCGCCGGCTGTTCGCGGCGGTCGCCGATCTGACCCGGCTGGCGGGCTGGACCTCGTACGACATCGCCGCGCACGGCCTGGCGCAGCGGTACTTCGTCCAGGCACTGCGGCTGGCCCAGGCGGCCGGCGACCGGGCGTACGGCTCCTACGTCCTGGTGACGATGAGCCGGCAGGCCGTCTATCTGGGGCACGGCAGGGAGGCCGTCCAGCTGGCGCGCGTCGCCCAGCAGGGCATCGGCAGCGGCGCGCCGCCCGCCGTCCAGGCGCTGCTGCACTCCGCGGAGGCGCGCGGGCACGGCGTACTGGGCGAGGTCCGGGCCTGCACGGCGGCGCTGGCCCGCGCGGAACGGGCGCTGGAGACCGTCCGCCCCGGGGACGACACCCCGTACTGGGCCCGCTTCTTCGACGAGGCCCAGCTCGCCGACGAACTGGCGCACTGCCACCGCGATCTCCAGCAGTACCGCGCGGCCTCCCAGCACGCCGAGCGCTCCCTGCAGCTGCGCGCCGCCGGGTTCGCCCGCAGCCGGCTGTTCTGCCGGGTGGTGCTGGCGACCGCACGGCTGGGCCTGGGCGAGCTGGAACAGGCCTGCACGCTCGGCGCGGAGGCGGCGCTCCAGGCGTCCGAGATGCGGTCGGTGCGCGCCCATGAGTACGTCAGGGAGTTCGAGCGCCGACTGGAGCCGTACCGGGACGCGGCGCCGGTGCGTGGCTACCGCGAGCGGGTGGCCGCGCTGGGCTGAGGAGCCGCGGGGGAGCCGGGCCGGGCGGTGCGCCGGGCCCGGCCGGCCCCGGTGGTCAGGCCGCCGGACGCAGGGCGTCCGGTTCGGTGGTGAGGGCCGGCAGCCCGAAGTCCGTCAACAGGGCGCGGGCCGCCCGCCGGCCGGAGTTCAGCGCGCCCTGGAGCGTGCCGGCATCGCGGTGGTCGCCGCAGACGTAGAGCCCGGACAGCACCCGTACGGGCCGCTGCGGATCGTGCGGGGCCGGCATCGCCGGGACCGCGTACGGGTCGTGATGACCGGTCAGCAGCTCCCAGTCGTCGGTGCGCGCCCCGTAGAGCCGCTCCAGCTGGGGCCGGACGGTCTTGTCGAGGACGGACAGCGGCAGCGCCGCCGCGGCACCCAGCACGGTCGTGGTGATCAGCGGCCGGCCGGGCGGCGTACGGGACGGGTCGACCGCGCCGGCGCGGTAGCTGCAGGCGACCGGTCCGTCCACCGTCAGGATCGCCGTGGTGGCGTCCTTGGACGCCCCGCCGCGGCCGCCAGAACCGGCCGGGGCGGTGTGGTGCAGCACCGTCACCGGGTGGAAGGCGGGCACCCGCAGACCCGGCAGCAGCTCGGCGGCGTCCCGCGCGCCGGTGGCCAGCAGGACCGCCCGGCAGGGGATCCGGCCGTGCTCGGCGGTGTTGACGCCCGTGGTGGAGACCGAGGTGACCTGCACGGACGTACGGACCGTGCCGGGCGGCAGGCCGGCCGCGAGCAGGTCGGGGACGGCCGAGGCGCCTCCGGCCGGCAGCCACAGCCGGCCGGCCTCCGCGTAACCGCGCAGCGCGATCGCGGCACTCCGGCTGGAGCCGCGCAACCGTGGATCGCACAGCAGCATGCCCAGCAGCGGCCGCAGGAAGACGTCCGGGGCGCGGGGCGGGAAGGTGGGCCGGGTCGCCAGGGCGTCCTGGATCGGACGGTCGGCGCGTGCGAGGGCGCGCGCCGCGGAGAGTGCGCCCCTTGTGCTCCGGGAGCCGCTGATGTGCTGCGCGCGCTGGCCGTTGTGGACGCTCAGCACGGGGGTGAACGGACGGAGCGTCAGATCTCCGAGGCCCGGGGTGCGGCGCAGTTCGGCGGCGGAGACGGCCAGCGGCCGGCCGCAGCGGTCCAGCCGGAAGCCGTCGAGCCGGTCGGTGACGGAGCGGCCGCCGATCCGCGCCGCGGCCTCCAGGACCGTGACCGACACCCCCGCGCCGGTCAGGTGGCGGGCGGCGGCGAGACCGGCCGGGCCGGCCCCCACGACGACGACGTCCACGGTCGATGCGGTACGCAGCACATGGCCTCCCGAGGTCGGTCCCAGCGGCGGTGCACGGAGTGTCATGCCCTCTGAGGCCGCGGGGAATGCCGAGTGGTGTGTGCGGAAAGGTAGGTAGCCGCCGGCGCGTACGACAGGGGGCGCCCGGGGCGCGTCGAAGCGCCCTCGGCGGAGGTTTGCCGGCGGCTATGGGCGGGCGCGGGCGTCTATCGGGGCTGGACGGCCGCCGGCGGCGCCGTCCCTCAGGCGATCGCGGCCCGGACCGCCTCGACGATCCGCGGGTGCGCGAAGCCGAACCCGGACTCCAGCAGCCGCTTCGGGACGACCCGCTGGCTGCCCAGCACGTCCTCGGCGAAGTCCCCGAGGGCGATCCGCAGCACCGGCGCCGGGACGGAGAACAGCGTGGGCCGGTGCAGCACCCGGCCCATCACGGCGGTGACCTCCCGGTTGGTCACCGGTTCCGGCGCGGTGAGATTGACCGGGCCGGTCAGCTCCTCGGTGGTCATCAGGTGGCGGAGCGCCGCGATGTGGTCGTGCAGCGAGATGAAGCTCCAGTACTGGCTGCCGTCACCGAGCCGCCCGCCCAGGCCGAGGCGGAAGAGCGGGAAGAGCCGCCCCCAGGCCCCGCCCGAGCGCGCCACCACCAGGCCGGTGCGGGCGAAGACGGTGCGGATGCCGGCGTCCTCCGCCGGCCGCGCGGCGGCCTCCCAGTCCACGCACACCTCCGGCAGGAAACCGTGGCCGGCCGGCGCGCTCTCGTCCGTCCGCCGGTCCCCGGTGTCCCCGTAGTAGCCGATCGCGCTGCCCGAGACGAAGACCCGCGGCGGGACGTCCATCGAGGCGAGCGCCTCCGCCAGGGCCCGGGTGCCGAGCACCCGGCTGTCCCGGATCTCCTGCTTGTACGCGGCCGTCCACCGGTGGTCGCCGACGCCCGCGCCGGCGAGGTGGACCACCGCCTCGCAGCCGGCCAGCCCCGCGGTGTCGACCTGCTGCCGCGCGGGGTCCCAGCGCACCTCGTCGGCGGCCGCCGGGGCGCGCCGTACGAGTCGGACGACGTCGTGGCCGTCCGTGCGCAGGGACCCTACGAGTGCCGTGCCGATGAGTCCGGTCGAGCCGGTGATCGCGATCCGCATGGGCCCATACTGCCTCCCGGCGACGACAACTTCCCGGCGGGGGACACGAGTCGCGTCCGTACTGGCCGCCGCCGGGAAGGCCCCTGTGGCAGGCCCCGGGGAAGGCGCCCTCCGGCCGGACTATGGCCGGAAACGTTCCCAGAGGAGGGGGAAGCGTTCGGCCAGGGTCTCGTCGTCGTCGAAGTCGACGTACGTGCCGAGCGGTTCGCGGGGCTGCGGGGGCAGCTCCAGGTCCGGCATCGACCCGCCGGTCATCTGCTCGTACGCCTCGTCGGCCGCGTAGCCCACCTCCTCGGCGTCCCCGTCGACCGACTCGTCGAAGTCGTCGAGGAGCTCGGCGAGCTGGTCCGGGTCGTGCACCCCGCCCTCGAAGACCTCCCGGCCCTGGGCGATCAGCCAGCAGCGGAAGTAGTCGAACGCGTCGTCGCTGCAGCCGTCCAGCAGGACCGCGGCCGCCGCCCACAGGTCCCAGGTGTACGCCCGGTTGTAGCGGGACTCGAAGTGGCGGGCGAAGTCCACGACGGCGTCCGGGTCGCGCCTGAGCAGCCGCTCGACCAGCGCGTCGGCCTGCTCCTCGGGATCACCCTCGGCCGCCTCGCGCGAGTGGTCGATCAGCTCCCAGAACTCCGTCTCGTCCATCACCGCTCCAGCATCTGCCCTGCGGGGGTGCGGCGCATGCGGAGTCCCCCGCATGTCGGGGTGCCGTCGTCCCGGCCCACGAGGGGTCGGGGCGGGTCGCCGGCCGGGGCGGGGAACGGGGGATGAGCAGGCAGGGAGCGGGAGGACGGGCGCGCCGGGCACGGGCGGTGACCGGGAGCGTGCGGGCCGCGCGGGGCCGCGCCGGCCGTCGGGTGACCGCCCCAAGAATCACTCGTTGGAAGGCGTGCAACAACGAAACGACGGCATACACGGCATAGTCGGTAAATCTGCCAATTTCTGAAGGGCTGTTTCAGGCCATGCCCATGGACGAACGCACCCGGGCCGACGTCGAACGGGCCGAGGCGGCCCTCGTCGAGCACTACCCCCGGCTGGTCCGCCTCGCCTACCTCGTCCTGCCCCCGTCGATGGGCCGCCACCGCCGGGTGCTCACCGCCCACGGCCTGGTCCAGCGGGCACTGCCGCGCACCGGCCGCCGGCGCCGCCCCGACGGCGGGCTGCCGGCCCAGCGCGGCCCGCTGCCCGAGAACGGCTACGACCTGGTACGGCTGCGGACCCTGCGCCTGGCCCTGGCACACGAGGGCCGGGCCGGCCGGGGACTTCCCGCGGTGCCCCAGGTCTGGGGCCTGCGGCTGTTCCCCCGGGCCGGCGGCGCCGATGAACTCGCCCTGGACCAGGCGCTGTCCGCCGTCCCGGCATCGGTCCGGGCCGCCATCGGACTCTGGCAGCTGGAGGGCCTGGACGAGGACGCGGTACGGGCGCTGCTGGAACGGGCCGGGGCCACCGACCCGGCGGCCGCGCAGCGGGCGGCCGAGCAGCTGGACCGGGAGACCGGGGCGGGCGCCGCGGCGCTGCTGAACTCCGGGGAGTTCGACCCCTGTACGGTCCAGACCCGGCCGACGGACCTGCTGCGCCGCCGGCAGCGGCTGCGGGCCGCGGTGGCGCTGGCGGCCGTCGCGGCGATCGGCGCGGTGATCGCCGCGGTGCCGGGCGGCGCCGAGGGCCCGGCGGGCCCGCCGCCGACCCCCGCCCAGCAGGCGCTGGACCCCACGAAGCTGCTGCGCACCCCCAACGAACAGTGGTCCGACACCGCGCGGGTGGACTTCACCGCCTGGCCCGCGCGCGGACGGCAGGCCGGCGACGAGGAACTGCTGGGCCGGGCGCTGCGGGTCTGGGCGGCACCGCCCGCCGACGCCCGGATCACCGCCTCCGCGGGCACCTCCACCCGCCCGCCCGACCATCCGCCGCAGCTGCTGTACGCCGGTCTGATCGACAACGTCATGGTCGTCGTCCTGTACGACGGCGAACGGCTGGTCCGCTACGCCGAGCCCGAAGACGCCAGCCCCACCCTGCACTTCGCGCGGGTGGACGACGCGGACCTGACGACCGGCGCCGCGCTGGTGATCGGCCGCGGCAACGGCTGGATGCGCTATCTGCTCGCCCCCTGGATCTCCGACGTCGCCGCCCGCGACCTGCTGGCGCCGGGCGCCCCGCCGCGCGGGCTGCACGTCGCCCCCGACGGCGTCACCGACCGGATCCCGCTCCCACCGCAGGCGGGCGGCGGCTGCGGGCACTGGCCGGTGGCGCAGTTCCGCCCCTCGACGCGGATCGGGGCGCCGGCCCCGCCCTTCCTGCTGGCCGACCTCAACGACCTCGTCCCGGTCCACCTCACCTACGTACCGCCGCCGCCCACCGGCGCGGCGGGCCCGGTCGCGGGGCAGCGCGAGGCCACCGACCCCGCGGCGTTGGCGACCTGGGCCCGTACGGCCTGCGGGCTGGGCGCGCTGCGCGGCACCGGCGTACGGTCCGTCAACAACTGGGTGTTCGCCGTGCAGCGCCTCCCCGAGGGCGGGGGCAGCGCGACGTGGGTGTGCACCCGCGCCGACACCTGGCGCGGGCCCGGCAGCGCGACCGTCCGCTTCCTGCCGCCCGCCGTACGGCCGGCCGACCCCGGCCGGATCGCCGGCCGGTCCGACGACACCGCCGCCTGCAGTCGCTACGGCCCGCACGTCGTCGGGGCGGTCCCCTGGCGCTCGCCGTCCGGGAAGCCGTACCTGCTGGCCGCGGGCAGCCCGGACGTCACCACCCTCGACGTCACCGGCGCCCTCCGGGCCACCGCCAAGGGGCCCACCCTCGCCGCACCGGCCCCCGGCTCTGACCCCGGCGCGGGCCCCGGCCCGGAGACCGCGGCCGAGGTCGTCGGACGACTGCGGGACGGGGGGAGCGTGCGGGGGTTCCGGCCGTAGGGGTGGCCCTGGTGAACGGTGAGCGGCGGGCGGTGGGTGGTGAGCGGCGAGCGGCGAGCGTGAACGGTGGACGGGGTGGGCGGTGAGAGGCGAGGCGGCAGGGGCGAGCGGTGTGGAGCGAGGCGGGAGGCGTTCGCCTTGGGCGGGAAACCGGACAGAAGGTGTCGGGATTCGCTGTCAGAGTCGCGTTGCGCCGGGCCGGGGCACACACCGGTGGGCCGCCGGCCCGGCGCTCGGCACCTGACAGTGAGGAGTGGAACGTGACGAGTGGGCACGCGACGAACGGCGGCCCGGCGGGCGGGCACGCGGTCTCCGCGAGCGCGGGGCCGGACCGGCCCGTGACGGCGGCGCTGACCGGGCGGGTGGCGCTGGTCGCCGGGGCGACCCGGGGCGCGGGCCGCGCGATGGCCGTCGAGCTGGGCCGGGCGGGCGCGCTGGTGTACGTCACCGGGCGGACGACCCGCGACCGGATCAGCGAGGTGGGCCGCGCCACGGAGACGATCGAGCAGACCGCGGAGCTGGTGACCGCCGCCGGAGGCACCGGTATCGCCGTACCGACCGACCATCTGGAGCCGGCGCAGGTCGAGGCGCTGATCGAGCGCATCGACCGGGAGCAGGGGCGGCTGGACGTCCTGGTCAACAGCGTCTGGGGCGGCGACCATCTGCTCGAATTCGACACCAAGCTCTGGGACCTGGATCTGGCCAACGGCCTGCGGATGTTCCGCCTCGGCATCGACACCCACATCATCACCAGCCATTACGCGCTGCCGCTGATGAACCGGCGGCCCGGCGGACTGCTGGTCGAGGTCACCGACGGCACGGCGTCCTTCAACCGCAGGTACCGCGAGAACCTCTGCTTCGACCTCACGAAGAACGTCCCGCACCGCATCGCCTTCGGCCTCGCCGCCGAGGTGAAGGACCTGGGCGGCACGGTGGTGTCCCTCACCCCCGGCTTCCTGCGGTCCGAGGAGATGCTGGACCACTTCGGGGTGACCGAGGAGACCTGGCGCGATGCGGTGGCCCAGCAGCCGCACTTCGCGATCGCGGAGTCACCGGCCCTGATCGGCCGGGCCGTACGGGCGCTGGCCGCCGACCCCGACAAGGCGCGCTGGACCGGACAGTCGCTCTCCAGCGGCCAGTTGGCGAAGGAGTACGACTTCACCGACGCGGACGGCTCCCGCCCCGACTGCTTCGGCTACTTCGAGGACGTGGTCTTCGGCGGCAAGGACGCGACGGCGGCCGACTACCGCTAGGGCGTGGGGCGTTGTCCCTGGCTGCTGGGGCGTCGCCCCTGGGTACCTGGCACCTCACCTAAGTTGCCAAGTTGCCCCTGGGTATCTCATGCGGGGCCTCCCGTCCCGGCGTCCCGTCGTACAGGGTGGCCGTCCGCCGGGCGGCCACCGCGAGGCGGTCACGCAGCGCGGCGGGCGCGAGGACCTCGCCCTCCGGGCCGAGGGCGAGCAGTTGGGCGTAGGCGACCTCGTCCGACTCCACGGGCAGGGTGACGGTCAGCCGGCCCTGTGCGTCCGGGCCGCCGGCGGCCAGCGCGGCGTCGATCGCCTCGCGGGCCGCCGCGCGCTCGGTGATGTACGGCAGGACCCGTATGCCGTGTGCGGAGAGCCGGAGCACCACCTCGGCACGGAGGATCGAGCGGGCGAACTGCGCGGCCCGCTCGGCCCAGAACGCCGGCAGGTCGAACGACGCGTCCCGCTCGAAGGCGCCGGGCTCGTCGCCCATCACGTCGACGGCGGTGAACCGGTCCACCCGGTACACCCGGAAGTCCCCCTCCGCCCGCGCCGCCAGATACCACACGCCAGCCTTCAGCACGAGCCCGTACGGCTCCAACTCCCGCCGCACTTCGGTCCGTTGTGCGTCCTTCCCCTTACGGGCGTAACGCGCCGAGAGCCGGCGATCGGACCACACCGCCTCGGCGATCGCGGGCAGCAGATCGGGGGTTTCCGGCTCCTGGTACCACGCGGGGGCGTCGAGGTGAAAGCGCTGGGCGGCGCCTGCGGCGGCGTCCCGCAGCTCCGGCAGGAGGGCGGCGGAGACCTTCAGCCGGGCGGCGGAGGCGGCGTCCGCGAGGCCCATCTCGCGCAGCGCGGAGGGCACTCCGGAGAGGAAGAGGGCCTCCGCCTCGCTACGGCCCAGACCGGTGAGCCGGGTGCGGTAGCCGCCTATCAGGCGGTACCCACCGGCCCGGCCCCGGTCCGCGTACACGGGCACCCCGGCCTCGGAGAGGGAGAGCACGTCCCGCGCGACCGTACGCTCGGACACCTCAAGCTCCCGCGCCAGCTCGGCGCCGGTCATCGACGGGCGCGACTGGAGCAGCAACACCATCTTGATCAGCCGTGCAGCACGCATGCCTTCATGATGCCGGGGGCCACTGACAACGCCGGGGCCGCGGCGGGGGCGTACGTTCCGGCCGGGCCGCGTAGGGTCCGGGCCGGCCGCGTAGGCGGGGGCGTGCGTTCTGGCCCGGCCGCGTGGGCGGGGGCGTGCGTTCTGGCCCGGCGGCCGTAGGGTCCGGGTCGGTCGCGTACGGTCCGGTCCGCCGTGTGCGGCCTTCACCCGCGGCGGGAGCGGTTGCTTCCGCACGCGGAGTAGCGCATTCCGCACCACTACACCCGCCCACCCCCCGAAGGGGGGTGGGCGGCGGGGAAAAAACCAGGGGGCGGCGGCGAAACGCCAGGGCGACGAAACCCCAGGCCATGGCGGCAAAACGCCAGGCCAGGGCGACGAAACGCCAGGCCAGGGCGGCGCAGCGTCAGCGCGCAAGCGGCGGAAACCCGGGCCCACCCCGGCGAAAACCCCGGCCCCGCCCCAAGGCGGAAATCCCGCCCCGCTCCGAACCGGCCCGCATCCGGCGAGTTGGAACGCGGCCTCGCCCACCTCGGGGACGCGGGCCAGTACGGGGCGGAGGAACGGGCCCGCCCCCAGCAAAAGAAGGCCCGGCCGTGGTCAGGGCGTGACCGGCCGGGCCGTGGGTTCCCGTGCGGAGGTTCCGGGCGCGGGTGGGTGGCCTCCGCACGGGAGTGTGGGTGCCCCGATGAGGGGCGGTGGTGCGACCGCCCCAGGGGCGGGCCGCGCCGCGGGCGGCGGAGGGCCGGTGTCGGCCGGCCGGGTGCCGCCGTCCGCGGGCGGGTCAGAAGCCGTAGCGGTCGCGGGCCTCCTTGACGGCGGAGGCCTGGACGTCGCCGCGGCGGGCGAGTTGGGCCAGGGCCGCGACGACGAGCGACTCGGCGTCCACGCCGAAGTGGCGGCGGGCCGCATCGCGCGTGTCGGAGAGGCCGAAGCCGTCCGCGCCGAGCGAGGAGTAGTCCTGCTCGACCCACTGGGCGATCTGGTCCGGGACCTGGCGCATGTAGTCGCTGACGGCCAGGACCGGGGTCTCGACGCCGCTGAGCGCCTCGCGGACGTACGGGGTGCGCTGCTCGCCGCGCAGGGTGGCCTCGTCGGCCGCCATCGCGTCGCGCCGCAGCTCCGTCCAGGACGTCGCGGACCACACGTCGGCGGCCACGCCCCACTCCTCGGCGAGCAGCTGCTGGGCCTTGAGCGCCCAGTGGATCGCGGTGCCGGACGCCAGCAGCTGGATCCCCGGGGCGTTGGCGGGCACCGAAATGCCCGCCGTGGCGGCGGTGTTGAAGCGGTACAGGCCGCGGACGATGCCCTCGTCGACGCCCGCGGGCTTGGCCGGCTGGGGCATCGGCTCGTTGTAGACCGTGAGGTAGTAGAAGACGTTCGGGTCCTCGCCGGGGGCGGTCTCGCCGTACATCCGGCGCAGACCGTCCTTGACGATCGCCGCGACCTCGTAGGCGAACGCCGGGTCGTACGTCAGCGCCGCCGGGTTCGTCGACGCGATCATCGGCGAGTGGCCGTCGGCGTGCTGCAGGCCCTCACCGGTCAGCGTGGTGCGGCCGGCCGTGGCACCGACCAGGAAGCCCTTGCCGAGCTGGTCGCCGAGCTGCCACATCTGGTCGGCGGTGCGCTGCCAGCCGAACATCGAGTAGAAGATGTAGAAGGGGATCATCGTCTCGCCGTGCGTGGCGTACGCGGTGGCGGCGGCGATGAAGTCCGCCATCGAACCGGCCTCGGTGATGCCCTCGTTGAGGATCTGGCCGTCCTTGGCTTCCTTGTAGTACATCAGCTGGTCGCGGTCGACCGGCTCGTACGTCTGGCCCTTGGGGGAGTAGATCCCGAGGGAGGGGAACAGGCTCTCCATGCCGAAGGTGCGGGCCTCGTCGGGGACGATCGGCACCCAGCGCTTACCGGTCTGCTTGTCGCGGATGAGGTCCTTGACCAGGCGGACGAAGGCCATGGTCGTGGCGACGGACTGGTTGCCGGAGCCCTTGTCGAAGGCGGCGAAGGCCTTGTCGGCCGGGGCCGGCAGCGGTGCGAGGGGGTGGGAGCGGCGGGCCGGGGCCGGGCCGCCCAGTTCCGCGCGGCGCTCCTGGAGGTAGCGGACCTCGGGGGAGTCGGCGCCCGGGTGGCCGTAGGGCACCTGGCCGTCGGTGAAGTCGCTGTCGGAGATGGGGAGTTCGAGCAGGTCGCGCATGGCCTTGAACTCCTCCACCGACAGTTTCTTCATCTGGTGGTTGGCGTTCTTGGACTCGAAACCCTTGCCGAGGGTGAAGCCCTTGACCGTCTGCGCGAGGATCACGGTCGGGGCGCCCTTGTGCTCCACCGCGGCCTTGTAGGCCGCGTACACCTTGCGCGACTCGTGGCCGCCGCGCGAGAGGTGGAAGCACTCCAGGATCTTGTCGTCGGAGAGCAGCCTCGCCATCTCGACGAGGGCGGGCTCGGCGCCGAAGAAGTGGTCGCGGATGTACGCGGCGTCGCGGGTCGCGTAGGTCTGGAACTGGGCGTCCGGGACCGCACGGAGCCGGCGGGCCAGCGCGCCGGTGGTGTCGAGCCGGAAGAGCTCGTCCCAGGCGGTGCCCCACAGCGTCTTGACGACGTTCCAGCCGGCGCCGCGGAACTGGGCCTCCAGCTCCTGCACGATCTTGAAGTTGGCGCGGACCGGGCCGTCCAGGCGCTGCAGGTTGCAGTTGATGACGAAGGTGAGGTTGTCCAGGCCCTCACGGGAGGCGAGCGCGAGTGCGGCGGTCGACTCCGGCTCGTCCATCTCGCCGTCGCCCAGGAACGCCCAGACGTGCGAGTCGGAGACGTCCTTGATGCCGCGGTGGGTCAGATAGCGGTTGAAGCGCGCCTGGTAGATGGCCGACAGCGGGCCGAGGCCCATCGACACCGTCGGGAACTCCCAGAGCCAGGGCAGCCGCCGCGGGTGCGGGTAGGACGGCAGGCCCTTGCCGCCGGCCTCGCGGCGGAAGTGGTCGAGGTGGTCCTCGGTGAGGCGGCCGTCGAGGAAGGCGCGGGCGTAGATGCCGGGCGCGGCGTGGCCCTGGATGTAGAGCTGGTCGCCGGATCCGCCGGTGGCGGAGTCCTCCTTGCCGCGGAAGAAGTGGTTGAAGCCGGTCTCGTAGAGCCAGGCCGCGGAGGCGAAGGTCGCGATGTGGCCGCCGACGCCGTACTTGGCGCCGCGGGAGACCATCGCGGCCGCGTTCCAGCGGTTCCAGGCGGCGATCCGGGCCTCCATCGCCTCGTCACCCGGAACGGCGGGTTCGGCGGCGGTGGGGATGGTGTTGAGGTAGTCGCTCTCCAGGAGCTGGGGGAGCGCGAGCCCCGACTGCTCCAGGGTGCGGCGCATCAGGTAGGCGGCGCGATGCGGGCCCGCCGCCTTGGTGACGGCGTCGAGCGACTCGCGCCACTCGGCCGTCTCCTCGGGGTCGCGGTCCGGGAGCTGGTCGAGCTGGCTGTACGGCAGGCGCACGGGATCGGGCATGGGTGGCCCCTTTCCGGACGGGAGGTAGCTCGGGGGTGCCGTCGAGGCCGGGCCGCGCCCGTGGGCTGCGGCGGGATCTCGACGGCACCCGGATGCGAGTTCGGCAGTTTCGGCAGGCAGGGTGTCGCGCCCCGTCGGAAGACGATACGCCCCTGATCGATGATCGATCAACGCTCAGCGGCCGAAAAACCGCAGGTCGGCACGGGGTGCCGCAATTTTGGGCACTCGGTGCCAGCCCCGGAGGTGCCCTCCGCTATGCCGCGCCGGGGCCCCTCGGACCCGCCCGGCGCACCCGCTCAGACCTTCGGTGCGCAGCTCAGCACGTGTGTCTTCAGCAGCGTGCCGATCTTCGGGTCGCGCCGCCGGAACGCGTCCACGATCTCCTGGTGCTCCTGGGCGTGCGAGCGCTGCTCCGGGCTGAACCACCGGATCGACAGCGCCGTCCAGACCTCGATGCCCAGCGACTCCCAGGTGTGCAGCAGCACGGCGTTCCCGGCGGCCCGCACGATCTCCCGGTGGAACGCCACGGTGTGCCGCACCTGCGCCTCCCCGTCCCCCGCCAGGTCCGCCTCGCGCAGCGCCGCCACCTCCCGCTCCAGCGCCGCGGTGTCCTGCGCCAGCCGCCCGGCGGCCAGCTCCGCCGCGACCTGCTCCAGCCCGGCCCGCACCGGGTAGCTCTCCTTGAGGTCGGCCGCGGTCAGGTTCCGGACCCGTACGCCCTTGTTGGGTGCCGACTCGATCAGCCGCAGCGACTCCAGCTCCCGCAGCGCCTCCCGTACGGGCGTCTGGCTGACCTCCAGCTCCACCGCGATCCGCCGCTCGACGATCCGCTCGCCCGGCTGCCAGCGGCCGCTGACGATCCCCTCGAGGATGTGCTCGCGGATCTGCTCGCGCAGCGAATGGACGACGGGCGGGGTCATGAGGTGCTCCTTCAGAGCGGGTGGTCGAGCGGCTGGTGGCGAGGGGGCCATTATCCGGGACGGCGGCCGGACGGCGGCATGCAGAAGGGCCGGCTCCGGTCCGTACGGATGCTGTACGAACCGGTGCCGGCCCCTGGTGCTACACGCCTACCGGACGACTGCCGGGGCTCAGAGACCGATCTCGGTCTCGAACTCGGCGGCCTCCAGGATCTGCTTGACCGTGGTCAGGTAGCGGGCGGCGTCGGCGCCGTCCACCAGACGGTGGTCGTAGGAGAGCGCGAGGTAGGTCATGTCGCGCACCGCGATGGTCTCGCCCAGGTCCGGGTGGTTGATGACCACCGGACGCTTGACGGTCGCGCCGATGCCCAGGATGCCGACCTGGTTCGGGGGCACGATCACGGTGTCGAACAGCGCGCCGCGCGACCCGGTGTTGGAGATCGTGAAGGTCGCACCGGAGAGCTCGTCCGGGGTGATCTTGTTGGCCCGGACCTTGCCCGCCAGCTCCGCGGTCTTGCGGGCGATACCGGCGATGTTGAGGTCGCCGGCACCCTTGATGACCGGGGTCATCAGGCCCTTCTCCGCGTCCACCGCGATACCGATGTTCTCGGTGTCGAAGTAGGTGATGGTGCCCTCGTCCTCGTTGATCCGGGCGTTGACGACCGGGTGGGCCTTCAGCGCCTGGACGGCGGCCTTGACGAAGAACGGCATCGGGGAGAGCTTGACGCCCTCACGCTGCGCGAAGGCGTCCTTGGCCTTGTTGCGCATCCGCATGATCGCGGTGATGTCCACCTCGACCACGGTGGTCAGCTGCGCCTGGCCGTGCAGGGCCTTCATCATGTTGTCGCCGATGACCTTGCGCATCCGCGGCATCTTGACGGTCTGACCGCGCAGCGGGGAGACCTCCAGCGCCGGGGCCTTCGACGGCGCCGCGGCCGGGGCGGCGACCGGCGCGGCGGCCTTGGCGGCCTCCGCGGCGGCGATGACGTCCTGCTTGCGGATCCGGCCACCGACACCGGTGCCCTTGACCGTGGCGAGGTCGACGCCGTTCTCCGCGGCGAGCTTGCGCACCAGCGGGGTGACGTACGCACCCTCGGCCTCACCGGCGGCGGGGGCCGGGGTGACCGGAGCCGGGGCGGCCGGAGCCGGCGCGGGGGCCGGAGCCGGAG
>NZ_JBHWDV010000056.1:0-44444 GCF_042734445.1 Streptomyces sp. NPDC059649
GGGGACGGGCCGGAGGGGCCTTGTTCGTGGACGTAAAGCGAAGCAGTCCACGAACAAGGCCCCGGAGGACCGTCACCGCACCCGACACCACCCAGCCCGCCGCAGGCGCAACGGCGAGAAACCCCCGCGGCGGGACGGACGGGTACGTACGGGGGCGCCGCAAAGCGCAACGGCGAGACCCCCACGGCGGGACAGACAGGTACGTAGGCGGCGCCGCCAAGCGCGCAACGACGCGCAACCAGCACGGCGGGACGGCCAGGTACGTGGGAGGCACCCCGCTTAAGCGGGCACGCAACGGCCGTCCTCCGTGCGGTAGTTCCAGCGGGCGCCGTCGGAGACGAGTTCCTTGACCGCTCGGAGGAAGCGGTCGACATGCTCGTCGGGGGTGCCGGCGCCGAAGGAGACGCGGATGGCGTTGAGGGACCGCTCGCCGGGGGCCGCGTCGGGGGCGCCGCACTCGCCGGGGTCCTGCGGGTCGCTGCCCAGCAGGGTGCGGACCAGCGGGTGCGCGCAGAAGAGGCCGTCGCGGACGCCGATGCCGTACTCGGCGGAGAGGGCGGCGGCGAAGTGGGAGCTGTTCCAGCCCTCGACGACGAAGGAGAGCACGCCGACGCGGGGGGCGTCGTCGCCGAAGAGGGAGAGGACGCGCACCTCGGGGACCTCGGCCAGCCCCGCGCGGACCCGCGCGATCAGTTCCTGTTCGCGGGCGACGAGCGTGTCGAAGCCCGCCTCGGTGAGCGCCTTGCAGGCGGAGGCGATGGCGTAGGCGCCGATGACGTTCGGCGAACCGGCCTCGTGGCGGGCGGCCGTGGTGTGCCACTCGACGTCGACGCCGCCGTCCGCGCGCCGCGAGACCTTGCGGCTGGCGCCGCCACCCGCCAGGTACGGGTCGGCGTCCTGCAGCCAGTCCGCGCGGCCGGCCAGCACACCGGCGCCGAACGGCGCGTACAGCTTGTGGCCGGAGAAGGCGACCCAGTCGACGTCGAGTTCGGCGAGGTCGACGGGGTGGTGCGGGGCGAGCTGTGCGGCGTCGAGGACGATCCGGGCGCCGTGCGCATGTGCCGCGGCGGCCAGTTCGCGGACCGGCCACAGTTCGCCGGTGACGTTGGAGGCGCCGGTGACGCAGACCAGGGCCGGCCCGTAGGGCTCGCGGTCGGCGAGCGCGTGCTCCAGGGTCGCGACCGCCTGCTCCGGGGTGCGCGGGGCGTTGAGGTAGCTGACCGTCAGGTCGGCGCGCTGTTCCCAGGGCAGCAGCGAGGCGTGGTGCTCGGTCTCGAAGACGAAGACCCGGGTGTTCCGCGGGAGTACGGCGGCGAGCAGGTTCAGCGAGTCGGTGGTGGAACGGGTGAAGACCAGCTGGTCGTCGGCGCGGCAGCCGAGGAATGCGGCGATCGTGCGGCGGCTGTTCTCGAAGAGGTCGGTGGAGAGCTGCGAGAGGTATCCGGCGCCGCGGTGCACGCTGCCGTAGTAGGGGGCGTAGGCGGCCACGTCGTCCCAGACCCGCTGCAGTGCCGGGGTGCTGGCGGCGTAGTCCAGCGCGGCGTAGTCGACCTCGCCGCCGGTCACGAGCGGGACCAGGACGTCCCGGCCGAGCACCGGCAGCGGGGCACAGACGGAACGGTCGGCGGCAACGGCGGAAACGGACATGGCGAACTCCCGTAAGGCGTAAGTGAATTGAGCGAATTCGCTGCGGCGCGGGAAACGGCGGCGGCGCTTTCGGGTGTGCTGAAGCGCGCGGCGCGGGACGCAGCGGGAAAGGAAAAAGGGCGCGAAAAAGGGGCCTTCGGGCCCTATCGCATTCGCTGATTCACGGAAGTTCTCCCTCGAGGACCAGGATCCCTGGCGAGGGATCCGCGCTTGCCGCAGACCTCGCTGCCTGCGGCCTGGTCATCACCCGGGGCACCCCGCCACGGAAGGAGGGTTGCCGGACAGCGGGCCGGGGCCTGTGTCGCTGTCACTCGTGACCTGCGCAGCATCATGCCACAAGAGCATTTACGCGCAAGGGCTCAGTCCGTATGACGGACTGAGCCCTGCGTCACACCCTGTGTCACCGGCCGCTCAGGCGTTGCTGGCGGCCACCCAGCGCTCCAGTGCGCGCTTGGCCTCGCCCGAGTCGATCGAGACGGCGGCCTGCTCGATGCCGAGGCGGATGCGGTCGGTCAGCGGGGCGTCCGACGGCTCCAGCGCGGCGAGTGCGGCCGCGGAGTTCAGCAGCACCGCGTCACGGACCGGGCCGGTCTCGCCGTCCAGCAGCCGGCGGGCGACGTCCGCGTTGTACGAGGCGTCCGCGCCGCGCAGCGCCTCGACGGGGACGAGGGGGATGCCGACGTCGCGGGGGTCGAAGGGCTCCTCGCGGACCGTGCCGTCGCGCACGATCCAGACCCGGGAGGTGGCGGTGGTGGTCAGCTCGTCGAGGCCGTCGTCGCCGCGGAAGACCAGCGCGGAGGAACCGCGCTCGGCGAGCACGCCGGCCAGGATGGGCGCCATCCGGGCGTCCGCGACGCCGGTCGCCTGGGCCTTCACCCGGGCCGGGTTGGTCAGCGGGCCGAGCACGTTGAACGTGGTGCGGATGCCGAGCTGGCCGCGGGCGTTGGCGACGTGCCGGAGGGCGGGGTGGAACTTCACCGCGAAGCAGAAGGTGATGCCCGCCTCCTGCGCGACCTCGGTGACCCGCTGGGGGGTGAGGTCGAGGTTGACGCCGAGCTTCTCCAGGACGTCGGAGGCGCCGCTGGCGGAGGACGCGGCGCGGTTGCCGTGCTTGACGACCTTGGCGCCGGTGCCGGCCACGACGATCGAGGACATGGTGGAGATGTTGACGGTCTTGGCGCCGTCGCCGCCGGTGCCGACGATGTCGACGCTGGGGCCCGGCACCTCGATCAGCCGGGCGTGCGCGTACATCGTGCGGACCAGTCCGGAGATCTCCGCGACGGTCTCGCCCTTGGCGCGCAGGGCCACCGCGAAGCCGGCGATCTGGGCGTCGCTGGCCTCGCCCCGCATGATCCGGTCCATCGCCCAGGCGGTGTCGTCGGCGGTGAGGTCCCGGCCGTCGAGCAGGGCGTTCAGGATGCCCGGCCAGGTGTGGGCCGCCACGCTGTCGCCGCCCACCGGGGTCACAACGTTCATGGTCCACGCTCCTGGTCTGTGTCCTGCTTATGCAGTCACCCTATCGAGAGGGACGGCACGCCGGAGGGCCCCGTCCGATGCTCGGACGGGGCCCTCTGGGTGGCGTACTACCTACGGTGCGCTACGAGGCACGCGAGGGATCAGTGGTGGCCGTGGCCGCTGGTGATCTCCCGGTACTCCTCGACCGTGGGCTTGGGGATGACGCTGTCCTCGCCGTAGTAGCTCTTGGAGAGCTTGGCGCGGAGCTTCTGCGACCGCTTGATCTTGCGGCGGACGCCGTTCTCGTCGACCTCCGGGCCCAGCTCCAGCGGCTCGGGCTGCTCGTGCTGCGTCAGGAAGTGCAGCTGCTCCTGGTCGAGCGGCTCGTGGACCTCGATGAACTCACCGTGCGGCAGGCGCTTGATGATGCCGGACTCGCGGCCGTGCAGCACCTTGTCCTTGTCGCGCCGCTGCAGACCCAGGCAGATCCGCTTGGTGGCGATGAAGCCCAGCACCGGCCCGACGAAGAACGCGATCCGGACGAACCAGGTGATCGAGTTGATCGACAGGTGGAAGTGGGTCGCCCACAGGTCGTTGCCGCCGCCGATCAGCATCACGAAGTACGCGATCAGCCAGGCCACACCGAAGCCGGTGCGGGTGGGCACGTTGCGCGGGCGGTCCAGGATGTGGTGCTCGCGCTTGTCACCGCGGACCCAGGACTCGACGAACGGGTAGACCGCGATGGCGACCAGGACGAGCGGGAAGAGGAGGATCGGGATGAGCACACCGAAGTTGATGGTGTGGCCCCAGAAGTTCCACTCCCAGCCCGGCATGACACGGACCAGGCCCTCGGCGAAGCCCATGTACCAGTCCGGCTGCGCACCAGTGGAGACCTGGTCCGGCCGGTACGGCCCTATGGCCCACACGGGGTTGATGCTGGCGACCGCGGCGATCACCGAGATCACGCCGAAGACCAGGAAGAAGAAGCCTCCGGCCTTGGCCATGTAGACCGGCAGCAGCGGCATGCCGACGACGTTGGTGTTGGTCTTGCCGGCACCCGGGAACTGCGTGTGCTTGTGGTAGAAGACCAGGATCAGGTGCGCCACCAGCAGGCCGAGCATGATGCCCGGAAGCAGCAGCACGTGGACCGTGAAGAACCTCGGGATGATGTCGTGCCCGGGGAACTCGCCGCCGAAGATGAACATCTGCAGGTACGAACCGACCAGCGGCATCGCCAGGATGACGCCCTCGATGAACCGCACGCCGGTGCCGGAGAGCAGGTCGTCGGGGAGCGAGTAGCCGGTGAAGCCGGTGAACATGCCGAGCACCAGCAGCAGGAAGCCGAACAGCCAGTTGACCTCGCGCGGCTTGCGGAAGGCGCCGGTGAAGAACACCCGCATCATGTGGACCATCATCGCGGCCAGGAAGACCAGCGCCGCCCAGTGGTGGATCTGGCGGATGAGCAGGCCGCCTCGGACGTCGAAGCTGATGTCCAGCGTCGACTCGAAGGCCTGGGTCATCCGGATCCCCTGCATGGGCACGTAGGAACCGTGGTAGGTCACCTCGGCCATGCTCGGGTGGAAGAACAGCGTCAGGTAGACACCGGTCAGGATGATGATGATGAAGCTGTAGAGCGCGACCTCACCCAGCATGAAGGACCAGTGGTCCGGGAAGATCTTGCGCATGTTGGACTTGGCGAGGCTGTAGATGCCCAGCCGGCCGTCCGCCCAGTCGGCGATCCGCTCGCCCCGCGGCGCCTGGCCGCGGCGCGTGGTGGTCGCGCTTGTCTCGTTACTCATCCGCGCTCCCAGAAGCTCGGGCCGACGGGCTCCTCGAAACCGCTGGCGGCCTCCAGGAAGCCGTCCTTCACCGTGATGTGCAGCTGCGGCAGGGCGTGTCCGGCCGGACCGAAGATCACCCGACCGCCGTCGGAGAGGTCGAACGTCGACTGGTGGCAGGGGCAGAGCACGTGGTGCGTCTGCTGCTCGTACAGGCTGATCGGGCAACCCACGTGGGTGCAGATCTTCGAGTAGGCCACGATGCCCTCGTGGGACCACGCGAGTTCCTGCTTGTCCTTGATGTTCTGCGGCTGGATCCGCACGAGCATCAGGGCGTCCTTGGCGATCTTCTCGTTGAAGTCCTCCTGGTCCTCCTCCAGGCCCTCGGGCTTGGCGAAGGTCAGCGAGCCGACCGCGATGTCCTCGGGACGCAGCGGGAGGTTGGTGGACTGGTTGACGAGGCGGACGCCCTTCTTCCAGTTCGTCGTGCGCAGCTTCGTCTCGGGCAGCGGCCCGAGGTCACGCAGCAGGACGACACCGGAGAGCGGCACCAGGGCCAGCGCACCGAACATCGTGTTGCGGATCAGCTTGCGGCGGCCGAACTGCGACTCCTCGGCGCCCAGCTTGAAGTCCGCCAGGACCTTGGCCTTGACCTCGGGGCTGGCCTCGATCGGGTGGCGGTCGTCGGCGACCTCCACGTCCGACATCAGCGTGCGGGCCCAGTGGACCGCGCCGGCGCCGATGCAGAACAGGGCGGCACCCAGCGTCAGGCCGAGCGCGAAGTTCAGCGCGCTGATGTGACCGATCGGCCAGATGTAGACGATCTTGTCGATCGGGATGGCCACGTAGGCGGCGATGAAGGCCACCGTGGCGATCATGGACACCAGGAAGAGCAGGGCGACGGTGCGCTCGGAGCGCCGCGCGGCCCGCTCGTCGATGTCCTGGGCGCGGTGCTCGTGGGCCGGCAGACCCGGGTCGGCGAACGGGTCGTCCGCCGGGCGCACCGCCCCTTCGTGAGCCTCCCGCTCACCGGGCAGAATTTCTTCTGGCACGTCTTCGTGTCGTCCAGTCTCGCTCATGACTTCTTGGCCTTCGTAGTCCGGGCTGCGACCCAGATGGCGACCGCTACCAGCGCGCCCAGGCCGAAGATGTAGCCGAAGAGACCCTCACTGACCGGACCGAGACCGCCGAGGTCGAGGCCGCCGGGGCTCTCGGATTCATCGCCGTTGACGGCGCCGAGGTACGCGATGATGTCCTTCTTGTTCTGCTTGCTCAGCGAGCCGTCACCGAAGGAGGGCATGTTCTGCGGGCCGGTTTCCATGGCCTCGTAGATGTGCTTCGGGTCCACGCCCTCGAGCGTCGGTGCGTACTTGCCGTCGGTGAGGGCGCCGCCCTTACCGGTGAAGTTGTGGCACTGCGCGCAGTTGGTGCGGAACAGCTCGCCGCCCTTGGCGATGTCGGCGCCCTCGGAGTTGTACTGCGACTTCTCCGGAATGGTGGGGCCGGCACCCAGCGATGCGACGTAGGCCGCCAGCTGCTCGCGCTGGGCGTTGTTGTAGATCGGCCTCTTCCGCGGCACCTGCGCGCCGGGCTGCTGGGCCGGCATGCGGCCGGTGCCGACCTGGAAGTCGACGGCTGCGGCACCGACGCCGACCAGGCTCGGGCCGTCGGTGGTGCCCTGACCGCCGGTGCCGTGGCAGCTGGCACAGCCCACGGCGTAGAGCTTCTTGCCCTCCTTGATGGCAAGGGACTGGGCGGTGTCATCGGCCTGAGCCTTGTCCGCCGGCGCGAACGCGGCGTACAGCCCCCCGGTGACCGCCAGCGCGAAGAGTAGGACGACGAGCGCCGCCAGCGGATGGCGCCGTCGTGCGGAGAGCTTTTTCACGGATTACCCCGGTGTCAGGATCTTCTGCGTCGATGCTTTGGCTATGTCTGTCTGATCTTTCGGTCCGGTCGGACCGGTTACCGGATCAGGTAGATCGTGGCGAAGAGGCCGATCCAGACGACATCGACGAAGTGCCAGTAGTAGGACACGACGATGGCCGCGGTGGCCTGCGTGTGGGTGAACCTCTTGGCCGCGTACGTCCTGCCCAGGACCAGCAGGAAGGCGATCAGACCGCCCGTCACATGCAGTCCGTGGAATCCGGTGGTCAGGTAGAACACCGAGCCGTACGGGCCGGACGAGAGCGACAGGCCCTCGTGCTTGACCAGCTCGGTGTACTCGAAGACCTGACCGCCGATGAAGATGGCACCCATGATGAAGGTGACCACGAACCACGCCCGCAGCTTCTTGACGTCGCCGCGCTCGGCCGCGAAAACGCCGAGCTGGCAGGTCAGCGAGCTGAGCACCAGGATCGTGGTGTTGGTCGCGGAGAACGGAAGGTTCAGCGCGCTGGCCGATTCCTTCCAATAAGCCTCTCCGGTCACGGATCGAAGGGTGAAGTACATCGCGAAGAGGGCCGCGAAGAACATCAGCTCGGAACTCAGCCAGATGATGGTTCCGACGCTGGTGAGGTTCGGCCGATTGACCGACGGGTGCGCGTGCCCGGTTTCTACTGTCGTTGCTGTCGCCACGACCGACATTATGTCGGTCGCTTATCCCGCCCTCACTCCGGGGGGTGCCGTTCGGTGTGTCAAGGACGTATGCCCTGCTCGTACGGCCCATTTCCGGCATCGCCCGAAGGGGGGAAGGCCGGCCGCCGGTGCGGTCCCCCGGCTCGCGCGGACCTGGTGCTGACGGGCCGTCGGGCAGATCTTCGGCCCTTTCGCCCCCTGCTGCGGGGGCCCGCCGCGGGAGTAGCATCCGGCCCATCAGCCCCACCCGATGCTGTGCCGCTACGAAGAGCGTGGAGGAACGATGCAGGCGACTGCCACGGTGCTGGTCTACAGCGACAACGCGGGCACCCGCGAGCAGGTCCGGCTGGCGGCCGGCCGGCGCCCCGCCGCCGATGCCCCGGAGATCGAGATCCTGGAATGCGCCACCGCGCCGGCGGTCCTCGAAGCCCTGGAGCAGGGCGGCATCGACGTCTGCGTGCTGGACGGCGAGACCGCGCCGGCGGGCGGTATGGGGGTCTGCCGGCAGATCAAGGACGAGATCTTCCGCTGCCCGCCGGTGCTGCTGCTGATCGGCCGCCCCCAGGACGCCTGGCTGGCCACCTGGAGCCGGGCGGACGCGGCGGTGACCCATCCGATCGACCCGGTGGCCTTCGCCGACGCCCTGGCCGGCCTGCTGCGCCGCAGGAACCTCGTACAGGCCTGAGGCGCCGCGCTGAGGGCCGCCTGGCGCCCGCTAGATCTTCGGGCGCAGCCGGGCGTCGGAGCCGGGGTCCTGCTGGCGCTCGGCGGCTCCTGTGGTGCTGGAGGCCTTGTTCTTGAGTGCGCTGCCGGCGCGCCATTCCTTCCAGGGCATGTTCCAGTCGCCGAAGCCGTTGTCGAACGGCGTCATGGTGTCGCCGCCGCTGTTGATGACCTTGACGATGTCGCCGACCCGCACGGTGTTGAAGAACCACTGCGCGTTGCCGGTGGACATGCCGGTACAGCCGTGGCTGACGTTCGCCGCGCCCTGTGATCCGACGGACCAGGGCGCGGCGTGCACGTACTCGCCGCTCCAGGTCACCCGGGTGGCCCAGTAGACCGGCAGGTCGTAGGAGTCCGAGCTGCCGGCGGCGATGCCGACGGTGGAGCTGCGCATCCGCACGAAGCTCTCCTTGCCCAGGACGACCTTGACGCCGTTGCGGGTGGAGAAGCCGGGCTTGCCGGTGGTGACCGGGATGGTGTTGATGGACGTGCCGTTGCGCAGCACGGTCATCTGGTGGGCCGCCGCGTCGGTGATGGCTTCCAGGCGGTCGCCGGTGGTGAGTTTGACGGGCTTGGAGGGCCCGCCGTAGAGCCCCTTGGCGATCTTCAGGCCGGTCAGGTTGCTGTGCACCGAGATGGTGGCGTGGGCCGGCCAGTAGACCTTCGGGCGGAAGTGCAGTTTCTTGTCGTCCACCCAGTGCCAGGCGCCCTCGACGCGCGGCATGGAGTCGACCTTCAGGGCGCTTTCGACGATGGCCCGGGCCTTGGGGTCCTTGATGGGCCGGCTCAGCTCGGCGGTGACCGGCTGGCCGACGCCGTATTCGCCGCTCTCGGGGCCGAAGGTGGCGGTCAACTGGCCGTCCGCGTCGGTGGTGTGCACCACCAGCGTCTTGCGGCCGGGGGTGCCGTCGTCCTCCTCGGTGCTGACCCGCACCGTGTAGCGGGTGCCGGCGGCCAGCGGGACCGTGGTGCGCCAGTGCCTGCCGTCGGCGCTCAGTTCGCCGCGTACGAAGCGGCCGGTGGAATCGGTGGCGGTCACGTCCGTGATCCGCGCGTCGTCATCCTTGACGGAGACCTCGATCGGTTTGTCGGGGTCGGCTTTCTGCTTTCCGTCCGGGGTGTTGGCGGTGATCTGGTCGCCCGCGTCGTAGGGATTGGCGGAGAGCGGTTCCGACGCCGAGCCCCCGCACGCGGCAGTGCTCACCGCGAGGGGCACGAGCAGGAGGCCGCAGCTCAGCACCGTCCGGGTTCGAGGTCTGTGACTCATGCCCCAAAAATATGAAGAATCACCTGCTCCAGCGCGCTGGAGGACTGCAAACGGGTAGCCCCCGCTTCCGCCGAACGGTGCGGGCCCGGACACCTGTTGAGGTGTCCGGGCCCGCTGTACGGCGTGTTGCCGTGCATCTACCGCTTCGTACGCCTACTGCGTGCGGTTCTCGCCGTGGTAGTACTCGAAGACCCAGCCGAAGAGGCCGACCAGGATCACCGGCAGGGAGAAGTACAGCAGCCACCAGCCGAAGACGACGCCCAGGAAGGCGAGCGCTCCACCGACGGCCAGGGACAGCGGCTGCCAGCTGTGCGGGCTGAAGAAGCCCAGCTCACCGGCGTCGTCGGAGACCTCCGCGTTCTCGTTGTCCTGTGCGCCCGCGTCGACCCGCCGGGCCGTGAAGGCCAGGTAGTAGCCGACCATGATGCACAGGCCGAAGGCGAGGAAGAGTGCGGTGGTACCCGCGGGCTCCTTCGACCAGACGCCATAGACGATCGCCATGGCCAGGACGAAGACGGAGAGCCAGATGAACATCTTGCCCTGGATCTTCACTTGCCCGCCTCCTTGCCACCGGCGATGGCCTTGTCCTCGTCAGTGCCGTGGCCGTTGTGCAGCGCGTCGAGGGCCGCGATCTCCGGGTGGTGCAGGTCGAACGCCGGGGATTCGGAACGAATGCGCGGCAGGGTGAGGAAGTTGTGCCGCGGCGGCGGGCAGGACGTCGCCCATTCGAGCGAACGGCCGTAGCCCCACGGGTCGTCGACCTCGACCTTCTTGCCGTACTTGGCGGTCTTCCAGACGTTGTAGAGGAACGGCAGGATCGACAGGCCCAGCACGAACGAGCTGATCGTCGAGATGGTGTTCAGCGCGGTGAAGCCGTCGGCCGCGAGGTAGTCCGCGTAACGGCGCGGCATGCCCTCGGCACCCAGCCAGTGCTGGACGAGGAAGGTGCCGTGGAAGCCGATGAACAGCGTCCAGAACGTGATCTTGCCGAGCCGCTCGTCGAGCATCTTGCCGGTGAACTTCGGCCACCAGAAGTGGAAGCCGGAGAACATCGCGAAGACGACCGTTCCGAAGACGACGTAGTGGAAGTGCGCCACGACGAAGTACGAGTCGGAGATGTGGAAGTCCATCGGCGGCGAGGCCAGGATGACACCGGTCAGACCACCGAAGGTGAAGGTGATCAGGAAGCCGACCGCCCAGAGCATCGGCGTCTCGAAGGACAGCGAGCCCTTCCACATCGTGCCGATCCAGTTGAAGAACTTCACACCGGTCGGAACGGCGATGAGGAACGTCATGAAGGAGAAGAACGGCAGAAGGACGCCGCCGGTGACGTACATGTGGTGCGCCCACACCGTGACCGAAAGACCGGCGATCGAAATCGTCGCCGCGATCAGACCGATGTAACCGAACATCGGCTTCCGGGAGAACACCGGAATGACCTCGGAAATGATGCCGAAGAACGGCAGCGCGATGATGTACACCTCGGGGTGTCCGAAGAACCAGAAGAGGTGCTGCCAGAGCAATGCCCCGCCATTTGCGGCGTCGAATACATGGGCACCGAATTTACGGTCCGCCTCCAGGGCGAACAGCGCGGCGGCCAGGACCGGGAAGGCCAGCAGGACCAGGACACCGGTCAGCAGCACGTTCCAGGTGAAGATCGGCATCCGGAACATCGTCATGCCAGGCGCACGCATGCAGATGATCGTGGTGATGAAGTTGACCGAACCGAGGATCGTGCCGAAGCCGGAGAAGGCCAGACCCATGATCCACATGTCGGCGCCGACGCCCGGCGAGCGGACCGCGTCCGACAGCGGGGAGTAGGCGAACCAGCCGAAGTCGGCGGCACCCTGCGGGGTGAGGAAGCCGGCCACGGCGATCAGCGAGCCGAAGAGGTACAGCCAGTAGGCGAACATGTTCAGCCGCGGGAACGCCACGTCGGGCGCGCCGATCTGCAGCGGCATGATCCAGTTCGCGAAACCGGCGAACAGCGGCGTCGCGAACATCAGCAGCATGATCGTGCCGTGCATCGTGAACGCCTGGTTGAACTGCTCGTTCGACATGATCTGCGTGCCGGGACGGGCCAGTTCGGCGCGCATGAGCAGCGCCATCAGGCCGCCGATGCAGAAGAACGCGAACGACGTGACCAGGTACATCGTGCCGATGGTCTTGTGGTCAGTGGTCGTCAGCCACTTCACGGCGGCGATACCGGGTTGCTTCTTGCGTGCGGGCGGGGCAGCCGGAGCCGTATCGGCGGCGGCACCCTGAGGTTCGTTGAGGATGCTCACTGGTTCTTCGTCTCCGCATTCCTGGCGTGATCCGTCTGCTTGATGCCCGACGGCAGGTATCCGGTCTGGCCCTTCTTCGCCAGGTCCTTCAGGTGCGCCCGGTACCGCTCAGGGGACACGACCTTGACGTTGAAGAGCATCCGAGAGTGGTCGACGCCGCAGAGCTCGGCGCACTTGCCCATGAAGGTGCCCTCCTTGTTGGGGGTCACCTCGAAGACGTTGGTGTGGCCCGGGATGACGTCCTGCTTCATCAGGAACGGCACCACCCAGAAGGAGTGGATGACGTCGCGCGAGGTCAGCACGAACTGGACCGACTCGCCCTTCGGCAGCCACAGGGTCGGTCCGGGGTTGCCGGTCTGCGGGTTGCGCTCGCCCGGGGTGCCGGTGTCGTAGACACCGTCGGCACCGGCCGGTGCGGTCTTCTTCCACTTGTCCGGAATAGCGGAGAGTGCGCTGGAGTTGATGTTGGTGGTCGACTTGTTGCCGTCCACGTTCTCCATGTAGTTGAACGCCCAGCTCCACTGGAAGCCCACCACGTTGATGACGTGGTCCGGCTTCTTGGAGGTCTTCAGAAGCGCGCTCTCATCACGTGCGGTGAAGTAGAACAGCACCGCGATGATGATGAAGGGGACGATCGTGTACAACGCCTCGATCGGCATGTTGTACCGGGTCTGCGCGGGGACCTCCACCTTGGTCCTGCTACGGCGGTGGAAGATCACGCTCCAGATGATCAGGCCCCAGACCAGCACGCCCGTTGCGAGGGCGGCGGCCCAGGAGCCCTGCCAAAGAGAGAGGATCCGCGGCGCCTCGTCGGTGACGGGCGTTGGCATGCCGAGGCGGGGGAAGTCCTTGTATGTGCAACCTGTTGCGGTCGCCAGGACCAGGCCCGCAGCAAGCACCTGCGGCAGCTTCCGCCGCATCGGGCGCCGCGACGAGCGGTCGGAGCCGTTGGGACTCACGTAGCGCCTTCCCGAGAGTCTCGCCCGCGCGGTCGGCTGCGGCCTTACTCGCTGGTCGGTCGCCGCCCTGCGTCGGGCAGGGGTTTGGATGTTTATGCGGACCAAACCCTACTGGACGCTATTTGGGGTCGCGCGGGGAGGGTGCCCAACGCGCCGCGAGCCACCCCGAAGGGGTGGCCGGGCCCCTCGCGGGCCGCCTCCCGGAGACCCGATTACCCGCTTCCACCAGGCATCTGACGGCATGCCCGGCCCCGGCCCGCGGACGGGTGGAACGGACCACTCCACTGGGCGCGGCGCCTACCGCCGCCCGGGCGACTAACGTCGGGTACGTGCCCTACTTCGACGCCGCCTCCGCCGCCCCCCTCCACCCCGTCGCCCGCGAGGCGCTGCTCGCCGCGCTCGACGAGGGCTGGGCCGACCCGGCACGGCTCTACCGCGAGGGCCGGCGCGGCCGGCTGCTGCTGGACGCCGCCCGGGAGGCCGCGGCCGAAGCCGTCGGCTGCCGCCCGGACGAACTGGTTTTCATCCCTTCGGGTACCCAGGCGGTGCACGCCGGGGTGGCCGGTGCGCTGGCCGGCCGGCGCCGGGCCGGCCGCCGGCTGCTGCACTCCGCCGTCGAGCACTCCTCGGTCCTGCACGCCGCCGAGGCCCATGCCGCGGCCGGCGGCACCGTCGCGGAGCTGGCGGTGGACCGTACGGGCCGGGTGGCCGCCGGGGACGTCGCGGCCGCGCTCACCCCGGACACCGCGCTGGTCGCCCTCCAGTCCGCCAATCACGAGGTGGGCACCGAGCAGCCGGTCGAGGAGGTGGCCGAGCTGTGCCAGGAGGCCGGGGTGCCGCTGCTGGTGGACGCCGCGCAGTCGCTGGTCTGGGGGCCGGTGCCCGGCGCCTGGTCGCTGCTGGCGGCCAGCGCCCACAAGTGGGGCGGCCCGCCCGGCGTCGGGCTGCTCGCGGTCCGCAAGGGGACCCGGTTCGCGCCCCAGGGGCCGCGGGACGAGCGGGAGTCCGGCCGGAGCGCCGGTTTCGAGAACATCCCGGCGGTGGTCGCGGCCGCGGCCGCGCTGCGTGCGCTGCGGTCCGGGCCGGGGACCGCCGCCGAGGCGGCCCGGCTGCGGGGGCTGGTGGACCGGATCCGTACCCGGGTGCCGGAGCTGGTCCCGGACGTGGAGGTGGTCGGCGATCCGGTGCACCGACTCCCCCATCTCGTCACCTTCTCCTGTCTCTATGTCGACGGGGAGACCCTGCTGCACGAGCTCGACCGGGCCGGCTTTTCCGTCTCGTCCGGATCGTCCTGTACGTCCAGCACGCTGACGCCGAGCCATGTGCTGCGCGCGATGGGGGTGCTGTCCGAGGGGAACGTCCGGGTCTCGCTGCCGTACGGCACGGCCGAGGCGGACGTGGAGCGGTTCCTGGAGGTGCTGCCGGGGATCGTCCGGTCGGTGCGGGAGCGGCTCGGGGCGGGGGCCGCGGAGCCGGTGGCCGCACCGGACAGCGTGCCGCAGGAGCCTTCAGTGGCCGCGGCGGAGGGACCGGAGGAGCCCGCCGGGGCGGTCACGGAGGAGCCCGCCGGAGCCGTTACGGAAGAGCCGGAAGGCCTCGTCGTCGATTCGCTCGGGCGGCGGTGCCCCATCCCGGTCATCGAGCTGGCGAAGGTGATCGGGCAGGTGCCGGTGGGCGGGACGGTGACGGTGCTCTCCGACGACGAGGCCGCCCGGCTGGACATCCCCGCCTGGTGCGGGATGCGCGACCAGGAGTACGTGGGAGAGCGGGCGGCCGAACGCGGCGCCGCGTACGTGGTGCGGCGCCGCGTCTGACGTGCGGAAGGGGCCGGGCGTGGGCCCGGCCCCGGTCGGGCGGGTCAGGCAGCGAGGTGCTGCTGGACCTCGGCCGCGGCGTCGTGGCCGTACGCCTTGGTGAAGCGGTCCATGAAGTGGCTGCGGTGCAGCTCGTACTCCTGGGTGCCGACGGTCTCGATGACCAGGGTGGCGAGCATGCAGCCGATCTGGGCGGCGCGCTCCAGGCTGACGCCCCAGGCCAGGCCGGACAGGAAGCCGGCGCGGAAGGCGTCGCCGACGCCGGTGGGGTCGGCCTTGGTCTTCTCCTCGGGGACGCCGACCTCGATGGTGGGCTCGCCGACCCGCTCGATGCGGACGCCGTTGGAGCCCAGGGTGGTGACCCGGGTGCCGACCTTGGCCAGGATCTCCTCGGCGGTCCAGCCGGTCTTGGACTCGATCAGGCCCTTCTCGTACTCGTTGGAGAAGAGGTAGGCCGCGCCCTCCATCAGGGTGCGGATGCCCTCGCCGTCCATCCGGGCGATCTGCTGGGAGAAGTCCGCGGCGAACGGGATACCGCGGCTGCGGCACTCCTCGGTGTGCCGGATCATCGCCTCCGGGTCGTCCGCGCCGATCAGGACCAGGTCCAGGCCGCCGACCCGCTCGGCGACGTGCTGCAGCTCGATCAGCCGCGCCTCGCTCATCGCGCCGGTGTAGAAGGAGCCGATCTGGTTGTGGTCGGCGTCGGTGGTGCACACGAAGCGGGCGGTGTGCAGGACCTCGGAGATGCGGACGGAGCGGGTGTCCACGCCGTGCCGGTCGAGCCAGGCGCGGTACTCCTCGAAGTCGGTGCCCGCGGCGCCGACCAGGACCGGCCGGATGCCGAGCTGGCCCATGCCGAAGCAGATGTTGGGGGCGACGCCGCCCCGGCGGACGTCGAGCTGGTCGACGAGGAAGGAGAGGGAGACCGTATGCAGCTGGTCGGCCACGAGCTGGTCGGCGAAGCGGCCGGGGAAGGTCATCAGGTGGTCGGTGGCGATGGAGCCGGTGACTGCGATACGCACGACGGGTCTGCTCCTGTGGGACGGCGTGAGGGGCGGCGGACGGGGAAACGGTACCGGTCGGGAGGGTGCCCCGCCGGTCATCCGGGACAGCTGGCAGCCGGTGGCCGCGCAAACCCTCCCATAGTAGATCCGCCCGGCCGGGCCGCCGGCCGCGGGCGCCGGGGAACCGGATCCGGCCGGGGTCCGTCCCATCGGCGTCCCCCACCGAGGCGGGCAGGCAGGTCAGAAGTTCAGCGGAGCTGAAGGAGCGATGCGGTGAACGCCGAGGACACCCCTGACACCACCCACCCCAAGGAGCGCACGCGGCGCACCCGGCTCGTGGTGGCCTCGATGGCCGCCGCGGTGCTCGTGGCCGGGGGCGGCGCGGCGTACTGGGCCTCGTCCGCGTCCGGCGGCGACGGGTCCGGTCCGGGTTCCGGGCAGGGCAATCCGCCGCCGCTGGCGCTCGACGGCTATTCGGGCGGTTCGATAGCGGCCGGGGAGCCCAACCCGCAGGGGGCGAAGTACCGGGCCGTGGCGAAGCTGCCGAACGGGCCGGGGTCCGCCCCGGTGTACCGCCCGAAGGGCGAGATCAGCCGGGAGTCGGTGGAACGGCTGGCAAAGGCGCTGGACGTGGCCGGAAAGGTTCGGTCGGAGGGCACCACCTGGAAGGTCGGCGAGGTCACCCCGGACGCCCGCGGGCCGATCCTGCAGGTGAACAAGACCGGCTCGGGTGCCTGGACGTTCTCCCAGTACGGCACTCCGGGCGGCACGAACTGCGCGCTGCCCGCCTCCCCCAAGGGCAAGACCGGTCAGGAACAGCCCGGTGGCGGCGGCCCGTCGAGCCGGCCCGGCTGCCCGTCGTACCGCGGTGGCGGGGACATCGCGACCCAGGACGACGGCAGCGGCGCGGGCGCGGTGTCGCAGGAGAAGGCGAAGCAGGTGGTGCGGCCGGTGCTGAAGGCGCTCGGCCAGGAGGACGCCGCGGTCGATGCGAGCGGGCTGTCCGGTGCGGTGCGGATCGTCACCGCCAACCCGGTGCTCGGCGGGCTGCCGACGTACGGCTGGCAGAGCGATCTGCAGGTCGGCTCGGACGGTCAAGTGGTCGGCGGCAGCGGGCAGTTGGCCAAGCCGGTCAAGGGCGCGGTGTACCCCGTGCTGAACGCGGACAAGACGCTTGCGCGGCTGAACTCGGGCGACGGCCGCAAGCCCGCCCCCTGCCCCTCGACACCCGGCCGTAAGGGCGGCCCGGACGGCAAGGGTGACCAGATCGCGCCCTGCGAGCCGGACCCGACCAAGGGCCAGCGGCCGGCCGAGGTGACCGGCGCGGTCTTCGGGCTCGCGGTGCAGTACGTGGACGGCGGCCAGGCGCTGGTCCCGTCGTGGCTGTTCAAGGTCCGCCAGCCGGGCACCGGCAACGGCCCGGACAGCACCACCACGACGGTGACGCATCCGGCGGTGGACCCGAAGTACGTCGCCCACAAGGAGCCCACTTCCAAGCCGCCGTCCGGGAAGCCGGGCGCGATGGCGCTGGAGTCGTACGACATCGGGGACGGCGGCCGGAAGCTGACCGTGCACTTCTGGGGCGGGGTGTGCAGTGTCTACTCGGTGAGCGTCGAGGAGTCGGCCACCGCCGTGAAGACCAAGGTCGTCGGCCGGGACAAGAAGCCGGGGCAGATCTGCGTGAAGATCGCCCGGGAGTTCACCAAGACAGTGGAGCTGCAGAAGCCGCTGGACGGCCGGAAGGTGATCGATGTGTCGACCGGCGAGTCGGTGCCCAAGCGGTGACGACACGGCGAAGGCGGCGTCCCCATCGGGGGCGCCGCCTTCGTATGTGTCCCGTGCTCCTCGCGGAGCGGACTCCTTAGCTGAAGGAGTCGCCGCAGGCGCAGGAGCCCGTGGCGTTCGGGTTGTCGATCGTGAAGCCCTGCTTCTCGATGGTGTCGACGAAGTCGATGGAGGCACCGCCCAGGTAGGGGGCGCTCATCCGGTCCGTGACGACCTTCACGCCGTCGAATTCCTTCACGACATCGCCGTCGAGCGAACGCTCGTCGAAGAAGAGCTGGTAGCGCAGACCGGAGCAGCCACCGGGCTGAACGGCCACCCGCAGCGCGAGGTCGTCCCGGCCCTCCTGCTCCAGCAGGCTCTTGACCTTCGACGCGGCCGCGTCGGACAGGATGATGCCGTCGCTGACGGTGGTCTTCTCGTCCTGCACGCTCATCTACATCTCTCCCGGGTTGTACGGACCGCTTGTCATCGGATGCCACAAGCTGCAACCGGCGACGCCCCGGAATTCATTCCGGCTGGGCGTTATCTCTTCTCATGCTCGCACACCGGCCGCCGGGAACTGGTGGCCGACGACACACGGCGGGGTGCTGATGCGTCACATCGACACTATGGCCATCGTCAAAGTGACGTGAAGCGGCTATGATAGATAGCGTCAAATAGACGAAAAGGCATGTGCCCCGAGAAAGGTGCGTGCCTCAGAGTTGTCTGCAGAGAAGAGAGGGTGCGTGTCGTGACCACCGCCCAGCCCCTGGACGTCCAGCCGACCCCGCTCGCGCTGCTCCTGCTCGGCCGCGAGGCCGACCCGAAGAGCGAGCGCGGCGTGGAGTGCCCCGGTGATCTGCCGGCCCCGTCGGACCCCGACCTCGTCGAGCGCGCCCGCGCGGCCAAGGCGAAGCTCGGGGACAAGGTCTTCGTCCTCGGGCACCACTACCAGCGCGACGAGGTCATCGAGTTCGCCGATGTGACCGGCGACTCCTTCAAGCTCGCGCGGGACGCCGCCGCCCGGCCGGACGCCGAGTACATCGTCTTCTGCGGTGTGCACTTCATGGCCGAGTCGGCCGACATCCTCACCGGTGACGACCAGCAGGTCATCCTCCCCGACCTGGCCGCGGGCTGCTCGATGGCCGACATGGCGACCGCCGAGCAGGTCGCCGAGTGCTGGGACGTGCTCACCGAGGCCGGCATCGCCGAGCAGGTCGTGCCGGTCTCGTACATGAACTCCTCCGCCGACATCAAGGCCTTCACCGGCAAGCACGGCGGCACGATCTGCACCTCCTCCAACGCCAAGCGGGCGCTGGACTGGGCCTTCGAGCAGGGTGAGAAGGTGCTGTTCCTGCCCGACCAGCACCTGGGCCGGAACACCGCCGTCCGGGACATGGGCATGTCCCTGGACGACTGCGTGGTCTACAACCCGCACAAGCCGAACGGCGGCCTGACCGTCGAGCAGCTGCGGGACGCGAAGATGATCCTGTGGCGCGGCCACTGCTCGGTGCACGGCCGGTTCTCGCTGGACTCGGTCAACGACGTGCGCGAGCGCATCCCGGGCGTGAACGTGCTGGTCCACCCCGAGTGCAAGCACGAGGTCGTGGCGGCGGCGGACTACGTCGGCTCGACGGAGTACATCATCAAGGCGCTGGAGGCCGCCCCGCGCGGCTCGAAGTGGGCCATCGGTACGGAGCTGAACCTGGTCCGCCGCCTGGCGAACCGTTTCGCCTCCGAGGACAAGGAGATCGTCTTCCTCGACAAGACGGTCTGCTTCTGCTCGACGATGAACCGCATCGACCTCCCCCACCTGGTGTGGGCCCTGGAGTCGCTGGCGGCCGGCAAGGTCGTCAACCGCATCCAGGTCGACAAGGAGACCGAGAGCTTCGCGAAGCTGGCGCTGGAGCGGATGCTGGCGCTGCCGTAGTGGCGGCGGGCCGGGGCCGGGTGTAGGCCCGGCCCTCCTCGGCTACTCCAGGGACCACTTGACCTTGTCCGTGTCCTTGATCGCGGTGGCGCAGGGACCGGTCGTGATCTTGGTGTCGTTGACGTACGCGGTCCACTTCTTCCCGTTGGCGGCGTCCCCGTGGATGTTGTCGACGACGAAGTCCTTCGCGGTGGCGTCCCAGTGCGCCACCAGCCCGAAGTGGTACTCGTCCTCGGCGTCGACCAGCGCGGTGAACGGCGTGGGGGCACCGCCGGCCGCCGCGCAGGAGTGCCCGTAGACGGGGTGCCCGGTCGTCCAGATGATCCCGAGGCTGGCGGTGAAGAGCCCGCCGGTGATCGCCACCCGGACGCCGGCGAGCGGTCCGGCGGCCGGGCTGGCCGTCGGGCTGGCCGTCGGGCTGGCCGCCGGGTGGGCCGCGGCGGGCACGGCGACGGCGCGGGGGGCGACCGCGGGGCCCACCAGTGCGAAAGTGAGCGCACAGGCGAGCCCGGCGGCGGGCACGAGGACGGCCTTGCCGGTCGGTGCGGAGAGCACGGGCTACCTGCCTTTCGCGATCCGAGGTCGCTTTACCCTCTTTTCATACCATTACTCACGGCCGCATTCCCGTCACTCCTCGTATTCCGCGAGCCGGTCACCCCGACTCACGGCGATCCGGACCACGTCCCGCAGCGCGAGCCGGAGCACCCGGGATTCCGCCGTGACCTCATCGAGCAGCAGCTCGGCCGCGGCGAGTATCTGCTCCTCGATGTCGTCGGCCAGCATCGACAGCCGGCTCTCCGGGTTGTCGGTGTGCAGATAGCAGGGCTGACCGTCCGGCCCCGTCCACGGCAACAGCCGCCACGGCGAACCATCGAACATATGACCTACTTTCGCGAGGTTGGTCGCCTGATTACGGTGTGTATTGCCATCGTTGCCGTGTGAGACGTGGTCTCAACAGGGGCCTGACGTCCCGCTGTTGAGCTGGGACGATCGGAAGGCACCTCGTGAAGTTCACGCCGAAGGAACTGACTCCGTACCTGTCCGCCCGGCATTACTTCGGGTCGGAGCAGCGTCGCCACCGTGAGCTGGCAAGACTGTCGCTGGTACAGCTGGCGGACATCGTCAACTTCAGCAAGAGCGCGCTGGCGCGGGTGGAGACGGCGGAGCTGATGCCCGCACCGGAGCTGCCGAATGCGCTCGATGCGGCCTTCGGTACCGAGCAGTACTTCCACGGGCTGTACCAACTGGCCAAGAGGGAGGCGCATCCGGACCAGTACCGGCGGTTCATGGACTTCGAGTCCCGTGCGGACGTCATCGAGGTCTACGAGCCGCAAGTGATCCCCGGCTTGTTGCAGACCAGGGAATACGCTCAAGCGTGTCTGGGCTGCCAGTCGGACCTGTCTGCGGAGCAGCTCGAAGAGCGTGTCAACGCCCGGATGTCCCGCCAGGATCGGCTGAGCTCCGACTCGCCTCCGTACCGCTGGGCCATCATCGACGAGGCTGTGCTGCGGCGGCGGGTGGGCAGCAGGGAGTGCACCCGTAAACAGCTGGCTCGGCTACTCGAACAGGTGGATACTCCGGACAGTAAGGTGCAGGTGATGCCGTTCAGCGCGGGCCTGCACCCGCTGATGGGCGGCGCACTCAATCTGCTGACGCTTCCGGACGGCTCCGCCGTGGCTTACGAAGAGGGCATCGAGACCGCGCATCTCCACGAGGCCCCGGAAGCCGTGAGCAAGTGGCGGCGCAAGTACGAGGTGCTGCGCGCGAACGCCCTCTCGCTGACGGAGTCGGCGGAGCTGATCCGAGAGGCAATGGAGGACCACAAAAGATGCGACACACCCCCGAGTTGAGCGCAGCTCGCTGGCGTAAGAGCAGCTACAGCAACACCAACGGCGGGAGCTGCGTCGAGATCGCCGACAACATCCCCGGCCTCGTCCCCATCCGGGACAGCAAGGACCCGGGCGGCCCCGCGATATGCGTCAGCGGGGCCGCGTGGGCCGCGTTCGTCGGGATGGTGAAGGACGGGTCGTCCCTGGGCGGTTAGTGGGACGGGACGGGCGCGAGGTCGATCGGCTGGCCGGGCCGCAGGCCGGCCAGCCGTAGGTTTTCCTCGACCGTGGGGCCGACGGTGTCGAACTGTGGCTGTTCGAGTTCGAAGGTGGGGCTGGCGTACAGGCCGCGCGCGGCCAGCTTCGGGTCGGGGTGCGGGTTGCGGTACAACTGCTCGGAGCGGTCGCGGAGTTCCAGCATGGTGGGGATCGCGAGGGCCATCGCGCGCGGGGTGCCGTTGAACGCCGTGTGGAGGTAGCGCAGCAGCGCCGCGTAACGGGTGTTGAAGGCGACCGCCTGCTCGTGGACCGCGCTGGTCGTGGCGTACTCCTTGTAGTCGGCGATCTTCGAGTCGCCGTGGATCGGGTACGCGTCGTCCCAGGTGACGTCGATCAGGGGGCCGCTCGGCGGGTCGGCGGGGGTGTCGTGGGGGCCGTAACCGCGGCCGGTGTAGATCTCGTTGAAGCGGAAGTAGTGGGCCAGCTGGCGCTGTTCGCCGAAGATCAGGTCGTCGCTGTCCCAGATCGTGCCGTCGGTGCCCTCGCCCTGGTCGCTGATCACCCGGATCGCCAGCTGGGCCGACGTCAGGTCGTGGACGGCGAGGACCTCGCCACCGGAGTTGTAGAAGTCGTCCGGGCCGACCTGGCGGGCGGCGGTGCCGGTGAAGACCGCCGCCTCGCCCTGTTCCCTCACCAGGTTCACGAGGCCCTGGCGGATGCAGTCGTAGAACTGGCCGATGGACGTCCAGCCGTCGCCCGGCTTCGGCTTGGGGGCCAGCTTGCGGGGCGTTTCGATGGTGAGGAACGTCTTCAGGGCGGCGGGTGAGAAGTGCTGGAGGCCGATGAGGGGCAGTTGGTCGCTGCTGAAGGGCAGCTTGGCGGGGTACTTGGCGACGAACTGGGAGTGGCCGACGTCCGGGGTGCCGCCGACCGCGTTGAGGAGGTTCGCGGCGAGCGTCATGTGGAGCATTTCCTCCAGCAGGACGCTGCGGATGGTGAAGTAGGCGGGGCGGTTGGTGCCGGAGACGATCGAGTACATGCCGGTCATGTAGACGGGGACGGTGAGGTGTTCCACCTCCAGGGCCGCCTGGAGGTAGCGGCGCAGGGTGGGGAGATCCTGGGGGATGCCGAACCCCTGGGCGTCCAGGGCGAGTGCGGTGATCACGCCGTCACCTTCTCCTTCTGCGCGTTCTCGGACTCGGGGTGCGACGACGACTGCGTGGCGGGCCGTAGGGTCGCCGGGCGGCGGGCGGCCACGAGGTCGCGGTGGATCTGCGCGGCGCTGCGCAGGGCCAGCGCCATCATGGTGAGCGTGGGGTTGCTGGTGCCGATCGACGGCATGCTGCCGCAGCCGATGGCGTAGAGGTTGGGGTGGTCGTGGGTGCGCTGGTCGGCGTTGACCACGGAGGTCTTGGGGTCGCTGCCCATGAGGTGGGTGCCGGCTCCGTGGCCGGCGCCGCTGTAGGCGAGGTCCAGGGTCTGCCGGCCGACCGTGTGGACGAAGTGGCCGAGCGGCGGTACGCCGTCGTGCGGGGCGTGGTCGGTGTAGTCGGTGGCCCCGAGCCGCGCGAAGATCTTCTGGGCGACGAGGCGGGCGGCGAACAGGCCGGTGCGGACGTGGTCGTCGAGGTCGTAGGTGAGGATCGGCCGGGGGTTGCCCATCGCGTCGCGGTAGCGGGCGGGGTCGATGGTGACGCGGTTGCCGGGGTCGGCGGACTGCTCGACGGCGATCTGGAGTTGCAGCTGGCGGCCGATGGAGCTGCCGAGCAGCCGGCGGAGTTCGGGGCCGAAGACGCCGTCCGGGCGGACGTTGCCGTCCTTGTCGCCGCCGATGCCCAGCGCGGTGGCGACGTTGCTCATGGGGGCGCCGGTGGCCCAGCCCCAGCCCCAGTTGCCGATCTCGATGCGGAACGGGGCGCGGGCGCGGCGTCCGGGGCCGCCGCGGAAGACCTCCCAGCCGGAGGTGTGGCCGGGGCCGCGGAACGGCCCGACCGGCCCACCGGCCTCGGGGGCGAGCGCCCAGTTGAGGAGCGTGGGGTGGTCCATCAGGTTGCGGCCGACCTGCCCGCTGGCGTTGGCGAGGCCGGAGAACAGCAGCAGGCGGGCGTTCTCGATGGCGTGCGCGGCGAGCACCACCACGTCCGCCTCGACGAGGTAGGACCGGCTGACCGGGGAGGCGGGGTCGGTGTAGGTGCGGTACTCCACGCCGGTCACCGTGCCGGTCGAGGTGGCCCGGACCCGGGTGACCACGCAGCGGGTGGCGAGGGTGACGGACGGCGGCCAGGCGGCCTGGAGGCGCAGCGGATGGGATTTGGCCTGGACGGGGCAGATGGGGACGCAGCTTGCGTTGCCGACGCAGCGCTCGCCGTAGTTGGGCAGGCCGACGGCGCCCTCGATGCGGTACGGGGCCCGGTAGGCGGGGTTGGGGGTGGAGTTGCGGGCCTGCGGCAGGCCGAACGTCCGCAGGGTGTACGGGAGTTGGGCCACCGTGTCGTCGATGACCGCGTCCTTGAGGCGGTGGTCGCAGTACTGGTCGATATAGCTCTGCGGGATGTGGTGCATCGGGTACTCGTAGCCGGGGTCGGTGACCACGCCGAGTTCCCGCTGCTCGCGGGCGTGGCCGGCGACGCCCAGTTCCCGCTCGGCGTCGGCGTACCAGGGCTGGAGGTCCTCGGCGGTGAGCGGCCAGTCCAGGCCGTAGGAGTAGGCGCTGCGGGTGGCGAAGTCGTCCGGGAGCATCCGGGGGACGGCGCCGAGCCAGTGCATGGCGGCACCGCCCAGCTCCCGCAAGTAGTCGGTGCCGTACGGGAGTTGGCCGTCCTGGACGAAGTAGCCGTGCGCGGTGAACTCGGGCTCGCCGGCCTCCGGGTCGCGCACCGGGGCGAGGTCGAGGACGTTCGGGGAGGGGGCGGCCTTGTTGGGGCGGTAGGCGGAGTTGGGGACCTTGGCCACGGCCGAGTAGAAGGTGGACAGCGAGTCCAGATAGCCGGGCCAGGTCTCGGTGCCGCCGTTGCCGGCCTCCAGGACGAGGATCCGCCAGCCCTGCGCGCCCAGGCGCTTGGCGAGGGCGGAACCGGCCCAGCCGGCGCCGACGATGATCGCGTCGTAGCGGCGGCGGGCGGCGCCCTCCGCGGAGACGGTCTCGGTCATGAGCTGCTCTCCTCAGGGGTGACGGGGGCCTCGGGGGCGGCGGGGGCCTCCGGGGTGGCGGGGGCGGCCGGGGTGGCGGGGGCGGCCGCGGTGGGGACGGCGGACGGCGGGACGTCGCGGCTGAGGCGCTGCCCAGGCAGCAGATGGGCGGGGATGTCCGCCGGGGGGACCTCGTCGGCCAGGCCGGTGCGGTAGGGGACGTCCGCGAGGCCGAGGCGGTCACGGAGCTCCGCGACACCGGGCGGGTCCGGCGGGCGGAGGGCCCAGGTGCCGAAGCCCGGCGGTTTGGCGCCCGCCGGGTGACCGTGGAAGGTGCGCCAGACCAGGCCCTCCACGTAGGCGCTGGGGGCGGGGACGAACTCGGTGTTGGCACTCTCGCGGCGGAGGTCGGCATGCGCGGCCGGCGCGAGGCGGGGCCAGGCACCGGTGTACCAGAGGTAGATCAGGGCCCGCGCCACCTCACGGTGGGTGGGGGTGAGCGCCTCGGGGCCGTGTCCCTCCGCGAGCGCGCGTTTCCATGCGGCCCAGAACGCGGCGAAGCGGCCCTCGCCGACCTGGCGGCGGGCGGTGTCGAGGTAGAGCCGGGCCGTACCGGTGGCGTACAGGTCGAACGCGGCGAAGCCGGTGAGCGGGACGCAGTGGGTGACGAAGTCGGTGAGCTCGTCGGGGAGTTGGGCGGGCCGATGGGCGGGGAGCTGGCCCGGGTCGTCTTCGGGCAGGTCGTGCGGCTCGTCGTCGGGGAGTGCGTGCGCTTCGTCGTCGGGGAGTGCGTGCGCTTCGTCGTCGGCCGGTGATGCGGGGACCGTCATCGTTCTCCTCCCGGAGCGGCATATGCGGCATATACCGGTGGCCATGCTTCTCAACTCCCGACCGCACATGCGGACATGCAGCCATAAACCACTGAAAGGCGTATGACGGGAGGTCAGTTGAGGGAGGAGGAGCCACCGGGCGCACGGCCCGGGGCGCACTGTTGGGCTGGGGTGCGGCCACGAAAGAGCCCCCGCGGCCGGGGTGCGGCTGCGGGGGCTCGTTCGGAAGGACCGGGGGCGTCAGACGCCCGCGGGCTGCGGGGTGGGTTCGTTCTGCTCGGTGGGCGTGCCGGACTTCTTGGCGCGCTTGGCGGCCTTCTTCTTCGCGCGGCGTTCCTTGCGGAGTTCGATCATCGCGTAGAGCGTCGGGACGAGGAGGAGGGTGAGCAGGGTGGAGCTGATCAGACCGCCGATCACGACCACGGCCAGCGGCTGGGAGATGAAGCCGCCGTCGCCGGTGATGGACGCGGCCATCGGCAGCAGCGCCATGATCGTGGCCAGGGCGGTCATCAGGATCGGGCGGAGCCGGTGGCGGCCGCCCTCGACGACCGCCTCGACGACGCCGTAGCCCTGGGCGCGGTACTGGTTGATCAGGTCGATCAGCACGATGGCGTTGGTGACCACGATGCCGATCAGCATCAGCATGCCGATCATCGCCGGGACGCCCAGCGGGGTGCCGGTGGCGAGGAGCAGGCCGACCGCGCCGGTGGCCGCGAACGGGATGGAGACCAGCAGGATCAGCGGCTGGATCAGCGACCGGAAGGTGCCGACCAGCAGCATGAAGACGATCGCGATGGCGGCCAGCATGGCCAGGCCGAGCGAGGAGAACGCGTCGGACTGGTCCTGGGAGACACCGCCGATGGTGGCGGTGGCGCCGTCCGGCAGCTTCAGGCCGTTGATCTTGGTCTGCAGCGCGGCGCTGACCGCGCCGGTGTTGTCGCCGGTCGGCTTGGCGGTGATGGTCGCCGAGCGGGCCCCGTCGATCCGGGTCATCTGGACCGGTCCGGCGACGGTCTTGACGGTGGCGAGGGTGCCGAGCTGCACCGGGCCGGCCGGGGTCGGGATGGCCAGCTTCTTCAACTGGGCCTCGGTGGTGGCCGGGTGGGCCGCCTTGATGACGATGTCCCGCTCGGTGTTGTCCAGGACGGCCTGGCCGGTGGTGGTGCCGCGGACCGCCTGGGCGACGGCGCCGCCGAGCGTGGTCTGGTTGTAACCGGCCGCGGCGGCCTTGGCGTTGGGCGTGACGGAGATCCGCGGGACGCTCTGCGCGAGGTCGCTCTGGACGTCGGTGACGTGGTCGAGTCCGGCGACGGCCTTGCGGACCTGCTCGCTGGCCCGCTTCAGCACGTCGGCGTCGCCGGCCTTGACGACCACGCTGAGGTCCTGGTTGCCGAAGCCGCCGCCCGCGGTGATCGTGGTGTCGCCGATGGCCGGGCCGAGCTTGTCGAGCTCCGCGCGCAGATGGTCGGTGACCTTGCCGGAGTCCTCCGAGTCCTTCAGCTTGACCTGGTAGGAGGCCTGGTTGGCGCCGGTGCCGCCGCCGAAGGCCGCCATGAAACCGGAGGAGCCGACGGTGACCTGGTAGTCGGCGATGTCGTCGTCGGCCGCGAGCAGCTTCTCGACCTTCTTCGCCTGGGCGTCGGACGCGGCCAGGCTGGTGCCGGGCTTGAGTTCCTGCTTGACGGTCAGGGTGTCCTGGTCGCCCTGGTCGAAGAAGTTGGTCTTCAGCAGGGGGCCCATGGCGAACGTGCCGATCAGGACGACGACCGCGATGACCAGGCTGGTGACCCGGCGGCGGGTGGCGAAGCGCAGGACCGGGACGTAGAGGCGCTGCAGGGCGCTGCGGGTCTCCTTCTCCTCGGCCTGGCGGCGCAGTTCGTCCACGGTGGTGCCCTCGGGGACGACCGGGGCGCGCAGGAACCAGTACGACAGGACCGGCACGACCGTGAGGGAGACGATCAGCGAGGAGAGCAGGGCGACGGTGACGGTCAGCGAGAACGAGCCGAAGAGCGCGCCGACCATGCCGCCGACCACGCCGATCGGGAGGAACACCGCGACGGTGGTGAGGGTCGAGGAGGTGATCGCGCCGGAGACCTCCTTGACGGCGGAGAGGATGGCCTCGCGGCGCTCCTCGCCGTAGCCCAAGTGCCGCTTGATGTTCTCCAGGACGACGATGGAGTCGTCGACGACCCGGCCGATCGCGATGGTGAGCGCGCCGAGGGTGAGCATGTTCAGGGACAGGTCACCGGTCCACAGCACGATCAGGGTGATGACGACCGAGAGCGGGATGGAGACCGCGGTGACCAGCGTCGAGCGCAGGCTGAGCAGGAAGACCAGGATGACGATGACGGCCATGGCGAGGCCGAGCATGCCCTCGGTGGTCAGCGACTCGATGGACTTGGAGACCGCCGGGCCCTGGTCGGAGACGACCGTGACGCTGGTGCCCTCGCCGAGGTCCTGATGGATCTTCGGGAGCTTGTCCTTGACCGCGTCGGAGATCGCGACCGCGCTGCCGTCCTGGTCCATCGTCACCATGACGGCGAGGCTGGGCTTGCCGTTGGTGCGGGTGAGGGAGGTCGGCGCGGCCGGCTCCTCCTTGACGGTGGCGACGTCGCCGAGGCGGACCGCCTTGCCCGCGGACGGGCCACCCGCGGCCCCACCGGCCCCCGCGGCCGGCGGGACGGTCAGGTCCTTGATCTGCGCGACGGAGGTGAAGCCGGCGCCGACCTGGACGGTCCTGCTCTGCCCGTGCTCGGCGAACGAACCGGCCGGCACGGACGTGCCGCCGGCCTCCAGCGCCTGGCCGAGCGCCTGCGTGGTCAGCCCGGCGGCGGCGAGCTTCTTGTCGTCGGGGGTGACCGCGACGACCCGGTCCTGGACGCCGCTGACGGTGACCTGGCTGACTCCCTCGATGTTCTTCAGGCCCGGGACGACGCTGCGGTCGAGCTGGTCGGCGAGGGTCTGCCGGTCCTTCGTCGCGGAGGCGACGGCGAGGACGACGGTGGGGATGTCGTCCGTCGAGCCGGCCACCACCTGCGGGTCGACGTCCTTGGGGAGCTTGGCCCGGGCCCGGTTGACGGCCTGCTGGACGTCGGCGACCAGGCGCTTTGAGTCATTGCCGTAGTCGAACTGCGCCATGATGACGCCCGAGCCCTCGCTGGACGTCGAGGTGACGCTCTTGATGCCGTCGACCGCCTGGACACCGTCCTCCAGCGGCTCGATCACCTGCTTCTCGACGACATCGGGCGAGGCGCCCTGGTACGGCGCGAGCACGGAGACCATCGGCAGTTCGATGGAGGGCAGGAGCTGCTGCTTGAGCTGGGGTATCGCGATGGCGCCGAAGGCGATCGCGACGATCGACATCAGCGCTATCAGGCCCCGTTGTACGAGGCTGAGCCGGGACAGCCAGGACATGGGTGGGGTCTCTCTTCTGTTCTGAAGGCGGGACGGTCGGCCGGGCCGGGGGGCAGGCGCCCTTCGTCAGACCCGACGGCAGGGGCCCGTTGCGGGCCCACTTACACCTTCGGCCATGACCAGGCCGGTTTTCCTCGCTCCCAGGTCGGTTTCCGTCCCGGGCCCGTACCGCGTTCGGAGTACGGGCCGCTCCACCCCTACTGCACCCGTGGGCGTACGAGGCCCGATTCATAGGCGATGACGACCAGCTGGGCGCGGTCGCGCGCGCCGAGTTTGGCCATCGCCCGGTTGACGTGCGTCTTGACCGTGAGCGGGCTGACCGCGAGCTGTTCGCCGATCTCGTCGTTGGACAGTCCGCCGGCCACCAGGACGAGCACCTCGCGCTCCCGGCCGGTCAGCGTCGCCAGCCGCTCCGCGTCCGGGCCGCCGGGCCCGCCGTCGCCCGGACCGCTGCCCTGGGCAAGGAACTTGGCGATCAGGCCCTTGGTCGCGGCGGGCGACAGCAGCGCCTCTCCGCCCGCCGCGATCCGGATCGCGCTGAGCATCTCGTCCGGTTCGGCGCCCTTGCCGAGGAAGCCGCTGGCGCCGTTGCGCAGCGACTGCACGACGTAGTCGTCGACCTCGAACGTCGTCAGGATGACCACCCGGACGTCGGTGAGGTCCGGGTCCTCGCTGATCATGCGGGTGGCGGCCAGCCCGTCCACGCCGGGCATCCGGATGTCCATCAGCACGACGTCCGGCCGCTCGGCCTTGGTCAGTTCGTACGCCTGCGCGCCGTCGGAGGCCTCCCCCACCACCCGCATGTCCGGCTCGGAATCCACCAGCACCTTGAACGCGCTGCGCAGCAGCGCCTGGTCGTCGGCGAGCAGCACCTTGATCGTCATGTCGTCTCCCCCGTACGGACGGTCTGCAGTGGAAGGGTGACCCGCACCTGGAAGCCGCCGGCCGCGCGCGGGCCGGTGACGATCGTGCCGCCCAGCGCGTAGACCCGCTCGCGCATCCCGATCAGGCCGTGGCCGCCGCCGTTCTCCTCGGGCCCGTCGGTGCCGCCGGGCCGCGGACCGGGCCGGTCGGCGGACCGCTGGCGCGGCGCTCCGGGCGTGCCCGCGCCGTCGTCGAGGACGGTGACGGTCAGCGCGGAGGCGTGGTGCGCGATCCGGATGGTGGCGCGGGCGCCCTCGCCGGCGTGCTTGTGGACGTTGGTCAGCGCCTCCTGGACCACGCGGTAGGCGGTGAGGTCGACGGAGGCGGGCAGCGGGCCGGGCGCCTCGGGCACCTCCAGCTCCACCGGGAGCCCGGCGCGCACGAACCCGTCGACGAGCTGGTCGAGGACGCCGAGGCCGGGCGCGGGCTCGGTCGGTGCCTTCGGGTCGTCGGACTGCCGCAACAGGCCGACCGTGGCGCGGAGTTCCTCCAGCGCCGAACGGGACGCCTCCCGGACGTGCGCGAGGGCCTGCTTGGCCTGGTCGGGGCGGTTGTCCATGACGTGCGAGGCGACCCCGGCCTGGACGTTGACCAGGGCGATGTGGTGGGCGACGACGTCGTGCAGCTCCCGGGCGATGCGCAGCCGTTCCTCGGCGACCCGGCGGCGGGCCTCCTCCTCGCGGGTGCGTTCGGCCCGTTCGGCCCGTTCCCGGATGGCGTCGACGAAGGCGCGGCGGCTGCGGACCGCGTCGCCCGCGGCGGCGGCCATACCGGTCCAGGCGAAGATCCCGAGGTTCTCCTGGGCGTACCAGGGGCGGGGGCCGTAGAGCATCGCGGAGGCGGTCAGGACGACGACGGTGAGGGCGCCGATCCGCCAGGTCGTGGGGCGGTCGGTGCGGGAGGCGACGGTGTAGAGGGCGATCACCGCGGCGACCGCCACCGGGGCCCGCGGAGTGCTCGCGCCGGCGATCAGTTCGACGAGGGTGAGGGTGCCGGTGACCGCCAGGACCGTACGCGGCTGCCGTCGGCGCAGCACCAGCGGGGCGCAGGCCAGCGCGGCCAGCACCACGGTGGTGGCGGTCAGCTCGTGCGGGACGATGCGCGGACCGTGGACGCGGTGCGGGTCGGCCACCGCGCCGAACAGGATGCAGACGAAGACGGCCACCGCCAGGGCCGCGTCGAACGCCAGCGGATGCGTCCGGTACCAGGCGAAGCGGCCGCCGCGGGCCGCGTCCGGGCGGGGGTCGAGGGAACTCACAACAGCAAACGGTAGCGCCCCGGTTCCACGGAGGAACCGGGGCGCCGGGTGCCGGTGCACTGGAAAAGGGGCGGCCGGTGGCGGCCGGCCGCGGGCGCGGACGGCCGGGTGGCCGTCCGGAGGCGGACTCAGCCCGGGATCAGGCCGTCGTCGCTGAGCATCTCCCGGACCTCGTCGAGCGTGGCGTCGGGGGACGGCAGGATCAGTTCCGACGGTTCGAGGGCGTCGTCGGGAAGCGGGGTGCCCATACGGCGCACCGCTTCCAGGAGAGCGCCGAGCGTGCGCCGGAAGCCGGCCTCGTCGCCGCTCTCCATCTCGTCGAGCAGTTCGTCGTCCAGCTTGTTGAGCTCGATGAAGTGGGCATCGTCCAGCTTCACCTGGCCCTCCCCCATGATCCGTACGATCACGACGGTCTCCCTTGGTCCGCTCCGACGGTCTCGCGATCCCTGCGAGGCTAACCGCCGCCGGTCGTCACTGCTTGTCGAAACGCGGCTGGTCCTGCTGCGGAGTCGGCCGGCCCTGGCCGCCCTGACCGCTCTCGATGGCCTGCTGGCCGGCCGACGGGCCCGCGAGCTCGGCCTTCATCCGCTGCAGCTCCAGCTCGACGTCGCTGCCGCCGGAGAGCCGGTCCAGCTCGGCGGTGATGTCGTCCTTGGCCATGCCGGACGGGTCGTCCAGCGCGCCGGACGCCATCAGCTCGTCGATCGCGCCGGCCCGGGCCTGCAGCTGCGCGGTCTTGTCCTCCGCACGCTGGATGGCCAGACCGACGTCGCCCATCTCCTCGGAGATGCCGGAGAACGCCTCGCCGATCCGGGTCTGCGCCTGGGCCGCCGTGTACGTCGCCTTGATCGTCTCCTTCTTCGTCCGGAAGGCGTCGACCTTGGCCTGCAGCCGCTGCGCGGCGAGGGTGAGCTTCTCCTCCTCACCCTGCAGCGTCTGGTGCTGCGTCTCCAGGTCCGTGACCTGCTGCTGCAGCGCGCTGCGCCGGGTCAGCGCCTCGCGCGCCAGGTCCTCGCGGCCGAGCGCCAGCGCCTTGCGGCCCTGGTCCTCCAGCTTGGCGGACTGGCCCTGGAGCTGGTTGAGCTGCAGCTCCAGGCGCTTGCGGGAGGTCGCCACGTCGGCGACCCCGCGGCGTACCTTCTGCAGCAGCTCCAGCTGCTTCTGGTACGAGTAGTCGAGGGTCTCGCGCGGGTCTTCGGCCCGGTCCAGGGCCTTGTTGGCCTTCGCGCGGAAGATCATCCCCATCCGCTTCATGACACCATCGCTCATGGGCCTCGCGCGCCCCCTTCTGACCGACTTGCATCGGGCTTAGGCTCCAGCACATCTACAGACCCCACAGTACGGGCCCTGGTTCCATTACCGCACTGTTCGCGCCCGGATGCGCTCCTCCTCCAGGACGATCGGGACGGCCTTTCCTCCCGCGCAAGGAGTAGGGAAGGGGTTGCGGGGCGTCGCCGGACGGGGCGCGACCGCCGCCTTCCGGGCGGTGCCGTTGCCGGATCGTGCCCGTCGGCCCCTGGCCCCCGGGCCGCGACCACGTACTCTTGGGTGTTGTGTTCCGAAGCCGTTCGAAGGATGAGCAGGCCGCGACCGCCAAGGTGACCGCGGACCAGCCCCAGCAGCCCCGCGACCCGCAGGCCCCCAAGGGCCGTCCAACGCCCAAGCGCAGCGACTCCCAGTCGCAGCGCCGGGCCCGTGCGCACACCCCCACCAACCGCAAGGACGCGACGAAGGCCCAGCGTGAGGCCCGCCGCGCCGATCTCGCCCGGCAGCGCGAGGCGCTGGCCAACGGCGACGAGCGGTACCTGCCGGCGCGGGACAAGGGACCGGTGCGCCGGTTCGCCCGGGACTACGTCGACTCGCGCTGGTGCGTCGCGGAGTTCTTCCTGCCGATGGCCGTGGTGATCCTGGTGCTGACCATGATCCGGGTGCCGTCGATCCAGAGCATCGCGCTGCTGCTGTGGCTCGTGATCATCGTGCTGATCGTGCTGGACTCGGCCCTGATCTGGTTCCGCCTGAGCAAGCGGCTGCAGGAGAAGTTCCCGAACGAGAACCTCAAGGGCGTGAAGGCCTACGCGGTCATGCGCACGCTCCAAATGCGGCGGCTGCGGCTGCCGAAGCCGCAGGTCAAGCGGGGCCAGCGGCCGTAGTTCCGAGATGCCGAAAGGGCCGGATCCGCCGGGCGGATCCGGCCCTTCGTCTTGCCGGGTCGTGCTGTCGGGTCGTGCTGTCCGGGCGGCTGCTCAGTCTTCCTCGGCGGCGTGCAGGCTCATCGGGCCGTAGATCTCCTGGCCGTCCTCGCAGAGGTGGACCTGGTCGACGCCGCCTTCGAGGAGGGCCTTCCACTCCTCGCCGATCCAGGATTCCGCGTCGCCCTGCGTCGTGAACTCCTCCGGCTCCACGGCGGGTACCGCCTCCGTACCGTCCGCCTTCTCGAACCGCCACGTCCACGCCATGTCCGCCTCCTGGATCCACCGGTACGTGAGTCGTGCTTGTCGCGTCTGTCGTGCTGATCGAGAGCCTAACGGCCGTGTCGAGTCCGCCCCCGCCGCGCTCACCGGGAGCGGACGCGAGAAACTCGCGGTGTGGATGTGACTCTCCTCGGCACCGGGGCCCCGCTGGGGCTGCCGCGCCCCGGCTGCCCCTGTGCCGCCTGTGCGACCGCCGTCGGCGACGAGGCGCGGGCGGCGACCGCGCTGCTGGTCGACGGCGCGCTGCTGATCGATCTGACGCCGGGTCCGGCCTTCGCGGCCGCCCGCGCCGGGCGGTCGCTGGCCGGCGTACGGCAGGTGCTGCTGTCGCATCCGCACGAGGGGCCGGCGATGGAGGTGCCGGCCGGGCTGCCGACCCCGGGCCGGGTCGCGGACGGCCGGGAGCTGGCACTGCTCGACGGGCACCGGATCCGGGCCCTGGCGGTGGACATCCCGGGCACCGCGTACGAGATCTCCGGGCCGGACGGCGAGCGGCTGCTGTATCTGCCGCCGGGTGCGGCGCCGGCCGGACTGTCGGACGCCAACGGGATCTTCGGCGGCGGCTACGACGGCGCCGGCGGGAACGGCCCGTACGACCTGGTGCTGCTCGACGTCCTGGGGCGGCCGGACGCGCTGGCGCGGCTGCGGGCGAGCGGGGCGGTGGACGCGGCGACGGACGTGGTGGCGGTGCACCTCGACCACGACGTGCCGCCGGGGCCCGAACTCCACCGCAGGCTGGCGGCGGTGGGCGCGCGGGCGGTGCCGGACGGCAGTTCGCTGGTGGTCGGCGAGTACCACGCGGTGCCGGACCTGCCGCGCCGGACGCTGGTGCTGGGCGGGGCGCGCAGCGGGAAGTCGGTGGAGGCGGAGCGGCGGCTGGCGGCGTTCCCGGACGTGCTGTACGTGGCCACCGGCGGCAGCCGGGACGGCGACGCGGACTGGGCGGCGCGGATCTCGCTGCACCGGGAGCGGCGGCCGAGCAGCTGGCGGACGGTCGAGACCTGCGATCTGGTGCCGTTGCTGGCGGATGCCGGGGCCGGTGGGGCTGCCGGGACGGACCGGCCGGGCGGCGGGTCGCCGCTGCTCATCGACTGTCTGGCGCTGTGGCTGACGCACATGATGGACGAGGTCGGGGCGTGGGACGACGCGACCTGGGAGGGCGGCGGCCGCAAGGCGCTGCGGGAGCGGACCGATGCGCTGGTGGCGGCGGTGCGCGCGACGCACCGGCCGGTGGTCGCGGTCAGCAACGAGGTCGGCTCCGGGGTGGTGCCGGGGACGCCGGCGGGCCGCCGGTTCCGGGACGAACTGGGGCGGCTGAACGCGGCGTTCGGCGCGGAGTGCGAGCAGGTGCTGCTGGTCGTCGCCGGGCAGGCGCTTGCGCTGCGCGGATGACGCGGGCCCGGCCGCGCCCGTGTCCGCTTGCCCGGGGGCGCGGCGCCGGGTGCTCTTGATCCGTGACCGGATACGGGCTGACCGAGTGTGTCGACGCGGCCGTGCGTGCCTATCTGGCGGAGCACCCGGAGGCGACCGTGGTCGCGCTGGACGAGGGGCTCGGCACCGGCTTCTGGCGGCTGGACAACGGGCGGCTGCACTGGCTGTCGGTGCTGCCGCAGGAGGCCGCCGCGGTGCGCCGGATGCTGCTGCCGGACACCGCCCGGCGGCACACCCTCGCCCGGGAACCGGCCGGCCGGGAGTGGCCGACCGCGGTGCCGGGGGCGTCCCGCGGGGTCGTGGTCATCGCGGCGGGGGTGCTCCGGCGGCTGCCGCTGCCGGCCGGGCGGGCGCTGCTGGCGGTGTGCGCGGCGCGGTTCCCCGGCGGCGCGCTGGTCTTCGACGCGCTGCCGCGGCGGGCGGCCGCCCTGGTCGCGGGCCGTCCGGACCTCGTACCGGGGCACCTGCGCCGGCCGTCGGCGGTACGGCACCGGCCGCCGGTCCCGCGGGCGTTGCGGCCGCGGGTGTACGAGGTCCGCTTCGCGGCCGGGCCCGCTCCGCTGCGCGGCGACGAGCGGTCGCGGCGGGGCGGGAGCGGGGCCGGCGACGGCGGCCGCAACCCCACCGCACGCCGAACGCATTGCCGGTAATCTGCGCCCAATGAGCGCCCTGAACCTCGATGACTTCGCCCATCTGATCGAGCGCCCCGATGGCGGGGTGCGCCGTGACGCCGAGGAGCGGCGGGCGCGGCTGGCCGTACCGCCGGGCGCGCTCGGCCGCCTCGACGAGCTGGGCGAGTGGCTGGCCGGGGCACAGGCGCAGGTGCCGGTGCGGCCGATCCGGCAGGCCCGGCTGGTGCTGTTCGCCGGCGATCACGGCGTGGCGGAGCTGGGCGTCTCGGCCCGGCCGGCCGGCGGGACGAAGGACCTGGTCCGGGCGGTGCTGGACGGCGCGAGCCCGGCCGCGGTGCTGGCCCGGCGGGCCGGGGCGCAGCTGCGCGTGGTGGACCTGGCGGTGGACTGCGAGCCCGGGGAGCTGCCCGAGGAGGTCACCCGGCACCGGGTGCGGCGCGGCAGCGGCCGGATCGACGTCGAGGACGCGCTGACCGCCGAGGAGGCCGAGGCGGCGTTCCGGGCCGGGATGGCGGTCGCGGACGAGGAGGCGGACGCCGGTACGGACCTGGTGGTGCTGGGCGATCTGAGCGTCGGCGGCACGACCGCGGCGAGCACCCTGGTCGCCGCGCTGTGCGGCACGGACGCCTCGGTGGTCACCGGGCGCGGCGCGGCGCGGATCGACGACCTGGCGTGGATGCGCAAGTGCGCGGCGATCCGGGACGCGCTGCGGCGGGCCCGGCCGGTGCTCGGCGACCAGTTGGAGCTGCTGGCCACGGTCGGCGGTGCGGACCTGACCGCGATCACCGGGTTCCTGCTGCAGAGCGCGGTGCGCCGGACGCCGGTGATCCTGGACGGCGTGGTCTCGGCGGCCTGTGCGCTGGTGGCGCAGCGGGTGGCGTTCCGGGCCCCGGACTGGTGGCTGGCGGGTCAGGCCAGCGGTGAGCCGGCGCAGGCCAAGGCACTGGACCGGATCGCGCTCAACCCTCTGCTCGACCACGGCGTCACTGCTGGCGAGGGGACGGGGGCGCTGCTGGCCCTGCCACTGGTGCAGGCGGCCGCGGCCCTGGCGGCAGAACTTCCCGTACGCGACTGAGGCGCGCGCCGCCCCGGCCGGGGCGGCGCTCCTTCCCGCCCGTACCGGACCACCCGGCGGCGCCCCATAAGATCTCGGCTTTACACGTTTTTTATGGGAGACATCGCTTGAGTCCGGACGAAGGCCGCCGCGAGCAGCGCGGCGGCACCTGGTCACAGCGCGGTGCCGCGTTCGGCATCTGGTACCTGCGCACGGTCACGTTCCTCAATCTGCTGAGCGCGGTGTGGGTGTCGTTCGGCAACGACATCCGCCGGCACAACGTCGAGGCGTACTTCACCCCGTACCTGCTGACCGCGGGGTTCGCCTCGGGGGCCTTCTCGCTGTTCCTGTCGGTGACCCTGCGGCGCCGCAAGCGGGCCGCCTGGATCCTGAACCTGGCGCTGTCCGGGCTGCTGGTGGGGCTGTTCGGCTTCGCGCTGGCGGCGGCGCCGGAGGTCCGCGGCCATCCGCAGAACTGGGTGTCGCTGGTGGTGACGGCGGTGTTCGCGGTCGCGCTGGTGGTCGGCCGGCGGGAGTTCTACGCCAAGGGCGACCGGGCGAACCCGAAGCTGGCGGCGGCGGTCGCGGCCGGCGGGCTGCTGGTCACCTCGCTGCTGGCGGCGCTGCTGGTGACCGTCACCAACACCGCCCACGACACGTCCTCGACGTTCGTCACGCGCTGGCGCTACGGCGTGATGCGCCTGGTGTCGCTGGCCGCCGACGACCACCGCTTCCCCAGCATCGACACCCCGAACTGGGTCAACGTCACCATCAACGTGCTGAGCACGCTGCTGCTGGTGGCCGTGCTCTGGGCGGCGTTCCGGTCCGTGCGCAGCACCGAACCGCTCACCGAGGACGACGAGGAGCGGCTGCGCGCCCTGCTGGACCGGCACGGCGACCGGGACTCACTGGGCTACTTCGCGCTGCGCCGCGACAAGAGCGTGCTGTTCTCGCCCAGCGGCAAGGCGGCGATCACCTACCGCGTGGTGGGCGGGGTGTCGCTGGCCTCCGGCGATCCGCTGGGCGACCCGGAGGCATGGCCCGGGGCGATCGAGGGGTGGCTGGCCGAGGCCCGGGCGCACGGCTGGGCGCCGGCCGTGATGGGCGCGAGCGAGGAGGGCGGCACGATCTACGCCCGGCACGGCCTGGACGCGCTGGAGCTGGGCGACGAGGCGATCGTGGAGACCGCGGAGTTCACCCTCGACGGCCGCGCGATGCGCACCGTGCGGCAGGCGTACAACCGCATCCAGCGGGCCGGCTACACCGTCCGTATCCGGCGGCACGAGGACATCCCCGCAGCGGAGCTGGCCCGGCTGCTGGAGCTGGCCGACGACTGGCGGGACGGGGAGACCGAGCGGGGCTTCTCGATGGCGCTGGGCCGGCTCGGCGATCCGGCGGACGGCCTCTGCGTGATGCTGGAGTGCAGCGACGAGCAGGGTCAACTGCGGGCGTTGCTGAGCTTCGTGCCGTGGGGCGCGAAGGGCCTGTCGCTGGATCTGATGCGCCGTGACCGGGCGTCGGAGAACGGGCTGATGGAGTTCATGGTCCTGGAGCTGATCCAGCGCGCGAAAGAGGTGGAGATCACTCAGCTCTCGCTGAACTTCGCGATGTTCCGTTCCGTCTTCGAACGCGGTTCGCGGCTCGGCGCGGGCCCGGTGCTGCGCCTGTGGCGCTCGCTGCTGAGCTTCTTCTCCAGGTGGTGGCAGATCGAATCGCTCTATCGCGCCAACGCGAAATACCGACCCATCTGGGAGCCGCGGTACATGCTCTTCGAGAAGAGCACCGATCTGCTGCGGATCGGCCTGGCCGCCGGCCGGGCGGAAGGCTTCCTGGAAGCACCTGGTCTGCCGAAGTGGCTGAACCGCAAGCACCTGGAGAACGTGAGATGAGTGTGGCCCGTGCGGGACGGCGGGACATAGCCGTTCTGCGCCGGGCGGCGCGGGCCGAGTGGGGACCGCTGCTGCGGACGGTGCGGTCGGAGCTGGTCACGGCCAGGCTGCGGGCGATCCCGGTGACGCTCGCCGCGGTCGGTCTGACGCTGGTCTTCCAGTTCGTGCAGAACCAGGCGTGGGGCTACCACGCCATCCAGGACATCGGCTCGGTCCAGGCGTACGAGCACCTGTGGCTCGCGCTGCTGCGCACCCCGCTGTCGCTGTTCGTGCCCGCGCTGGACCTTCCGGTGTGGGGCGCGCTGGCGCAGATCCTGGTGGTCTTCGGCATCGCCGAGACCTGCCTGGGCTGGCGCCGGACGCTGCTGGTCGCGTACGTGGCCACGCTCGCCGGGACGATGTACGCGCGGATCGGCATCTGGATCGGCCCGCAGAGCCCGCTGGGCCTGCCCGACTCGGACAAGTACGTCATCGACACCGGCCCGTCGGCGGCCGTGGTGGGGCTGGCGGTGTTCGTGTGCTGGCGCTACCGGGCGTGGTTCACCGGGTCGCTGGTGGTGCTCTCGATGGTCTTCGAGGTGCTGTTCATCAAGAACAACCTGGCCGGCAAGGAGCATCTCGCGGCGATCCTCGGGGTGCTGGTGGTGTGCGGGCTGTGGGAGGCCTGGCGGCCCGTGAAGCCGCGGGACGCACAGCGGGTCACCGGTCGGGGGCGCCGCCGATGAGGTACTCCACCTTGCGGCGGAGGGCCGCCCAGCGGCGGTCGTGGCGGTAGGCGCGGACCCGGGCCCGGGCCAGCGCCCGGGGGCGGTTGCGGTAGAGGCGCCTGGCCCACGGTGAGTGGGGCCGGGCCAACCGGACCGCGCCGAACAGCGCGACGAACGGCACGAACACCCCGATGACCGCCATCCGCGCCTTTCCCTTCACCAACGCCAGCAGCGCGAAGAGGAAGTTCACCGCGACCGTCCGGACGACGGTGAGGCGGTCGGCGGTCTCGTCCGGGGTGAGTTCGTCGACGCCGAACGGCAGGAAGCCGCCGAGGATCAGGGCGACCAGGGCGACGGTGAGGATGACGACCTCGACGCTCTTGGTGCCCTCCTCGGTCCAGTACACGTCGTCCAGGTGCAGGACCAGCGCGAACTCGTCCAGGACCAGCCCCACGCCCATCCCGAAGAGCACCGCCGCGATCCCGGCGCCGAAGCCGCGCCGGTCGCCGGCGATCGCGATGAACCCGCCGACGACCGTCAACACCACGCCGGGCACCACGTGGTGGACGTGCAGCCCGCCGGGCGAGATGTTGCGGAACGGGCCCTTCCCCGCCCGGATCAGCCGGGTGATGACCCGGGTGACGAGGAAGGTCAGCACGAACGAGGCCAGCGCGAGCAGCAGTGGCAGCTTCCCCGGCTCGACGATGTTGCGGTACCACCAGTGACCCATGGGCACCATTAGGCCCGCTGATCGCGGCCGGGGGCGGGAGGCAGGCGCGGCGGACGCCCGGATAGCCTGCCGCGATGACCGAGACCCCCGCTCCCCCGGCCCGCTGTGACGGCCTGCGCTTCGCGTTCGGCACGCTGACCGTGCTGCCGGTGCGGGTGCACCGCTGGGACCGGGCGGCGGCCCGGGGCGGGATGCTCTGCGCGCCGCTGGCCGGTCTGGTCGTCGGGGGCTTCGCGGCGGCGCTCGGCGGGGCACTGCTGCTGCTCGGCGGCGGCCCGCTGCTGGCCGCGGTCGGCACCGCCGCGGTGCCCGCCGTACTCACCCGCGGACTGCATCTGGACGGCCTCGCCGACACCGCCGACGGACTGGGCAGCGGCAAGCCCGCCGAGGACGCGCTGCGCATCATGAAGCAGTCCGACATCGGCCCGTTCGGCGTCCTCACGCTGCTGTTCACGCTGCTGGCCCAGGTGGCGGCGCTGGCCGGGCTGTACGCGGCGGGCTGGGCGTACGGCGCGCTGGGCGCGGCGGTGGCCGCGGTCACCGGCCGGTGCGCGCTGACCCTGGCCTCCCGTACGGGAGTGCCGGCGGCCCGTCCGGACGGGCTGGGCGCGGCGGTCGCGGGGGCGGTCCCGGTACGGGCGGCGCTGCTGTGCGCCGCCCTGGTGGTCGCCGGCTGCGCGACCGCGGGCGCGGTGTGGGGCCCGTACGGCGCGGTGCACGCGGGGCTCGCCGCGGTGCTCGGGCTGGCGGTCGGCGAACTGCTGCTGGGGCACTGCCGGCGGCGGTTCGGCGGGGTGACCGGGGATGTGTTCGGTGCGCTCGCGGAGGGCGCGGGGCTGACCACGCTGGTGGCGCTGACTCTCGGCTGATCCGGCCGTTCCCGCCAACTCCCGTGTATCGTCCATGAGTTGGCCGCGATCGGTACGGCCCGCCGCGCAACGGTCCGTACCGGTACGGCGGCAGGCCGGGCCTCGCGGCGTCGCCGAGCGTAGGCTCGGCCGCAGCAGCGCGCCAAGGCGCGACAACGGATTCCCGGACGGAACAGGACTCTCATCACCGTGACTGCACTGACCCTCAGTACTTCTTCCGCCGCAACGGTGCGTGCGGATGCCGTCGTCGTCGGCGTGGCCAAGGGCGCCAAGGGCGTCGTCGTGGCCCCCGGCGCCGAGGCCGTGGACAAGGCGTTCGGCGGCAAGCTCGCCGGTGTGCTGGAGACCCTCGGCGCGAGTGGTGCCGAGGGCGAGGTGACCAAGCTGCCCGCGGCGGACGGTCTCAAGACGCCGGTCGTGCTGGCGGTCGGCCTGGGCGACGCACCCGCCAAGGGCGACGGTTACGCCCACGAGGCGCTGCGGCGCGCCGCGGGCAGCGCCGCCCGGGCACTGGCCGGCAGCAAGAAGGCCGGCTTCGCGCTGCCGGTCGAGGACGCCGCGGCGGCCGGCGCGGTGAGCGAGGGCGCGCTGCTCGGCGCGTACACCTTCACCGCGTTCCGCAGCAACGGCGCCGGCAACGGCAAGAACGGCGGCAAGAAGAACGACGACAAGTCGGCGCCGCTGGCCGAGGTCGCGCTCCTCGGCGGCAAGCCGCGCGACAAGGAGTTCAAGGCCGCCACCGAGCGCGCGCAGGCGCTGGCCGCGGAGATCAACCGCGCCCGCGACCTGATCAACACCCCCTCCAACGCGCTCGACCCGAAGTCCTTCGCGGCCGAGGCGCAGGCCGCGGCCAAGGAGTTCGGCCTCAAGGTCGAGGTGCTGGACGAGAAGGCGCTCAAGAAGGGCGGCTACGGCGGTCTGCTGGGCGTCGGCCAGGGTTCGGAGGCCCCGCCGCGGCTGGTGCGGATCGCGCACACCCACCCCAAGGCGGACAAGACCCTGGCGCTGGTCGGCAAGGGCATCACCTACGACTCGGGCGGCATCTCGCTCAAGCCGGCCGGCCACAACGAGACCATGAAGTGCGACATGAGCGGGGCCGCCGCGGTGTTCGCCGCCGTCGTGGCCGCGGCCCGGCTGGGTCTTGAGGTGAACGTCACCGGCTGGCTGGCGCTCGCCGAGAACATGCCGTCCGGCTCCGCCACCCGCCCGGGTGACGTGCTGACCATGTACAGCGGCAAGACCGTCGAGGTGCTCAACACCGACGCCGAGGGCCGGCTGGTGCTGGCCGACGCGCTGACCCGGGCCTCGGAGGAGTCGCCGGACGCGATCGTGGACGTCGCCACCCTGACCGGTGCGATGGTGCTGGCGCTCGGCCACCGCCACTTCGGGATCATGGCGAACGACGAGGCGTTCCGCACCTCGATCCACGAGATCGCGGAGGAGGTCGGCGAGCAGTCCTGGCCGATGCCGATGCCCGAGCACCTCCGCAAGGGCATGGACTCTCCGGTGGCCGACATCGCCAACATGGGTGAGCGGATGGGCGGCGGCCTGGTCGCCGGGCTCTTCCTGAAGGAGTTCATCGGCGAGGGCATCCCGTGGGCCCACCTGGACATCGCCGGCCCGGCCTTCCACGAGGGCTCGCCCTGGGGCTACACCCCCAAGGGCGGTACCGGCTCCGCGGTCCGCACCCTGGTGCGGCTGGCCGAGCGCACCGCCGCGGGCGACCTCGGCTGACACCGCCCCTGTCTGGTCCGGTTTGTCCGTACGGCCCCGAGCTCACAGCCCGGGGCCGTCGGTGTGCGCAACGGGATATGTTCGCCCTCAACGAAATCCGCACGGCCGTACGCACAGGTAACCCGCCGGCACCCCCCCTCAGGCGGCGGATCAGCCGTCCACAGCCCGGCCCGCCGTCCCGGCTTCGTTGAACAAGTGCGAAGATGGGTTCTCGGCAGGACAGGGCCCCCCTTACCCAGGGCCGAATAAAAGCGGCCGAACAACAGCCGCGGTCCGGTCATCGCAGACCGGTCCGGCGCATCCATGCATGGAGGACGTGACGTGGCGAACGACGCCAGCACCGTTTTCGACCTAGTGATCCTCGGAGGCGGTAGCGGTGGTTACGCCGCTGCCCTGCGCGGGGCGCAGCTGGGCCTGGACGTCGCCCTGATCGAGAAGGGCAAGGTCGGCGGTACCTGCCTGCACAACGGCTGCATCCCCACGAAGGCTCTGCTGCACGCCGGTGAGATCGCCGACCAGGCTCGTGAGAGTGAGCAGTTCGGTGTCAAGGCCACTTTCGAGGGCATTGACATGGCGGCGGTCCACAAGTACAAGGACGACGTCATCTCGGGCCTGTACAAGGGCCTGCAGGGTCTGATCGCCTCCCGCAAGGTGACGTACATCGAGGGTGAGGGCCGTCTGTCCTCCCCGACCTCCGTCGACGTGAACGGCCAGCGCGTCCAGGGCCGCCACGTCCTGCTGGCGACCGGCTCCGTGCCGAAGTCCCTGCCGGGCCTGGAGATCGACGGCAACCGCATCATCTCCTCGGACCACGCGCTGAAGCTGGACCGCGTGCCGAAGTCCGCGATCGTCCTGGGCGGCGGCGTGATCGGCGTCGAGTTCGCCTCGGCGTGGAAGTCCTTCGGCACCGACGTCACCATCGTCGAGGGCCTCAAGCACCTCGTCCCGGTCGAGGACGAGAACAGCTCCAAGCTGCTGGAGCGGGCCTTCCGCAAGCGGGGCATCAAGTTCAACCTCGGCACCTTCTTCGACAAGGCCGAGTACACCGCCGACGGCGTCAAGGTCACCCTGGCCGACGGCAAGACCTTCGAGGCCGAGGTGCTCCTGGTCGCGATCGGCCGCGGGCCGGTCTCGGCGGGCCTGGGCTACGAGGAGCAGGGCGTCGCGACGGACCGCGGCTACGTCCTGGTCGACGAGTACATGCAGACCAACGTGCCGACCATCTCGGCCGTCGGTGACCTCGTCCCCACCCTCCAGCTCGCGCACGTCGGCTTCGCCGAGGGCATGCTGGTGGCGGAGCGGCTGGCCGGTCTGAACGTGGTCCCGATCGACTACGACGGCGTGCCGCGGGTGACGTACTGCCACCCCGAGGTCGCTTCGGTGGGCATCACCGAGGAGAAGGCCAAGGAGCTGTACGGCGCCGACAAGGTCGTCGCCCTCAAGTACAACCTCGCGGGCAACGGCAAGAGCAAGATCCTCAAGACCGCGGGCGAGATCAAGCTCGTCCAGGTCAAGGACGGTGCCGTGGTCGGCGTCCACATGGTCGGTGACCGTATGGGCGAGCAGGTCGGCGAGGCCCAGCTGGTCTACAACTGGGAGGCCCTGCCGGCCGAGGTTGCGCAGCTGGTGCACGCGCACCCGACGCAGAACGAGGCGCTCGGCGAGGCCCACCTGGCCCTGGCCGGCAAGCCCCTCCACTCCCACGACTGACCCGAGTCCGGGCGCGACGACCACATCCTGCAATTCGTAAGGAGCAACCGAAACCATGGCGGTTTCCGTAACCCTTCCGGCGCTCGGCGAGAGCGTCACCGAGGGCACCGTCACTCGCTGGCTGAAGGCCGAGGGTGAGCGCGTAGAGGCCGACGAGCCTCTGCTGGAGGTCTCCACCGACAAGGTCGACACCGAGATCCCGGCGCCGGCCTCCGGCACCCTGCTGGAGATCGTGGTCGGCGAGGACGAGACCGCCGAGGTCGGCGCCAAGCTCGCCGTCATCGGTGCCAAGGGCGCGGCCCCGGCCGCCCCGGCCCCGGCTCCGGCCGCCCCGGCTCCCGCCGCCGAGCCCACCCCGGCTCCGGCTCCGGCGCCCGCCCCCGCCGCTCCGGCGCCGGCCGCTGCCGCCCCGGC
>NZ_JBHWDV010000057.1:0-44067 GCF_042734445.1 Streptomyces sp. NPDC059649
GGGGCCTTGTTCGTGGACTGCTTCGCTTTACGTCCACGAACAAGGCCCCTCCGGCCCGTCCCCTCCCGTGAGGGGGGAAGTTGAGGGCGGTGGGGGCGGGCGTCGGAGGTCCCTTAGGGCGGGGCCGAACAGATCCCGTAAGGGATACGGGCACCCCTTGCGGGCCACAACTCGACGGGCCGGGAAGGTATTCCCGACACCGCACGACACAAGACACCGCACGACACGAGACACGGCGCGACGCAAGACACCGCCGAACGACAACGCCCACCCCCACTCACCCCTCCCCCCACCAACGGGAGGGGACAGACCGGAGGACGAAGTCTGTAGGGCTGTCACCGCACCCAAAAACACCACGCCCGCCGCCAGGCGCAACGGCGAACAACCCCGACGGCGGGACAGACGACAACGTACGCGGCGCCGCAAAGCGCGCAACGGCGAGCGAGCCCCACGGCGGGACAGACAGGTACGTACGCGGCGCCGCCAAGCGCAGCGGAACGGCGAGAAGACCCGCGGCGGGACAGCCAGGTACGTGGGAGCATTTGCCCATGGGCCAACCGTCACGGCGTGCGTTGTTGGGGACAGCAGGGGCGATCGGGGCAGGGGCGGTGCTCGGTGGGACCGGGTACGCCGCCACGGAGCGGGTGGGGGCATGGGACACCGGTCCGGCGCGGACCGCGCTGGAGCGGTTGCTGCCGGAGCACGCCGATCAGTTCCGGCTGGTTCCGCTGGCCGCGGGGCGCGCCGACCGGTTCCGGGTCGACGGGACGGCCGGGCGGATCACCGTGGCGGGGACCTCGCCCGCCACGCTGCTGACCGGCGTCCACTGGTACCTCAAGTACACCTGCCGGGCCCATCTGTCCTGGGCCGGTGACCAGGTGGCGCTGCCCGCCAGGTTGCCCGCGCCCCGCTCCCCCTTGGAGCGGAGCAGCACCGTGCCGCATCGGTTCGCGCTGAACGACACCCACGACGGGTACACCGCCCCGTACGCCGACTGGGCGCGCTGGGAGCGGCTGATCGACGTCCTGGCGCTGCACGGCGTCAACGAGGTGCTGGTCACGCCGGGTACCGAGGCCGTCTACCACCGGCTGCTGACCGGGTTCGGGTACTCCGATGCCGAGGCCCGCCGCTGGCTGCCGGCGCCCTCGCACCAGCCGTGGTGGCTGTTGCAGAACATGAGCGGGTACGGGGGGCCGATGAGCCCCGAACTGCTGGCGCGGCGAGCGGAATTGGGGCGGCGGATCACGGGGCGGCTGCGGGAGCTGGGGATGCGGCCGGTGCTGCCCGGGTACTTCGGCACCGTTCCGGACGGTTTCGCGGGCCGTAACGCCGGGGCCCGGACCGTGCCGCAGGGCACCTGGTCGGGGCTGAAGCGGCCCGACTGGCTGGATCCGCGCACCGGGGTCTTCGCCGAGGTCGCCGCCGCCTTCTACCGGGCGCAGGAGCAACTGCTGGGCCCCGCCGGGTACTTCAAGATGGACCTGTTGCACGAGGGCGGCGATCCCGGTGACGTACCGGTGGCGGAGGCGGCGCGGGCCGTCGAGCGGGCGCTGCGTACCGCGCACCCGGACGCCACCTGGGTGATCCTCGGCTGGCAGGACAACCCGCGGCGGGACCTGCTGGACGCCGTCGACCACGACCGGATGCTGATCGTGGACGGGCTGGGCGATCTGGACACGGTCACCGACCGGGAGCGGGACTGGGGCGGGGTGCCGTACGCCTTCGGGTCGATCCCCAACTTCGGCGGGCGCACCACGATCGGCGCGAAGACCCACATCTGGGCGGAGCGCTTTCCGGCCTGGCGGGACAAGCCGGGCAGCCGGCTGGTCGGCACCGCCTATATGCCGGAGGCCGCCGAGCGCGATCCGGCCGCGTTCGAGCTGTTCAGCGAACTGGCCTGGCGGGAACGGCCGGTGGACCGCGCGGCGTGGTTCGAGGACTATGCCGCGTTCCGTTACGGCGACCGTGATCCGCACGCCCGTGCCGCGTTCGCCGCGCTCGGCACCAGCGCGTACGAGATCGCCAGCAAGGACGGCCGGCCGCACGACTCCGTGTTCGCCGCCCGGCCCGATCTGGCCGCCCGTTCCGGGACCACCTATGCCACCCACACCCCGGCCTTCGACCCGGCCGCGTTCGACACCGCGTTCGCGGCGCTGCTCGCGGTCCGGCCCGCGCTGCGCGGCAGTGACGCCTACCGCCACGATCTGACCGATGCCGCCCGGCAGGCGCTGGCCAACCGGTCCTGGCAGCTGATCGGGCAGCTCCAGGACGCCTACCGGCGCAAGGACCGGGCGGCCTTCCGGGCGCTGTCCGGGCTGTGGCTGCGGCTGATGCGGCTGAGCGACGAGATCGCCGGCGCGCACCGGCACTTCCTGCTCGGGCCGTGGCTCGCGGACGCGAAGGCGAGGGCGTCCGGCCCCGAGGAGGAGGCCCAACTGGAGCATTCCGCACGGGCGTTGATCACCACCTGGGCGGACCGGGCCACCGCGGACGGCGGGGCGCTCGCCAACTACGCCAACCGCGACTGGCACGGCCTGATCTCCGAGGTCCACCTCCCGCAGTGGCGGGCGTATCTGGACGAGCTCGCGGATGCGCTGGCCGCGGACCGCCCGCCGAAGACGTTCGACTGGTACGCCCTGGAGGAGCCCTGGACGCGGGCGCGGACGAGCCATCCGCTGCGCCCCACCGCCGATCCGTACCGGACCGCCCGGCGGGTCCACGACGTCCTCGCCACGGCCCCGTACCAGGGCACGCTCACGGTGGCCGCCGATCCGGCCGCGCTGCCTCCGGGCGGTCGCGCCCTGCTGACCGCGGCGCTGCGCAACGAGAACGGCCTGCGGGCCACCGGCCGCGTCGACTTCGCGCTGACCGGGCTGCCGGCCACCGCCGACGGACCGGTCGGCGTGGCGTCCGTGCCTCCCGGCGGCACCGGGCGGGCCCGTTGGCGGATCACCGCCCCGGCCGGTCGGCCGGAAGAGCCGCTCCAGCCCCTCCCCTACCGCCTGACCGCCGCTTACGGCCCCCGGGGTGTCTCGCGGGTCCGGGCCGTCCGGGACGGCCGGCTCTTCGTCGCCGGGCCCCTGGACGCGGACCTGCGGACGGTGACCACGAACGCGGCCGTCTTCGGGCAGCTGGGCGACCGTTTCGCGATCAACGGTTCCGGCGCGGATCTGTGGCGCTCCACCGCGGAGTTCGGTGCGCTGTACCGGCCGGGCGCCCTCGCGGTGGGCGGTGCGATGACGGCCGAGGTGACCAGCCAGGACCCGACCGCGCCCTGGGCCCGGGCCGGTCTGATCGTCCGCAACCGCCTCGCCCCGTCCGGCCCGGACGCGCCGGACGCCGCCCTGGGCTTCCTCAACCTCTCCGTCACCCCGGCCACCGGCGTCGTGCTGTCCTACGACGCCGACGGCGACGGCCGGCTGGACACCTTCCGCCGCCTCACCGGTGTCACCGCGCCCGTCCGGCTGCGGTTGACCCGCGGCCCGGACGCCGGGCGCGCCGGTACGTACACCGGCTCCTGCTCCACCGACGGCGGCGCGACCTGGCGCGAGATCGCCACCGTGACCGTGCCCGGAGCGGCCGGCCGGCAGGACGCCGGGTTGCACCAGTCCGCCGCCAACTCCGGTTCCGGGGACCGCGGAACGGCCGCGTTCCGTCACTGGACGATCACTGGAAGCACGCGCGGCCACCGCGTACGCTGATCCGGAACTGCACCACGAGCGAGGGGATCACGGTATGAGTGCCGCAGCAGAGAAGGAGTGGCTCTACGCCCTCGACATCTCCGGCGCCGTCTGGCAGCGCCCGCCCGGCGATGCCGAGGAAGCGGTGGAGATCGCCTTCCTGGAGCGCGGCGCGGTGGCCATGCGGAACTCCACCGAGCCCGACGTGGTGCTGCGCTACACCGAGGCGGAGTGGCGGGCGTTCGTGCTGGGCGCGAAGGACGGCGAGTTCGACCTGGAGCGCTGAGCGCGGCCCGTCGCCGGGGGCCGGCCGGCGGCCGCCCCCGGGCCCGGTCACCCGTCGGGGCGTCAACGCTCGCCGGTGACCATCACAGGATTCACTCGTTTCACGGAACGTGAAACAGCAGCAGTCCTCCCCCGCGCGTCCGGACCGCACCCCCTCCGGCAGCCTCGCGGACATCGACGAGGTCATCGATGTCGAGCAGGCCGAGGCGGCGCTGGTCGAGCACTACCCCCGGCTGGTCCGGCTGGCCTATCTGGTCCTGCCGCCCGGCCGGAGCCGCGGCCGCCGGGTGCTGGCCGCCCACGGTGTGGTGCAGCGGGCCCTGCCACGCCAGCGCAGCTCCACCCGCGCCCTGGGACTGCCGGGCCAGCGCGCCGGCGCACAAGCGGCGATCGACCCCGGCTACGCCTTCGTCCGGATGCGGGTGCTGCGCGCGGCGCTGGCCGCCGCCCGGTCGCCCCGCCGGCTGCCGGCCCCGCCGCCGCTCCTCCCCCAGGTGTGGGGGCTGCGGCTGTTCCCCCGTTCCGGCGGCGCCGATGAACTCGCCCTGGACCAGACACTGTCGGCGCTGTCCGGGCCCGGCCGGGCCGCGTTCGTACTGCGTGATCTGGAACGGCTGAGCCCGCCCGAGGCGCGCCGGGTGCTGGAGGCGGCGGGGGTGGCCGAGCCGCGGGAGGCGTGGGACGAGGCGGAGCGGGCCGCGACGCCGGCCGGTAGCCGGGACCGGTCGCTGCTGGAGTCGCCGGAGTTCGACCCGTGCGCACTGCAGGCCCGGCCGACGGATCTGATCCGGCGGCGCCAGAACGGGCGGGCGGTGCTGGCGGCGGGGGCCGCGGTCCTGGTGTGCGGGGCGCTGCTGGGGCTGCCGGGCGACGGCTGGGGCCCGGACGGCGCGGCCGCCCCGCCGTACGCGCGCAACGCCGCGTCCGAAGCCGCCCTGGACCCGGGGAAGTTGCTGGTCACCTCGGCCGCGGCCTGGAAGAGCGCGGCCCGTCAGGACTTCGCGGCCTGGCCGGCCCGTGGGGACCGCCGCCACGACAAGGCCCTGCTGCGCCGTGCGCTGGCCGTATGGGCGCGTCCCGGCTCGGGGGTGCAGATGTCGGCGACGACCGGCACCCCGACCGGTCCCGCGGCGGGCCCGCCGCAGTTGCTCTTCGCGGGCGTGGTGGACCACGCGGTGGTGGTGCTCTTCCACGACGGCCTGCGGGTGGTCCGGTACGCCGAGGCGGCGGACGGCGAGGGACAGGGCGAGGGCACCGGTGCGGCGCTGGACTTCGCCCGTACGGACGGTGCCGCGGCCGATACGGCGAGCGCCGTGGTGGTGGGCCGCACCCAGGGCAACGTCCGCTATCTGACCGCCCCGTGGGTGAAGGGGAAGGCCGCACTGGTCGATCTGACCAGGCCGGATGCGGCAGCCCAGCCGGTGCCGGTCGGGGCGGACGGGCTGACCGACCCGGTGCCGGTGCCCCGTCCCGACCAGAAGTGCACGGGCTGGCCGGCGCTGCGGCTCGGCGGCCACCTGCTGACCGACCTCGGCGAGCTGACCCCGGCGCGGCTGACGTACGGCAGGCCGCGCAGGCCGGGTGAGGTGACCGCTCCGGAGGCCAGGACGGCCTGGGCGCGGACGGCCTGTGAGCTCGCCGCGGTCCGCGGTCAGGGCGTGCGCACCGTCAACGCCTGGGAGTTCGCCCGGCAGCCGCTGCCCGGCGGTGCGGGCAGTGCGGTCTGGCTGTGCACCCGCGCGGAGACCTGGCGGGGCGCGGGCAGCCGGACGCTGGCCCAGATCCAGACCCCGCCGCCGAACGGGCAGCCGTACGCCCCCGGGGCGGTGACCGCCCGCGCGGAGGGTGGTACGGCCTGTGGTCCGCGGGCGCCGCAGGCGCTGGCCGGGGTGCTGTGGAAGGCGCCGGCCGGCCAGTGGTGGCTGCTGGCGGCCGGCAGCGACCAGGTCGCGTCGATCACCGCGTCCGGTGCGGTGCGCGGCGAGGCGCCCGGCCGGTTCCTGACGCTGCCGGCGAAGGCGGGCGACAACGCGGAGCTGGCCGGCCGGCTGACCAACGGCAGGAAGATCGACGCGGTGGGCTGACGGAGTCGCGGGATTTTCGCCGCACGAGGGGTATCGACAACTCCTTACCCGCCAGTACATTGACGCCATGTCTAACAAGGCCTCGTTGCGGCCCCAGCCGGTCGCGTCCGAGCACACCCCGCTGAAGGCCCGCAACGTCGCCTTCGACTGGGCGGACACCCCGTTGCACTGGATCCCCGGCGACCCCGCCAGCACCCATACGATCAATGTGCTGCACCTGCTGCTGCCGGCCGGCGAGCGCTGGTTCGTGCACGTCTACAAGCAGGCGCTGCCGTACGTCCGCGACCCCCAACTCCGGGCGGACGTCCTCGGGTTCATCGGCCAGGAGGCGATGCACTCCCAGGCGCACGACGAGGTGCTGCCGCACCTCAAGGCACAAGGCCTGGACCCGACCCCGTACACCGCGCAGGTCGACTGGCTCTTCGAGAAGCTGCTCGGGGACCGTACGCTGCCCCCGGGCCGGGCCCGCCGGTGGTGGCTGCTGGAGCGGGTCGCCCTGATCGCCGCAATCGAGCACTACACCGCCTTCCTGGGCGACTGGGTGCTGGGCGCCGAGGCGCTGGACGCCAGGGGCGCCGATCCGACCATGCTCGACCTGCTGCGCTGGCACGGCGCCGAGGAGGTCGAGCACCGGTCCGTCGCCTACGACCTGTTCGTCCACCTCGACGGCGGCTACCGGCGCCGGGTCCGCACCTGGGCCACGGCCTTCGGCGCGCTGGTCTTCCTGTGGCAGCGCGGCACCCGTTTCTTCATGGCGAACGACCCCACACTGGCCGACGGCCGGGCCACCTTCCGGGAGTTCCTGCGCGGCGGACGCGAAGGCGTACTGCCGACCGCGGGCGCCATGGCCCGCTCCATCCCGCAGTACCTGAGCCGCGGTTACCACCCCTCCCAACACGGCAGCACCGCCCGGGCCGTGGCCTATCTCGCCGGCTCCCCCGCCGCCACCGCGGCCGAGGCCCGTACGTCCGGAGGTGCCTGAGATGCCCCGCATACGGACGGTCGTCGCGGTGGGTGCGGCGGTCCTGGTCACCCGGCGGGCGCTGCGCCGGCGCGTCCAGTCATCGCCACTGTGGCCGCTGCCGGCCCTGGACGAACCGGTCTCCGGCCGCGGCCGGGCCGGTGCGCACGCCGGCGCACGACGGCTGACGGTCGTGGAGCGGGCGACGGAGGCCGAGGGCGTGCTCCGCCTCCGCCTGGAGGGCAGCGATCTGCCCGCCTGGGAACCGGGCGCGCATGTGGACCTCGTACTGCCGTCGGGCGCGGTCCGCCCGTACTCGCTGTGCGGCGATCCCGCGACACCGGATGCGTACACCGTCGCCGTCAGGCTCGTCGAGGACGGCCGGGGCGGCTCGCGCGAGGTCCACGAGCAGCTGCACGAGGGCACGGAGGTGGAGGTCCGCGGCCCCCGCAACCGCTTCCCGCTCGCCGACAGCCACGCCTATGTCTTCATCGCGGGCGGCATCGGCATCACCCCGATCCTGCCGATGGTCCGGCAGGCCGAACGGGAGGGGGTGCCGTGGCGGCTGCTGTACGGCGGGCGGTCCCGGGCCTCGATGCCGTTCCTGGCGGAGGTGGAGAAGCTGGCGGGGGCCGGGGCGGACCGGGTGACGGTGGTCGCCGAGGACGAGGACGGCCGGCCCGACCTGGCCGCGCTGCTCGCCGGCGCACCCCCGCACGCGGCGGTCCACTGCTGCGGCCCGCAGCCCCTGATGGACGCGGTCGCCGCCCTGCTGCCCGACGGGCCGGACGGCCTCACCCTGCACACCGAACGCTTCGCCCCGGCGGCTCCCGCGGCGGCCGGCGAGCAGCTGCCGTGCGAGGTGGAGCTGCGGCGCACCGGCCGTACGGTCACGGTGCCCGCGGACGAAAGCGTCCTGCGGGCGATCCGCGACCAGGCGTTGCCGGACCTCCCGTACTCCTGTGAGCAGGGCTTCTGCGGCACCTGCCAACAGCGGGTGCTGGCCGGCGAGGTGGACCACCGCGACGAGCTGCTGACCGACGCCGAGCGCGACGACTCGTTGCTGATCTGCGTCTCACGGGCGCGGGACGGCGGACGACTGGTCCTCGATCTGTGATTCCGCGCCGCGCCCCGGATCGTTAGGGTGGTCCGCATGACGACCGGGGCGCGGCGCAGGATGGGCGTCGAGGAGCGGCGCGATCAGCTGATCGCGGTCGCCCTCGACCTGTTCAGCCACCGTGCGCCCGAGGACGTGTCGATCGACGAGATCGCCGAGGCGGCCGGGATCTCGCGGCCGCTGGTCTACCACTACTTCCCGGGCAAGCAGCAGCTGTACGAGGCCGCGCTGCGGCGCGCCGCCGAGGAGCTGACCGCCCGCTTCGTGGAACCGCACGAAGGGACGCTCGGCGCCCGCCTGTCGCGCGTCATGGAGCGCTTCTTCGACTTCGTCGACGAGCACGGCCCCGGCTTCTCCGCGCTGATGCGGGGCGGCCCGGCGATCGGCTCGACCCGTACCGGCGCCCTGATCGACGGCGTCCGCCAGGCCGCGTACGAGCAGATCATCGCCCACCTCGGCCTCACCGATCCGCCACCGCGGCTGGAGATGGTGGTGCGCTCGTGGATCTCGCTGGCCGAGACCACCGCCCTCCTCTGGCTGGACGGCCGCCGGGTCCCCCGCGCCGAACTGGAACGCCAGCTCGTCCACGATTTCGCCGCGCTGGCGGCGGTGAGCGCGGCGTACGACGACCGCATGGCCGGGATCGTCCGCCGCATCCTGGCGGACGAGCCGGCGGACGGGATGTTCGCGGATCTGGTGGGCCGCTTGATGGCGCTGCCGCAGCCGGTGTAGGCGGGGAACGGGCGGTTCCGTCGGGTGGCCGCCCCTGGGGCTCGGGGCGGCCGCCGGAGGACGTCTAGGCCTTGCCGGTGAGGCTGGCGAACACCACCACGTTGTCCGGGTAGTAGTGCTTGCTCTGGTCGTAGTCCCCGCCGCAGGTGATCAGGCGAAGGCCCGCGTGGTCGAGGTTCTGGTAGACCTCCACGGTGGGGAACTTGTTCTTCGGGTACTGGGCGACCCGGTCGACGGTGAACTTCGCCGTGCTGCCGTCCTTCCGGGCGACCTCGATGGTGTCCCCGCGCTTCATGGAGGACAGTTTGCGGAACACCGACGGGGTGCCGTTCCAGGTGACGTGGCCGGCGATGACGGCCGGCCCCCGGGCTCCCGGTGTCGGCCCGGGCCGGTACCAGCCCGCCTTGGCCGGATCGCGCGGGGTCTCCATCGTCCCGTCCGGGTGCTGGCCCAGCGTCTCCAGCGTGGACGACACCTTCAGCGCGGGGATGGAGAGCCGTACGGGGTCCGACGCGGGCATGCTCGCGGCGGCGGCGCCCGGTCCGTCCGCCCCGGCGGACGCCTCGTCGTGGGCGGCGTGACCGCCCTGGCCCTGCTGCCCGGCGGGGAGCGGGCGCGACGCCGCGGCGTCCTGTCCTCCGCATCCGGCGAGCAGTACGGCGGCCACCGCCGCGGCGAGCGCACCGCCGAGGGCCCGGCGGCCCCGGCGTCCGATGGGCACGGCGGAACGGGTGGGGGTGCTCATGCGGCGGCCCCGCCGTTCTCGCCGGGTACCGGGGACAGTTGGGCCCGGCGGCGGCGCAGCAGGACCAGGGTGCCGGTCGCCGCCGCGACGGCGGTGCCGCCGGCGCCCAGCAGCGCGAGGGGAGCGCTCGTACCGGCGGGCGGGTCCACGGGCCCGGTGCCGGTCTCGACCCCGCCGATCGGGATGGACCCGACCGCGGCGCCCTGGATCTCACCGCAGTTGGTCGGGGCGGTGGCCTCCTGGGGGAGTTTCGGGTCGAGTTCGCTCTTGCCCGCGCCGTCGAAGTCGTACTTGTTGTTGCCGTTGCGGTCGATGCCGTGCTGCACGATGTGCAGGTCCTTGATGTGGTCGATCACGTCCTGGGAGACGGTGAGCGTGCGCTCGTAGGAGAGCTTGCCCTGGGCGTCCGCCGTCGGCATCCGGTCGACGGCGAGGCCGCTCTTGGCGTCGGTGGAGCCCTGGGTGGTCAGCGAGATGTTGATGTCTCCGTACTGGACCGTGGCTTCGGTGTTGTTGATGACCCCGTCGCCGTTCGTGTCGGCGCTCGGGTCGGGGCAGTGGAAGTCGTGCCCGTCGGTGGAGCCGTGGAGGTGCTGGGCGTGCGGCTGCCCGGGGACGAGCCCCTCGGACTCGATCTTCACGGTGAGCTGGTCGCCCTTGAGGCTGAGCATCGCGACGCCCTTGGAACCGGAGTTGTTCAGCTGTGCCAGGTTGATCTGGTAGGCGCCGTCGGCGGCGGCCGGGGAGGCGGCGGCCAGGGTGAGGGCCAAGGCGGCCGGCAGAGCGGCGAGTGCGGCAAGGCGGCTGGTGCGCGTGGGGATCACGTTCGTTCCTTTCCGACGGCCCTCCGTGGCGGAGGCCCGCATCATCCAGGTGCGAAGCGACACCTCGGTGAGGCATCACCCTCTTATTCGCAGCGGGGGCGCCCCAGGGCGGCTGGTACGGAAAATTTGTCGTCACGGCACAAATCCGCGCGGCACAATTCCGCGCATGGCAGAGGAGATCACTTTCCGGCTCGCGGACGAGGGCGACCTTCCGGTCCTCGTGGGCCTGTACGACGCGGCCGCACGGTGGATGCAGCGGTCCGGCATCGAGCAGTGGAAGCCCGGCGGGAAGAGCGAGGAGCACTTCCGGCTGCGGATGAAGGAGGGCGAGGTCTGGCTCGCGGAGGCCGACGGGCACATAGCGGGCGGCTTCGAGCTGTGGTGGACGGACGAGCCCGCGTGGGGGCCGCAGCCGCCGGAGGCCGGGTATGTGCACCGGCTGATGGTGGACCGGGAGCGGGCGCCGAAGGGGACCGGGCGGGCGATGCTGGCGCATGCGGAGCGGCGGGTCGCGGAGGCCGGGCGCCCCTGGGCGCGGCTGGACTGCCTGTCGTCCAATCCGCGGCTGCGGTCGTACTACGAGGGTGCCGGGTACACGGTCGTCGGGGAGCAGCCGTTCAAGGAGGGTGGCGGCGGAAGTCCGTACGCCGTCACCCTCCTTGAGAAGCGGCTGGGTGGATAGCCGGTCGGTCCGGGGGCCGGCGGCGAGGGCTCAGCGGCTGTGGAAGACCGCCACCGTGTAGGGCGGCACCGTGAAGGTGCCGGTGGCCTCGGTGTACGAGGCGGTGGCGGTGGTGCGGTCCGTGCCGTGGGCCTGGACGGGGTGCAGGGCGTAGGGCCGGCCGGCCAGGGCCGCGACGGTCTGGTGCTGCGGGTGCGGGGTGGCGTTGAAGACGACCACCAGGTGGGCCAGGCGCATGGTGAGCACGCCGGGGGTCTCGTCCTTCCCGGAGAGGGGGAAGGCGAGCTGCGACTGGACCGCGGCGGCGGTGCGCAGGCCGAAGGCCGGTTCCGTGGCGTGGATGCGGAGCAGGTCGCGGTAGGCGGCCGAGGCGCCGTGGACGGTCGGGCAGTCGGGGCGGAGCGCGGGGTCGGCCAGCAGTGGCTTGTCGTAGGGCCACTTGTCCTTGTTGTCGGCGGCCGGCGGCAGCCCGCGGCCGAAGCCGTTGCCGTCGGCGCAGTTCCAGTGGACGGCGTTGAACCAGTCGCCGCTGTTGAAGGAGTTGCGGTCCAGGGACTTGGAGCGCAGGAGGTCCGAGCCGGCCTGGGAGAGCGCGGGGCCTTGCGAAAGGGCCGCGGTGGCGAGTGCAAGAACTTGCAGGCGGGCACGGTCGGTTGGGCTGGTTCCTTGCGGAAGCTTGTACGCAAGGGCGTCGTAAAGGGTTTCGTTGTCATGCGCGTCGGCGTACGCGAGCGCGTCGCCGGGAGCGGCGGCGTACCCGGCCGGTGCGCCGTTGTAGTCGACCTGTGAGCCCTTGACGCGGTGGCCGGCGGTGTCGGTGAAGGTGTAGTCGGCGAGGTTGCCGGTGAGGCCGACCTTGAGGAGGTCCTGGTAGTGCAGCAGCCGGGCCCGCTGGGCGGCCGGATCGCCGTTCGCCGATGAGGAGTTGGGGGCCGTGTAGAGGCCCGAGGCGAAGCCCTGGACGCGGGGGTCGGCGTCGAAGGGGCCGCCGCCGCGCACCGCGTCGCGGGCCCGGTCGCTGAAGGTGGCGATGCCGGTGCCGGCCATGTTCCGCTGGGTGGCCTGGACGAAGCGGGCGTCGTGCGCGGCCTCGCCGAAGTCCCAGCCCTCGCCGTAGAGGACGATCTTCTTGCCGTCCACGCCGTCCCGGGCCGGGGTGAGCGCGTCGAGGGCCTTGCGGACGGCGAGGATGTTGGCCTTCGGGTGGTGTCCCATCAGGTCGAAGCGGAAGCCGTCGACCTTGTACTCCTTGGCCCAGGTGACGACCGAGTCGACGACGAGCTTGCCCATCATGGTGTGTTCGGGTGCGGTGCCCGAGCAGCAGGTGGAGGTGGCGACCGTGCCGTCGTCGAGCAGCCGCTGGTAGTAGCCGGGGACGATGCGGTCGAGGACCGAGTGCGGGTCCTGGCCGGCGGCGGCGGTGTGGTTGTAGACGACGTCCATGACGGTGCGCAGCCCGATGCCGTTGAGGCCCTGCACCATGCGGCGGAACTCCACGGTGCGGGCGGTGCCGTCGGGGTCGGAGGCGTAGGAGCCCTCGGGCACGGTGTAGTGCAGCGGGTCGTAGCCCCAGTTGTACGCGTCGCGGGCGGCGGACCCGGTCACGCACTGCTGCTGGCTCTCGGAGTCCGGCGCGTAGGAGGCGAGGTCGCAGCGGGGGCGGTCCTGGTCGGCGCGCTTTTCGGGGACGGTGGCGCCGTCAAAGGCCGGCAGCAAGTGGACGTAAGAAGTTCCAGCGGCGGCAAGGGATTTCAGATGGCGCATGCCGTCGGAGCGGCGGTCGGTGAAAGCGAGGTACTGGCCGGGGTGACGGGAGGTGCGGTCCTCGACGGAGAAGTCGCGGAGGTGCAGTTCCTGGATGCGGGCCCGGCGCAGCGGCACCGCGGCGGGCTTGCGCAGGTCCGCCCAGCCCTTGGGGGCGAGCCGCGGGTCGTCGAGGTCGACGACCAGGCTGCGGGCGGAGTCGGCGGTCAGGGCGGTGGAGTAGGGGTCGGTGACCTTGTTGGTGACGGTCCTGCCGACCGTGGGCGCCCAGACGGTGACGAGGTAGCGGTAGGGCTTCCCGGCCCAGTCGCGCTGCCCCTGGACGCGCCAGATGCCGCTGCGGTCGTCGCGCCGCATCGGGACCGTACGGCCGTCGAGTTCCAGGGCGACGGTCCGGGCGGTGGGTGCCCATACGGAGAGGGTGGGGCGGCCGTGGTGGAAGACCGGTCCGAGGGCGGCGTGCCGGGCGTGCGGGCCGTAGAGGTCGTCGAGCACCCCGGGTATCTGCACGCCGGTCGTGGCGCTTCGGCCGTCCGCGGTGTGCTGGGTGGCGACCAGGCGTCCGCGCAGCGCCGTACGGGCGAGGCCGCGGTCGCGGGGGTCGACGGTGAAGGCCGGGTAGCCGGACAGGTGCGGGAAGGCGGCCCGTTCGGCGGGGGTGAGCCGACCGGGGGTGAGCCGGAGGCGCCCGCCGGCCGCCCCTGCCCGGCCGGTCCCGAACTCCAGCTGGGCGGTGGTCCGTTCGGCGCCCTTCCAGATCACGGTGTCGCGGTCGATCCACTGCGCCAGGGCCGCTTGCGGGCCGGACGGGGCGGCGTGGGCCGGCTGGGCGGTCGGCGCGGAGAGGAGGCCGGTCGCGCCGAGGGCGAGGACGAGGACGGCGGCCAGGCGCCGGCCGGGCCGGCGTCGGGCGGAGGACCGTGCGGTGGTGGCCCGTGCGGTGGAGGCCCGTGCGGTGGTGGACATGGCTCATGGTTCTATCCGCGACGATCCAGCGTTGCAAGACCTTACGCAAGACATTGCAAGGGTGTTACGTTGCGGGACCAGCCGGTCCGGCCGGCCGGAGGCCCACCCCAACGGGCCCTACGCGCCCGGCCGGTCGGACCGGCCCCATCCCCGAGAAGTGCCGCTGCAGTACCCCGTGCAGTGGCGCTGCAGCATCCCCGAGAAGCAGCGCTGAAGCATCCCCGTGCAATGGCGCTGAAGTGGCGCATTGTCACCCGTACCGCCGCACATACCGCGTCAGTCCTCCGCGAGCGGGGAAGTCACCCCGCATGATCGACGATCCTGGGCACGACACCGCCCGCACACCGGACCACGACGACGCGACCCGCCGCTACTACGAGACCGGCGATGTCGACGCCTTCTATGACGCCGTCTGGGGCGGTGAGGACATCCACGTCGGCATCTACGCCGAGGGCGACGAGCCGATCGCGGAGGCCTCGCACCGTACCGTCGAGCACGCCGCGGACAAGGTCGCCGACCTGCTCGGCCCGCACGCCACCGTGCTCGACCTCGGCTCCGGATTCGGCGGCTCGGCCCGCGCGCTCGCCGCACGCTTCGGCTGCCGGGTGGTGGCCCTCGACCTCAGCGAGGCCCACAACCGCCGCCACCGCGCGGCCAACGCCCAACGCGGCCTGGACGGTCTGATCGAGGTCGTCACCGGCTCCCTCAACGACCTGCCCTACGAGGACCGGCGGTTCGACGTCGTCTGGTCCCTGGAGGTGCTCTGCCACGTGGAGGACCGGGAAGGCGCGCTGGGCGAGGCCGTACGCGTGCTGAGACCGGGCGGCGCCCTGGTCTTCTCGGACATCATGGCGCCCGAGGAGCCCCCGGCGGACGCGGTACGCCCCGCGTTCGCCCGGCTCGGCGTACAGCACCCCGCCACACCCGCCTTCTACCAGGAGCAGCTGGCCCAACTCGGCCTCAAAGGCGCCGACTTCGAGGACCGCACCCCGGACCTCGCCACCCACTACGCCCGCCTCGACGAGGACGTCCACCGGCGCGCGGCCGAACTGCGGGACCGCATCAGCCCGGCCTACGTCGACGACCTCCTGGCCAATCTGCCCCTCTGGACCGACATCACCCGCCGCGGCCTGCTGCGCTGGGGCCTCTTCCACGCCCGGCGCCCCGCCGTCTAAGGCCGCCCGAGCCGCTCCGTTCGGCCCCCGGAGGTCCTCCTCAGGGTCCTCCTCACCTGCCCGGCAGGTCCAGATCCGCCCGGATGATCTTGCCGACCGCGGGCCGGTCGAGGACGGTCCAGCAGGTGGCGAGCGCGGTGACGAGGACCAGCCCCCAGCCGGACTCGGCATCGGGCGCCGGCGGCACGAGGGCGCCGGGGGCCGGCGGGCGCCGCTCCGTACGGGTGTCGGCGACCTCGATGCGGAGGGTGCCCGGCCGGGCCGAGCCGGGCAGTTTCAGCAGCCGCAGTTCGAAGTCCCGTCCGGGCACACGTCCATGGGTCGCCGCGTTCGCGGCGAGCTCCCCGATGATGAGGGCAGCGGTCTCCGACACCTCGCCGCCGTACGGGAAGCCCCAGACGTCGAGTTGCTGGACGGCCAGATAGCGGGCGAGGCGGGCCCCGCGCCGGGTGGCGCTGAAACGCTGCGTGAACATACGTACGGTGCCGGTCGCTTGAGCTTGCATGCGGCCAACCTTGCTGGTCAGCAGGTACGTACACCAGAAACTCAACTCGTACTTCGGGAATTGTACGAGCTGAGTACGTGGACGGGTCGGGTAACGGCCCGTAACCATGGGTGACTTGCGGGGCCAGTACCAGTCACCTCGGGAGTACCCGACATGGAAGACAGCAGCACCGACCACTACGACAGCGGCAAGCCCGAGCCCTCCGGCAGTCTGCGGACCTTCGGCGCGGTCTATCAAGGATTTCGCGAGAACGCGGGTTTTACGCAAGAGGCGCTGGCACCGGCGATCCGGTACTCGGCGCACTACATCGGCTCCGTCGAACAGGGCCGGCGCCTCCCCTCGAAGAAGTTCATCGACCGCTCGGAGGAAGCACTCCACGCGAACGGCGTGCTACGGAAGGCCGCCAGGCGGCTGTCGAAGCAGCCTGGACTCGCACGGTGGTTCCGCGAGTGGGCGGAACTGGAGAAGCAGGCGATCAGCCTCTACACGTACGAATGCCGACTGGTGCCGGGGCTGTTACAGACGGAGGCTTATGCGCGGACGTTGTTCACGGAGCAGGTTCCGTACCTGGACGAAGAGCAGATCGAGGCTCGCTGGGCGGCACGGTCCGAGCGGCAGCGGTTGCTGCGGGAGCGTCCCAACACCGCGTTCAGCTTCATCCTCGAAGAGCATCTGTTCCTGCGCCGCACGGGTGGGGTGGAGATCACCAGGCAACTCATCGACAACGTCCTCGAACTCTCGGAGATCCGGAACGTAGACATCCAGCTCATGCCACTTGTGCGGGAGAAGCACGCTGGCCTGCATGGACCGATGCAACTGCTGGAGACCCCGGACAACGAGCGATTCGGCTACTGCGAGGGGCAGCGCACCGGACTGTTCATCTCCGACCCAAATGAGGTCAGCATCCTCCAAATGCGGTATGCAAAACTGCTTTCGCAGGCCCTGACCCCCAAAGACTCGCGGGGCCTGCTGGAGCAGATGCGAGGAGCGCTATGAACAGCACCCCCGAACTTGCCTGGTTCAAAAGCAGCTACAGCAGCAGCGGCGACGGCGACTGCGTAGAAGTCGCCCTCGCCTGGCGTAAGTCCAGCTACAGCGGCGGTGACGGCGACGACTGTATAGAAATCGCCGCCTGCCCCGCCACCGTCCACATCCGCGACTCCAAGGACAAGAACGGCCCACAGCTCGCGGTGGCGCCGGGGGCCTGGGCCGCGTTCGTTTCGTACACGGCCAAGGAAGCCTGAAGCCTGGCCGCCGAAGGTCACCCCGGCGCCGGCCCCGTTGACCCCCGTACGACCAGTTCCGGCTGGAAGACGAACTCGGTGTGGCGGACGGCGTCGCGTTCGCCGCGGTTGCGGTCGTGGATCTCCTCGATCAGGGCGCCGACGGCCGCGGTCGCCATGGCGTGCACCGGCTGGCGGACGGTGGTCAGGGGCGGGTCGGTGAAGGCGATCAATTGGGAGTCGTCGAAGCCGACGACGGAGAGGTCGCCGGGCACGTCCAGGCCGCGGCGGCGGGCCGCGCGGACGGCCCCCAGGGCCATCAGGTCGCTGCCGCAGACAAGGCCGGTGCAGCCCTGGTCGAGCAGGGCGGCGGCGGCCGCGTCGCCGCCCTCGACGCTGAACAGTGTGTGCTGGACGCGCCGTTCGGCCTGCCCCCTCGACAGGCCGAACGACTCCTCCAGCGCCGCCACGAAGCCCTCGGCCTTGCGGCGGGAGGGGACGTAGCGGACCGGACCGACGGCGAGGCCGATCCGTTCGTGCCCCAGCTCGGCCAGGTGGCGCACCGCCATCCGGGCCGCCGCGCCGTCGTCGGGTGAGACGAACGGCGCGTCGATCGCCGGGTGGTAGCCGTTGATCAGGACGTACGGGACGCCGCGGGCGGTCAGGCGGGCGTAGCGGGACGGATCCGCGCGGGTGTCGGCGTGCAGGCCGGAGAGGAAGACGATGCCGGTGACGCCGCGTTCCTCCAGTTGCTCGACGAGTTCGTCCTCGGTGGCGCCGCCCGGCATCTGGGTGCACAGGACCGGGGTGTAGCCGTGGCCGGCCAGCGCCTGCTCGATGATCTGCGCGAAGGCCGGGAAGATCGGGTTGGTCAGCTCGGGGATGACCAGCCCGACCAGGCCCGCGCTGCGGCGCCGTAAGCGGACCGGCCGCTCGTGGCCGAGGACGTCCAGCGCGGCGAGCACCCGCTGCCGGGTGCCCGCCGCCACGCCCGCCCGGCCGTTCAGGACCCGGCTCACGGTCGCCTCGCTGACCTGCGCCTGCGCGGCGACGTCGGAGAGCCGGGGCGGGTGGTGCGGTGGACCGGACAGGGTCACTCCGTCCACCAGACGGTGGTGTCGGCGGGCAGTTCGACGTCGTCCGGTGCGGTGACGGCGAGCGGGCCTGAGGCGAGCAGGACACGGCCGGGAACGGAGATGCGGACCGGTTCCTCCGTGGTGTTGGCCGTGCAGACCAGGCCGCCGGGGCGACGGAAGGCCAGCACGCCGGCGGGGGCGTCGAGCCACTCGACGGCGTCACCGGCGCCGAGGCCGGGGTGGCTGCGCCGCAGGGAGAGCGCGGTGCGGTAGAGCTCCAGGGTGGAGGACGGGTCACCGGTCTGCGCCTCGACGGTGAGCGGGGCCCAGTCGGCGGGCTGCGGCAGCCAGCTGCCGCCGGTCCCGAAGCCGTACGGGGGTGCGTCGCCGCTCCACGGCAGCGGTACCCGGCAGCCGTCGCGCAACCCGTCCTGGCCGCTGTTGCGGAAGAAGGACGGGTCCTGGCGGACCTCGTCGGGCAGGTCGGTGACCTCGGGCAGGCCCAGTTCCTCGCCCTGGTAGACGTACGCGGAGCCGGGCAGCGCCAGCATCAGCAGGCTGGCGGCACGGGCCCGGGCCGGGCCGCCGCCGAGACGGGTGCGGTGGCGCACCACGTCGTGGTTGGACAGCACCCAGGTCGTCGGGGCGCCGACCGGGCGCATCGCGTCGAGCGAGGAGTCGATCGCCTCGCGCAGCGCCTCCGCGTCCCAACCGGTGTTCAGGTAGTGGAAGTTGAACGCCTGGTGGAGCTCGTCGGGGCGGAGATAGAGCGCGGTGCGTTCGGCGGTGGGGGTCCATGCCTCGGCGACCGCGATCCGCTCGCCCGGGTACTCGTCGAGGACGGTGCGCCAGGAGCGGTAGACGGCGTGCACGCCGTCCTGGTCGAAGAAGGGCAGGGCCTGGTTGCCGAGGAGGGTGAGCTGCTCGGCGTGGCCCATGTCGGGCAGGCCGGGTGCCTTCACCAGTCCGTGCGCGACGTCGACCCGGAAGCCGTCCACGCCGAGGTCCAGCCAGAAGCGCAGGATGGAGCGGAACTCGTCCTGGACGGCGGGGTGGTCCCAGTTGAAGTCGGGCTGTTCGGGGGCGAAGAGGTGGAGGTACCACTCTCCCTCCTCGCCCGCCTTCGGCGAGGAGGGGCCCACCGGAACCCGGGTCCAGGCCGGGCCACCGAAGAGCGACTCCCAGTCGTTGGGCGGGAGTTCGCCGTTCTCGCCGCGGCCCTTGCGGAAGTGGAAGCGGTCCCGGGCCGTGGAGCCGGGCCCCTCGGCCAGTGCGCGGCGGAACCACACGTGCTGGTCGGAACAGTGGTTGGGGACGATGTCGACGATGATGCGCAGGCCCAGGTCATGGGCGTCGCGGATGACCGCCTCGGCATCGGCCAGGGTGCCGAACATCGGGTCGATGGCGCGGTAGTCGGCGACGTCGTACCCGGCGTCGGCCTGCGGTGAGGCGTAGAACGGGCTGAGCCAGACGGCGTCCACGCCCAGGTCCCGCAGATACGGCAGACGCCCGCGGATACCCGCCAGGTCGCCCATACCGTCACCGTTGCCGTCGGCGAAACTGCGCGGGTAAACCTGGTAGATCACCGCGTCCCGCCACCAGTCGGTGGCACGGGTGGCCTGCTCAGGGGTGGCGTTGTGCTGGAGGGTCATCTCATCCCTTGGTGGTGCCGGCGGTGAGGCCGGCGACGAGGTGGCGCTGGGCGAAGGCGAAGACGAGCGCGGCCGGAACGGCGATGATCACGGCGGCGGCGGTCATCGAACCCCAGTCGTTGGTGTACTGGTTGACGAAGGTCTGTAGCCCGCCGGCGAGGGTGAGGTTCTCCTCGCCGGTCATGAAGGCGGAGGCGTAGGCGACCTCGGCCCAGGCGGTGACGAAGGTGTAGAAGCCGGTGACGGCGAGGCCGGGGCGGGCCAGCGGCAGGACGAGCCGCCAGAAGGTGCCGAACGGGTTGAGGCCGTCGACCCGGCCGGATTCGTCGATCTCCACCGGGATGGTGTCGAAGTAGCCCTTCATCATCCAGGCGCAGAACGGGACGGCGATGGTCAGGTAGGTGATGACCAGGCCCGCGGGCTGGTTCAGCAGGCCCAGCGTCGCCATGAGGTTGTAGAGCGGCACGATGAGCACCGCGACCGGGAACATCTGGGTGATCAGCAGCAGCCACATCAGCGGGCGCATGCCGGGGAAGCGGAAGCGGCTGACGGCGTAGCCGGTGGTGGCGGCGACGAAGACGCCGATGACAGTGGTCAGCCCGACGATCACCACGGAGTTCTTGAACCAGGTGAGGAACTCCGTGTCGGCCAGTACGTGGGTGTAGTTGGCGAAGGTGAAGTGGCTGACGAGGCTGGTGGAGAAGGCGTCGTTCTTCGGTTTGAAGGACGTCACCAGCAGCCAGAGGGGCGGGAAGACGGCGATCACGGCGGCGAGGGCCAGGCCGGTGTGCAGGCCGGCGGACGCCAGGCGGGAACGTTCGCCTCGTTTGCGGGTCATGGTGGTCACCACACCTCTCCCTGCTTGCGCAGCGCCCGGCGGTAGACGACCGCGACGGCGGAGAGCAGGAGCAGGATCAGGACGCCCCAGGCCGCGGACTCGGAGAAGTTGCGCGGGCTGTCGACGAAGGAGAGCCGGTAGGCGTAGGTCACCAGGATCTCGGTGGCGTCGCCGGGGCCGCCCCGGGTCAGCAGGAAGATCACCGGGAACATGTTGAAGGTCCAGATGGTGGAGAGCAGGATCACGGTGCTGCTGACGGCGCGCAGTCCGGGCACGGTGATGTTCCGGAACCGCTGCCAGGCGCTCGCGCCGTCCATCTCCGCGGCCTCGTACAGCTCGGCGGGGATGGAGGTCAGGCCGCCGAGCAGCGCGACGAGCATGAAGGGCACGCCGAGCCAGACGTTGACGGCGACGACCGAGAGCTTGGCCCAGGTGGGGTCGTTGAGCCAGGGCACGGCGTCGATACCGCCGCCGGCCAGCAGCTTGTTGAGGATGCCGCTCTTCTCGTTGTAGAGCATCCGCCAGGTGAAGACGGAGATGAACGCGGGGATGGCCCAGGGCAGGATCAGCGCGAGGCGGTAGAAGGTGCGGCCCCGCAGCTTCCGGTTGAGCATGGTGGCCAGCGTCAGGCCGAGCAGGAAGGTGAGGCCGACGCAGGCGACGGTCCATACGACGGTCCAGCCGAGGCGGTCCCAGAAGACGCCGTCGGAGAGCACCGCCTTGTAGTTGTCCAGGCCGGTGAACTTGTAGGTGGCGGGGATGTGGTTGACGCCGATGTTGCGCTCGACGTTGGCCTCGTTGGCGTCGGTGAGCGAGAGGAAGACGCCGCGGACCAGCGGATAGCCGATGATCACCCCGATGACGAGTACCACCGGGGCGACCATCGTCCATGCGTACCAGTGGGTGCCGAAGGCCCGGCGCACCCGTACAGCAACGGTCACTTGTAGTCCTTGAGCAGCTTCCGGTAGGCGTCGCCGGTCGCCTTGGCGGCCTGCTCGGGCGAGGCCGCGCCGGTGAGCACCTTGTTCATCTGGACCTTGATCGGCTCGAAGAGGGAGTTGCCCTCGGCGATCCAGGGGCGCTGGACGGCACCGTCGACGGCGGGCTTGAAGAACGTGACCATCTCGTTCTTCTTGACGGCCGGGACGTCGTAGACGGACTTGCGGGTGGGCAGCAGGCTGAGCTGCTCGGTGGTCTGCTGCTGGACCTTGGCGGAGCTCATGTACTTGACGAAGGCGTAGGCGGCGCGGAGGTTCTTGCTGCCGGCGTATACGGAGAGGTTCCAGCCGCCCTGCGGGGAGCCCTGGGCGGCGCTGCCGGCCGGGACGGGGGCGACGCCGAGGTTCTTCTTGTCCTTGAAGGCCTTGCCGGCGCGGGCGCCCTCGATGTCCCAGGGGCCGTCGATCGCCATCGCGACGGTGCCGTCCTTGAGGGCCTTGAGCTGGTTCTCCTGGCCGTCGGTGGCGTCGGTGATGGCGGCCTTGGAGTCGACCAGGCTCTTGATGGTCTTGAAGGCCTTGACGCCGGCGCCGTCGTCGATCTGGACGATCTTGTCGCGGGCGTCGACCATGTTGCCGCCCTCGCCGTAGAGGTAGGGCAGGAACCAGTAGGGGTCGTCACCGCGGAGGTAGAGGGCGGTGGCGCCGGTCTTGGCCTTGATCTTCTTGGCGGCGGTGGTCAGTTCGGCGAAGGACTTGGGGACCTCGACGCCGGCGTCCTTGAGGAGCTTCTTGTTGTAGAAGAGGCCCAGGGTGTCGATGACCTGGGGTGCGGCGTAGGTCTTGCCCTTGAACTTGGTGGAGCCGACGGCCTGCGGGAGGTAGTCGTCGGTCTTGTCGAGGGCGGGGGTGCCGTCGAGGGGGGCGAGGTAGCCGAGGTTGGCGAAGTCGGCGGTCCAGGCGACCTCGGTGCGCATCACGTCGGGGGCACCGGAGTTGCCGCCGGCCGCGTTCTTGAACTTGGCGTTGGCGTCGCCGAAGGGGACGTTCACATAGGTGACGTGGACCTTGGGGTGTTCCTTCTGGAAACCTTCGGCAAGCTTGCGGTAGGTCGCCTTCTCGGCGTCGTTGGAGGTGTCCCAGAAGGTCACGGTTCCCGACAGTTCGCCTCCGCTGTCCGTGTTTCCTCCGCCGTCACCCCCGCCGCAGGCCGTCGCTGCCAGTGCCAGGCCCGCTACCAGCGCGGTGGCGACCGCGCCCCGTATGCCACGCCGCATGTGAACTCCTTAGGGGAAATGCCTCAGATGGCGGTCAGGAACGTAACAGCGCTGCAAACAAACCGAAAGACCTTGCGGCAAATTGCTGCAAGACCACTGGAAGGGATTGCAACGGGATGTCCGGAAAGAGACCCTGGAGAGGCCTGCGGCACCGTCACCCGGCGACCGCCCGAGCGTTGACCCCGTGAAGGCAGGACCCCTGCCTCGCGGCCCCGCCTCTCATGACTCTTGACCTCGACAGGGACGGCAGATGACCCAGGAGCTCACTTCCCCCAGCCCCGCCCCCCAGATGCCCGGACCGGGCCGAGGAACGGGGTGGTGGCGCGACGCCGTCATCTACCAGATCTATGTGCGCTCCTTCGCCGACAGCGACGGCGACGGCATCGGCGATCTGCGCGGGGCCCGCGAACGGCTGCCGCACCTCAAGGACCTCGGCGTGGACGCCGTCTGGCTCACGCCGTTCTACGCCTCACCGCAGGCCGACGGGGGCTACGACGTCGCCGACTACCGCGCCGTCGACCCGCTCTTCGGCACCCTCCAGGACGCCGACGACCTGATCCGCGCCGCCCACGACCTGGGCCTGCGGGTGATCGTCGACGTCGTCCCCAACCACACCTCGGACCGGCACCCGTGGTTCCGCGACCCCGAGCTCGCCCGGCAGCGGTACGTCTTCCGCCCCGGCCGCGGCGAGCACGGCGAACTCCCGCCCAACGACTGGGAGTCGGTCTTCGGCGGCCCGGCCTGGACCCGTACCGACCGCGGTGACTGGTATCTGCACCTCTTCGCCCCGGAACAGCCCGATCTGGACTGGGACAACCCGGAAGTACACGCCGAATTCGAGGCAATCCTGCGCTTCTGGCTCGACCTCGGCGTGGACGGCTTCCGGGTCGACGTCGCACACGGCATGGTCAAGGCGCCCGGCCTGCCCGACATCGGACACGGCCAGCAGGCCAAGCTGATCGGCAACCAGGTCCTGCCCTTCTTCGACCAGGACGGCGTGCACACCATCCACCGCGCCTGGCGCCGGCTGCTGGACGGATACGGCGCGGACCACGGCAAGCAGGTGATCGGCGTCGCCGAGGCCTGGGCCCCCACCCCCGAACGGCTGGCGCTCTACGTCCGCCCCGACGAACTCCACCAGGCCTTCAACTTCCAGTTCCTGAACACCCCTTGGCGGGCCGACGCGCTGCGCCGGGTCATCGACGCCTCGCTCGCCGCCACCACGTCGGTCGGCGCCCCCACGACCTGGGTGCTCTCCAACCACGACGTGGTCCGGCACACCACCCGCCTCGGCGGCGGCCTCGCCCGGGCCCGCGCCGCCACCCTGCTGATGCTGGCCCTGCCCGGCTCCGCGTACCTCTACCAGGGCGAGGAACTGGGCCTGCCCGAGGTCACCGACCTGCCCGACGAGGCACGCCAGGACCCGGCGTTCTTCCGCGGCCACGCCTTCGGGACGAGCGGCCAGGACGGCTTCCGGGACGGCTGCCGGGTCCCGCTCCCCTGGTCCGGCGAGGCCCCGCCGTACGGCTTCGGGCCGGGCGGCAGCTGGCTGCCGCAGCCCGCCGACTGGCGCGCCCTGACCGTCGCCGCCCAGACCGGCGACCCGTCGTCCACCCTGGAGCTCTACCGCACCGCGCTCTCCCTGCGGCGCGAGCTGCCGGGACTGGGCGACGGGGAGATGCGCTGGCAGGACGCCCCCGACGGGGTGCTCGCCATCGCCCGCCCCGGCATGCTGTGCACCGTGAACACCCTCGGTCACGAGATCGGGATCCCGCTCCCCGGCTCTCCTCTGCTGTCCAGCGCCCCGGTGGCCGTCAACGGCACGACGGCCGCACTGCCCGGGGACAGCTGCACCTGGTGGGCAACCCGGTGACCGCTACACCTGGTGGGCAATCCGACAGCCGGACGGTAAGGTCCCATCCATGACCGCCCGGCTGGCAGACATCGCAGCGCAGGCGGGTGTCAGCGAGGCCACCGTCAGCCGGGTTCTCAACGGGAAGCCCGGTGTCTCCGCCACCACCCGCCAGTCCGTGCTGGCCGCCCTCGACGTGCTGGGCTACGAACGCCCGGTACGGCTGCGGCAGCGCAGCGCGGGCCTGGTCGGGCTGATCACACCCGAGCTGGAGAACCCGATCTTCCCGGCGTTCGCCCAGGTCATCGGGCAGGCACTGACCCGCCAGGGCTACACCCCGGTGCTCGCGACGCAGACCCCGGGCGGCTCGACGGAGGACGAGCTGACCGAGATGCTGGTCGACCGCGGGGTGGCCGGCATCATCTTCGTCTCCGGGCTGCACGCCGACACCTCCGCCGACATGCAGCGCTACGAGCAGCTGCGCGGCCAGGGCGTGCCGTTCGTCCTGATCAACGGCTTCTCCGACAAGGTCCAGGCACCGTTCGTCTCCCCCGACGACCGGGCCGCGGTGGACCTGGCCGTCACCCACCTCGCCGCGCTGGGCCACCGGCGGATCGGGCTGGCACTCGGCCCCAAGCGCTTCGTACCCGTCCAGCGCAAGATCGAGGGCTTCGTCCGCGCCATGCAGGAGCGACTGCAGATCGGCCCGGCCGAGGCGGAGCCGTACATCCAGCACTCCCTCTACACCCTGGAGGGCGGGCAGGCCGCGGCGAGCGCGCTGATCGAGCGGGGCGCGACCGCGATCGTCTGCGCCAGCGACATGATGGCGCTCGGCGCGATCCGGGCGGCCCGGCAACGCGGGCTGGACGTCCCGCGCGACATCTCCGTCGTCGGCTTCGACGACTCCCCGCTGATCGCCTTCACCGACCCGCCGCTGACCACCATCCGGCAGCCGGTCACGGCGATGGGGCAGGCGGCCGTACGGGCCCTGCTGGAGGAGGTCGGCGGCACCCCGGCGCCGCACAGCGAGTTCGTCTTCCACCCCGAGCTGGTGGTCCGCGGCTCGACCGCATCCGTCCCGAAGACGGCCCGCATCCCCAAGCCACTGCGCGCCACCTGACGGACCGTCTCGTGGCCCGCCGGACGGACCCTCTCGGGGTCTTCCTGAGGGACCGTCTCATGGCCCGCCGGAGCGGCCTTCTGAGGGACGTCCCAGGGTCCGCCCCTGAGAACGGCGGGGGCCGCGCGTCCGTCTCAAGTGCGATACGGCGGGTCGAATACCCGACCGAAGGATGATCGGCGACACGCCCCTTTCTGGCAGACTGTCTGCCTATGGGTGATGCGCTGACGAGGACTCTGGACGGCCTGCCGACCACCCCGCCACCCAAGGGGGACCGAGCGGACCCGCCGGTGGAAGAGGGCCGACTGGCCCGCCTGCGCACTCCTCGCGCACCCCGGCTCTGGTTCGAGATCCTGCTGATCGCGGTCAGCTACTGGATCTACTCGATGATCCGCAACGCGGTACCGGAGCAGAAGGCGAAGGCACTGCGGAACGCGGACTGGATCTGGCAGGCCGAGCACTCCCTCGGCATCGCCGTCGAGCACACCGTCAATCATGCGGTGAACTCGGTGACCTGGCTGATCGTGACGATGAACTACTACTACGCGACGCTGCACTTCATCGTCACGATCGGGGTGCTGGTCTGGCTCTACCGCTGGCACCCGGGCCGCTACGCCGCGGCCCGGCTGGCCCTGTTCGCCACCACCGGCGTCGCGCTGATCGGCTACTACTTCTATCCGCTGGCGCCGCCCCGGCTGATGCCGGGCGGCGACTTCATCGACACCCTCATCGACCACGGCACCTGGGGCTCGATGGCGTCCGGCAACCTCGCCTCGATGTCCAACCAGTACGCGGCGATGCCGTCGATGCACATCGGCTGGTCGCTGTGGTGCGGCATCACGATCGCGATGCTCGCGAAGCCGGTATGGGCCAAGGCGCTGGGTCTTCTCTACCCCAGCATGACACTGCTGGTCATCGTCTCGACCGCCAACCACTTCTGGCTGGACGCACTGGGCGGCGTCCTCTGCCTGGGCTTCGGCTTCAGCCTCGCGGGCCTCTGGTTCGGCACGTTGCCGCATCGGCTTGCTCCCCACGTTGCCGTCTGACGTTCCGCTGCGCTTGGCGGCGCCTCCCACGTACCTGTCCGTCCCGCCGTGGTTGTTGCTCGCCGTTGCGCTTTGCGGCGCCTCGTACGTACGGGTCTGCGGCGCCGCGGTGGTTTCTCGCCGTTGCGCTTTGCGGCGCCTCCCACGTACCTGTCTGCGGCGCCGCGGTTGTTTCTCGCCGTTGCGCCTGCGGCGGGCTGGGTTCTGTTGGGTGCGGTGACGGTCCTCCGGGGCCGGTTGTGTGGACTGCTTCGCTTTACGTCCACACAACCGGCCCCTCCGGCCCGTCCCCTCCCGTTGGGGGGAAGTTAAGGACGGTGGGGGCGGGCGTGGGGGGTTCCCTTAAGGGCGGGACCGAACAGATCCCGTAAGGGATACGAGCGCCCCTTGCGGGCCACAACTCGACGAGCCGGGGCGATATTCCCGACACCGCACAACGCGCACAACACGAGACACCGCCCCACCGCCGAACAACAACGCCCACCCCCACTCACCCCTTTCCACCCACCAACGGGAGGGGACAGACCGGAGGACGAAGTCCGTAGGGCTGTCACCGCACCCAAAAACACCACGCCCGCCGCCAGGCGCAACGGCGAGATGACCCGCGGCGGGACAGCCGACAACGTACGCGGCGCCGCAAAGCGCGCAACGGCGAGCGAGCCCCGCGGCGGGACGGCCAAGTACGTACGCGGCGCCGCAAAGCGCAGCGGAACGGTGACTACGTGGGGGCTCCATAGAAGAGTCGTTCGACGACGCTTCTTGCGCGGCGGGTGATGCGGCGGTAGTCGTCGATCATTTCGCCGCTGCGGCCGCTCGCCTCGCCGGGGCGGGAGTTTTCGGAGGGGCGGCGGCTGAGGCCGTCCTCGTAGCCGAGGTAGCGGCCGACCGCGGCGAGTTCGCGGCCGTCGACCGGGAACGTGTCGCCGGGGCGGCCCCGTACGAGCATCACCGCGTTGCGGACCCGGGCCGCCAGGACCCATGCCTCGTCCAGTATCTGGGCGTCCTCCGTGGCGATCAGGCCGGCCGCGTGGGCGGCGGCCAGCGCCTCGCGGGTGCGGGTGGTGCGCAGGCCGGGGACCTCCCAGCCGTGTTGCATCTGGAGCAGCTGGACCGTCCACTCGACGTCGCTCAGGCCGCCGCGGCCCAGTTTGGCGTGAGTGGTGGGGTCCGCGCCGCGGGGCAGTCGTTCGGACTCCATCCGGGCCTTGAGCTTGCGGATCTCGCGCACCGCCTCGTCGCCCAGGCCCTCGGCCGGATAGCGCAGCGGGTCGATCAGTTCGATGAAGCGCCGGCCGAGGTCGGTGTCGCCGGCCACGGGCTCGGCGCGGAGGAGGGCCTGGGACTCCCAGACCAGGGACCAGCGGCGGTAGTAGGCCGCGTAGGAGGCGAGGGTGCGTACGAGCGGGCCGGTGCGGCCCTCCGGGCGGAGATCCGCGTCGATGAGCAACGGCGGGTCGGAGGAGGGGAGTTGGAGCAGCCGGCGCATCTCGTTGGCGACCGCGTGGGCGGCCTTGGCGGCTTCCTGTTCGTCGGCGCCCTCGCGGGGTTCGTGGACGAAGAGGACGTCGGCGTCCGAGCCGTAGCTCAGCTCGTGGCCGCCGAAGCGGCCCATGCCGATCACCGTGAAGCGGGTGGGCAGGGTCTCGCCCCACTGTGCGCGGACCGCGGCGCGCAGCGCACCGGCGAGGGTGGCGGCGTTGAGGTCGGAGAGCGCGGAGCCGACCGCGTCGACGGAGTGGCCGTGGTCGGTGTCGGCGGGGCTGAACTCCGTGCCGTAGGCGCCGATCACGTCGGCCGCGGCGGTGCGGAACATCTCCCGGCGGCGCACCCCGCGGGCCGCCGCGACCGCCGCCTCCGCACCGTCCGCGCGGCCGACCGCGGCCAGCACCTCCTGTTCCAGGGCGGCGCGGGTGCGCGGCTGGAGGCCGTCCGTGGCGCCGAGCAGGGCGACCGCCTCGGGGGCGCGCAGGAGCAGGTCGGGAGCGAGGCGGCCGGCCGACAGGACCCGGGCGAGGTTCTCGGCGGCCGCGCCCTCGTCGCGCAGCAGCCGGAGGTACCAGGGGGTCTTGCCGAGGGCGTCGGAGACCTTGCGGAAGTTGAGCAGTCCGGCGTCCGGGTCGGCGGAGTCCGCGAACCAGGCGAGCAGCACCGGGAGCAGGGTCCGTTGGATGGCGGCCTTACGGGTCACGCCGGAGGCCAGGGCCTCCAGGTGGCGCAGCGCGGCCACCGGGTCGGCGTAGCCGAGTGCCTCGAGGCGGTGGCCGGCGGCCTTGGCCGACAGCCGGGCCTCGCCGGGCTCCAGATGGGCGACGGCATCGAGCAGGGGGCGGTAGAAGAGCTTCTCGTGCAGTCGGCGCACTTCCCTGGCGTGCCACTTCCACTCCCTGCGGAGGGTGTCGACCGGCTCGGTGCGCAGCCCCAACGACCGTGCCAGGCGGCGCAGTTCGCCCTCGTCCTCGGGCATCAGGTGGGTGCGGCGGAGGCGGAAGAGCTGGATGCGGTGTTCGAGGGTGCGCAGGAAGCGGTAGGCGGCGTCCAGGGCGGCGGCGTCCTGACGTCCTACGTACCCGCCGGCCGCGAGGGCGGCCAGCGCGTCCAGGGTGGTGGAGCTGCGCAGGGTGGCGTCGCTGCGGCCGTGCACCAACTGCAGGAGCTGGACGGCGAATTCGACGTCGCGCAGACCGCCGGGGCCGAGCTTGAGTTCACGTTCGACCTGCGCGACGGGGATGTTCTCGACGACCCGGCGGCGCATCTGGCGGACGTCGGAGACGAAGTTGTCGCGTTCGGCCACCTCCCACACCATCGGGGCGAGCGCGTCGACGTACTCCTGGCCGAGGCCGAGGTCGCCGGCCATCGGGCGGGCCTTGAGCAGCGCCTGGAACTCCCAGGTCTTGGCCCAGCGCTGGTAGTAGGCGAGGTGGCTGCTGAGGGTGCGCACCAGTGGGCCGTTGCGGCCCTCGGGGCGCAGGTTGGCGTCGACCGGCCAGATGGTGCCCTCGACGGTGTTGTCCGAACACAGCCGCATCATCCGGGCGGCGAGCCGGGTCGCGGCCTGCAGTGCCTTGGCCTCGTCGACGCCGTCCTTGGCCTCGGCGACGAAGATGACGTCGACGTCGGAGACGTAGTTCAGCTCCCGGCCGCCGCATTTGCCCATGCCGATGACGGCCAGCCGGCACACCGCGGCGTCGCCGGGCGCCTCTTCGTAGGAGATCTGCAGGGCGGCGCGGACGGTGGCGGTGGCCAGGTCGGCGAGTTCCGCGGCGGCCTCGGCGACGTCGGTCGTGCCGCACACGTCGCGGGCGGCGATGCCGAGCAGGGCCCGGCGGTAGGCGGCGCGCAGCGCGTCGGCGCGGGACCGGCCGGTGCCCTGCTCGCCCCAGATGCCCTCGGCGAGGGCCTGCTCGAACTCGGGGGTGGTCGGGTGCAGATCGACCGACTCGTAGGTGACCAGCGACCGCCAGTCGCCGGGGTGGCGGGCGAGGTGGTCGGCGAGCGCCTCGGAGGCGCCCAGCACGCCCAGCAGCCGGTCACGCAGCGGTTTCGCGGCGACGAGGGTGCTCAGCAGCGCCTGGCGCTCGTCCTCCGGCAGCGCCTCCGCCAGCCGGACCAGACCGCGCAGGGCCAGGTCCGGGTCGGCGGTGGCACCGAACGCCTCCAGGAGGACCGAGTCGTCGCGGACGGCGGCGAGTTCGGGAGCGTCCAGCAGTTCCCCGGCCGCCGAGGGGTCGGTGAACCCGTGTTTCAGCAGCCGGGAGAAGGTGCTGCTCCGCCGTCCCTGCGGAGCGGGTAGTGCCATGGTCCAGCCTCTCGGTGGCGCGGTGGCTCAGAGCACGGGCAGCATCTTGCGCAGTTCGAAGGCGGTGACCTCGGAGCGGTACTCCTCCCACTCCTGCTTCTTGTTGCGGAGGAAGAAGTCGAAGACGTGCTCGCCGAGGGTTTCGGCGACGAGTTCGCTGCGCTCCATGAGCTCGATGGCCTCGCCGAGGTTCTGCGGCAGCGGCTCGATGCCCATCGCCCGGCGCTCGGAGTCGGTCAGCGCCCAGACGTCGTCGTCGGCGCCGGCCGGCAGCTCGTAGCCCTCCTCGATGCCCTTGAGGCCGGCGGCGAGCAGGACGGCGTAGGTGAGGTAGGGGTTGGCGCCGGAGTCGATGGAGCGGACCTCGACCCGGGTCGAGCCCATCTTGCCGGGCTTGTACATCGGGACGCGGATCAGCGCGGAGCGGTTGTTGTGGCCCCAGCAGATGTACGACGGGGCCTCGCCGCCGGCGCCGGCGGTGCGGTTGGTGCCGCCCCAGATGCGCTTGTAGGAGTTCACCCACTGGTTGGTGACGGCGGAGATCTCGCCGGCGTGCTTGAGCAGTCCGGCGATGAACGACCGGCCCACCTTGGAGAGTTGGTACTCCGCGCCGGACTCGTGGAAGGCGTTGCGGTCGCCCTCGAAGAGGGAGAGGTGGGTGTGCATGCCGGAGCCGGGGTACTCCGAGAACGGCTTGGGCATGAAGGTCGCCTGGACGCCCTGCTCCAGCGCGACCTGCTTCATGACCAGCCGGAAGGTCATGATGTTGTCGGCGGTGGAGAGCGCGTCGGCGTAGCGCAGGTCGATCTCCTGCTGGCCGGGGGCGCCCTCGTGGTGGCTGAACTCCACCGAGATGCCCATCGACTCCAGCATGGTGATCGCCTGGCGGCGGAAGTCCATGCCGACGTTCTGCGGGGTGTGGTCGAAGTAGCCGGAGGAGTCGCCGGGGATCGGCCGGGAGCCGTCCACGGGCTTGTCCTTGAGCAGGAAGAACTCGATCTCGGGGTGGGTGTAGAAGGTGAAGCCGAGGTCGGAGGTCTTCGCCAGGATCCGCTTGAGGACGTACCGGGGGTCGGCGTACGAGGGCGAGCCGTCGGGCATCAGGATGTCGCAGAACATCCGGGCGGTGCCGGGGGCCTCGGCGCGCCAGGGCAGGATCTGGAAGGTGCCGGGGTCCGGCTTGGCGATCATGTCGGATTCGTACACCCGGGCGAACCCTTCGATGGCCGACCCGTCGAAACCGATGCCCTCGTCGAAGGCCTGCTCCAGCTCGGCGGGCGCCACCGCCACCGACTTGAGGAACCCGAGCACATCGGTGAACCACAGCCGGACGAAGCGGATGTCGCGCTCTTCCAGCGTCCGGAGCACAAACTCCTGCTGCTTGTCCATGGGTCACCAATCCTTGCAGGTCAATCGGCCTGTCCACGTACGTCGAACGACGTGCGTGGCAACCAGTATCACGTGAGGGGGTTACCGTCACATTACGCACCCTTGGCCTGAACCAGAACCGCCGACCCGTAACCCCCGTTCCGCTCCCTTCCCGCATCCTTTCCCGCGGCGAGCAAGCTCAGCGCGGCCGGCGGCGGCAATCGGGCCGCTTGGTCCACTCTTGAAGCCGCCCTGAAGGGCCGTTGACCAGCCGTTGAGGGGGCCGTTCCGCACCGGTCGCCGACGGTTCCGGGTGGTGCGCGAGGGGTGATCGCGCGGGGAGGGCCGCGGGGGATCTACGGGAGCCGGGTGACGTCCCGGCCGGTGTCGGTGAGGTCCAGGACCGCGCGGGCCACGGATTCCGGGACGTCGGCCATCACCAGGTGACCCGCGGGCGCGGCGACCGCGAACCGTCCGCCGAGTTCGGCGGCGAGCGCCCGCTGCCGCTCCAGCCAGCGCAGCCGTCCGGCGGTCTCGCTGCCGTCGTAGGCCGCGAGGACGGTCACCGGGACGGACGGCATCGGGCGGTCCCGGCGCAGGGCGACGAGGTCGGCGGCCTGGTAGGGGTAGGTGGCGTTCTCCAGGACGCAGGCCCGGGCGACCCGGCTGGTGCGGTAGCCGGCCCGCTCCCAGGGGTGCGGCGGATGGCTGCCGACCGTGGAGGCACGGCCCACCAGGCGGCGGGCGACCGGGCCCAGGGCGCGCGGCAGACCGGCCGCCGACAGCGCCCCGGCCACGCCGCCCGCCCAGGCCGTCCGCACCGCACGCGGCAGCCGGGGCCGTGGGTCCTCCTCGATGCTGCCGTCGACGAGGACGACTCCGTCGCAGCGGTCCGGGTGCAGCCGGGCGAACGCCTCGGCGTGGAACCCGGCGAGGGAGTGGCCGACGACGGTGGCCGGTCCGTCGTGGCCGAGCCCGTCGAGGAGCCGGGCGATCCGGTCCGCCTCGGCGGCCAGGGCGGGCGGCGCGGGGGCCGGGGCACTGAGCCCGAGGCCGGGGCGGTCGAAGCGGACGACGGTGCGGTACGGGGCGAGCAGTGCGGCGACCGCGTCCCAGTCGAACCACGCCATGCCGAGGCCGCCGCTGAGTACGCACAGCGGGCCGGTGCCCTCCGTCACGACGTGCAGCGGCACCCCGTCGACGCGCACGAACCGGCCGGGGGTGGGGAGGCGGTGGCTGCTCATCGGTGGGGGATCTCCTTCACCTCGGTGACGGGTTCGGTGCGGACCGCCCGGTCGTGCCGGGCCACGCGGAGTGCGAGCAGCACCGGGGAGAGCGCGATCAGCAGGAGCGGCCGGTCGGCGGCGGCGAGTTCGCTGACGTGGGCGCGTACCGGATCGGGGCCGGTGGTGAGCACCGGTTCCAGGACCCGGGCGGTGCAGGCGGCGGCGCCGAGCAACAGCAGGACGGCGGCCATCCGGCGGCGGCGCGCGGTAGCGGCGGCGGGAGGACGGGTACCGGTCACGGACATCCAGGTGCTCGGGCGGAACCGGCCGGCCATACGGGGGTCCCCGGCCGCGCCGGAGGTGCCCCGGGGCCCGCCGGTGGGGCGGGAAGGCCAAGGATAGGCGGGCGACGCCCCGTTCGGCGGCGCTGCGGTGGAGGGTCATACCCCTCGGGGGTAGGGTGCGAACCGGCGGCGCCCTCCGGTGTCCGCCACCCTCGTCGGGAGGTCCGCAATGCGTGCACAGGGCACGGCCGCCGCCGCTTGGTGCGGCCCGCTGCCGCGGTGCACGGGGCCGGTACGCGCGGGTCTGCTGTCCGTCCGGTGGCCGATATCTGCGCCGCCGCGTCACATACTCCTCACCCCCTCGTCGGTGCCGCGCGCCCGGTAGCGCGCCCCGCCACCGACGTCCCCGGAGTTCGCGGCGGAACCCCGCCAGCCGACCCGCAGCCGACCTTGCTCCCACCCACACCGTTTCGAGGTGCTCTCTTCCATGCACGAATCGCAGCGCCCTGCCCTGCACGATGACCCGACCGGTGACCTGTCCGACGGCCCCTCGGACGGCCCGTCGGAAGGCCCGTCGGAAGGCCCCTCGGGCGTACGGCCGGAAGACCGGTCAGAAGGCCCGTCGGAAGGCCGGTCCGAAGGCCGGTCCGAAGCGCCGGGTGATGCCCGGCCCGCCGCTTCGCGCACGCCCTCGCGGCGCGCCCTGCTCGGTGCGGGGGCCGCGGTCGCCGGCAGCGGGCTGCTGGCCGCCTGCGGTGCGTCGGACACCGCTTCCGGCCCGGACGTCAAGGCCCGTCCGTACGGCCCCCACCCCTCCCGCCGGCCCCCCGAGTCCCCCGGCTCGCACGGCTACCACGGCTCCCCCGGCAGCCCGCGACCTCATGGCACCCACAAGGACCATGACGGGCACGGCTCCCACGATTCCCATGGCACGCATGACGCCCATGGCACCCACGGCTCCCACGGCGGCGGTGGCTCCAGCGGGAAGCCCCCGCGGGGCTATGTGGTCCCGGGCGGCCGCGAGGTGGCCGACTGCGAACGCAGGCGCGGCTCGGGACCCACCCGGCACTTCACCCTGACCGCCGCGCCGACCCGGCTGGAGCTCGGCGGCGGCCGGACCGTCAGGACCTGGGCGTACGGCGATGAGCTGCCGGGCAAGGAGATCCGGGTCACCGCGGGCGAGCGGATCGCGCTGACCCTCCACAACCACCTGCCGCAGTCCACCACCCTCCACTGGCACGGGCTGCACGTGCGCAACGACATGGACGGCGTCCCGGACCTCACCCAGCGGGCCTGCCGGCCCGGCGGCTCCTACGACTACCGCCTGATGGTCACCCAGCCCGGTACGCACTGGCTGCATCCGCACGTCGGCGTGCAGCTGGACCGCGGGCTGTACGCGCCGCTGATCGTCGAGGACCCCCGGGAACCGCTCTCGTACGACCGGGAGTGGGTCGTCCTGATCGACGACTGGATCGACGGGATCGACGGCCACACCCCGGACGCGGTCCTGGCCGGCTTCCTCAAGCGCGCGGGCCGGCACGGCGGCGGTATGGGCCACATGGGCGCCATGGGCATGGGCATGGGGGACGACGGGAAGGGCGGCGGCGGGACCGACACCCGCGGCGGCCACGACGACCACGGACACGACGAGCACGACGAGCACGATGAGCACGACGACCGGCACGACCGCCGGCACGGGCGCCACAAGGGAGACCACGAGCGCCACCACGGCCACCACCACGGATCGTCGCGGCGGCCGTTCGGCGGGCGGCGGCGGCTCTGGGGCGACCCGGGCTCGGTGGACCACCCGCTGCACCTCATCAACGGCCGTACCGCCCGGCATCCACACACCTTCCGTGCCCGGCCCGGCGACCGGATCCGGATCCGGATCATCAACGCGGGCGGGGACACGTCGTACCGGGTCGCGCTGGGCGGCCACCGGATGACCGTGACCCACACCGACGGCTTCCCCGTACGGCACGCCAAGACGGACGCGCTGCTGCTCGGCGTGGGCGAGCGCTATGACGTCCTGGTCACCGCCAAGGACGGCGCGTTCCCGCTGACCGCGCTCGCCGAGGGCAAGCGGAACCGTTCCGCGCTGGCGGTGCTGCGGACCGGGAGCGGCGCCGCGCCCGGCCCGTCCGACCGGCCCGAGGAACTGCGCGGCAGGCTGATGACCGCGGACCGCCTGAAGGCGGCCCCCTCCGCACGGCTCACCTCGCGCCGCCCCGACCGCGTCATCGACATGACCCTCACCGGCAACATGGCCCGCTACAACTGGGCGATCAACGGCCGGCCGTACACCCCGTACCAGCGCTATCCGGTGCGGGAAGGTGAGCGGGTGCGGATCGTCTTCCGCAACCACACCCGGATGTGGCATCCGATGCATCTGCACGGGCACCACTTCGCGCTGCCGCACGGCGGGCCCCGGAAGGACACCACGATCATGCTGCCGGGGCGGCGGCTCGCGGTCGATTTCGACGCCGACAACCCGGGGCTGTGGATGGTCCACTGCCACAACATCTACCACTCGGAGTCGGGGATGATGACGATCCTGGGCTACCGCTCGTAGGGCACGGACGGGCGGCCGGTGCCCGACCCCCGGACGCCGGCCCGGCTCCCTCCACCCGCCTCTTCCGCCCCTCTCCCCCACATTGCGTCAGAAAGACGATTACACTGGCGGGGTGCCTCAACTCCGCCTCGCCCTCAATCAGATCGATTCCTGCGTCGGCGACCTCGCGCAGAACGCCGAGACGATCGTGCGCTGGACCCGGCACGCCGCCGACCAGGGCGCCCACCTCGTCGCGTTCCCCGAGATGGCGCTCACCGGCTACCCCGTCGAGGACCTGGCGCTGCGCCCGTCGTTCGTCGAGGCGAGCCGGGCCGCGCTGCGGGCGCTGGCCGGCCGGCTGGCCGACGAGGGGCTGGGCGAACTCCCCGTCGTCGTCGGCTATCTCGACCGCTGCGAGCAGGACCGGCCGCGCTACGGACGCCCGGCCGGCGCCCCGCAGAACGCCGCCGCGGTGCTGCACCGCGGCGCGGTCGCGCTCTCCTTCGCCAAGCACCACCTGCCCAACTACGGCGTCTTCGACGAGTTCCGCTACTTCGTGCCCGGCGACACGCTGCCCGTCGTCCGGCTGCACGGCATCGACATCGCGCTGGCCATCTGCGAGGACCTGTGGCAGGACGGCGGCCGGGTGCCGGCGACCCGCAGTGCGGGGGCCGGGCTGCTGCTGTCCGTCAACGCCTCCCCGTACGAGCGGGACAAGGACGACACCCGGCTGGAGCTGGTGCGCAAGCGGGCGCAGGAGGCCGGCTGCACCACGGCCTACCTCGCCATGATCGGCGCCCAGGACGAGCTGGTCTTCGACGGCGACTCGATCGTGGTGGACAAGGACGGCGGGGTGATCGCGCGGGCGCCGCAGTTCGCGGAGGGCTGTGTGCTGGTCGACCTGGACCTGCCCGCGGCGGCGCCGGAGCCGCCGGCCGGCGTCCTGGACGACGGGCTGCGCGTGGACCACCTCGTGCTCTCCGCCGACCCGCTGCCGGCGTACCCGCCCGAGAGCCCCGGCGGGGAGGCCGAGCGCCTCGTCGACCTGGAGGAGATCTACACCGCGCTGGTCGTCGGCCTGCGCGCGTACGTCGCCAAGAACGGCTTCTCGAGCGTCGTGGTCGGCCTCTCCGGGGGCATCGACTCGGCGCTGGTCGCCACCCTCGCCTGTGACGCGCTGGGTGCCGCGCACGTCCACGCGGTGGCGATGCCGTCGCGCTACTCCTCCGAGCACTCGCTCACCGACGCGGCCGAGCTCGCCCGCCGGACCGGGCTGGCGTTCCGTACCGTCCCGATCGGGCCGATGTTCGACGCCTACATGGACTCGCTCGGTCTCTCCGGTCTCGCGGAGGAGAACCTCCAGTCCCGGCTGCGCGGTACGACCCTGATGGCGATCTCCAACCAGGAGGGCCACCTGGTCCTCGCCCCCGGCAACAAGTCCGAGCTGGCCTGCGGCTATTCGACGCTCTACGGGGACTCGGTGGGCGGCTACGGCCCCATCAAGGACGTCTACAAGTCCGTGGTCTACGAGCTGGCCCGCTGGCGCAACCAGGCCGCCGCGGACCGCGGCCGGACCCCGCCGATCCCGGAACACACCCTCACCAAGCCGCCGAGCGCGGAGCTCCGCCCCGGCCAGGTCGACACCGACTCACTGCCCGACTACGACGTCCTGGACGGGATCCTGGAGCTCTACGTCGACCGGGACCGCGGCCACGCCGACATCGTCGCCCAGGGCTATGACGCCGCGCTGGTCACCCGGGTGCTGCGGATGGTGGACCACGCCGAGTACAAGCGCCGGCAGTACCCGCCGGGCCCCAAGATCTCCGCCAAGGGCTTCGGCAAGGACCGCCGGCTGCCGATCACCAACCACTGGCGCGAGGGCCGCTGAGGGCCCGCGCGGCGGCCGGTCATCCCCATCCGGCCGGCCGGTTACGACCCGCCGCCGGTCCGGGCGGCCGCTGCGGCCGGGGTCGGGGCGCCGTCGCTGCGGGCCACGATGCGCGAGGGGTCGTGCGGGGCCCGGTCCAGCAGGCCGGCGGTCACCGCGACGGCCAGGCCGAGGGCGGCCAGGACGGCGCCGACCAGGGCCGGGGAGGTCCAGCCCCAGCCGGCCGCGAGGGCCAGTCCGCCGACCCAGGCGCCGCCCGCGTTGGCGAGGTTGAAGGCGGACTGGTTGGAGGCGGCGGCCAGGGTGGGGGCCTGGTGGGCCTTGTTCATGACCAGCATCTGGAGGGGTGTGGTGGTCAGGAAGCCGATCGCGCCGACGAGGACGACGGTGACCATGGCCGCCCACGCCACCGGGGCGGTGAAGTGCAGGGCCGCAAGGACCAGGGCCAGCGCCGCCAGGGAACCGTAGAGGGTGGGGCGCAGCGCGCGGTCGGTGAGCGGGCCGGCCGCGAGCGCGCCGAGGGTCATGCCGATGCCGAAGAGGGCGAGCACGAGCGGGACCGAGCCCTCGGCGAGGCCGGTGACCTCGGTCATCATCGAGGCCAGATAGCTGTAGACGGCGAAGATGCCGGCGAAGCCGAAGACCGTGGTCAGCAGGCCGAGGAGGACCTGGCGGTCGCCGAGCGCACGCAGTTCGCGGGCCAGGCCGGTGCGTTCCTCGGCGGGCAGCGGCGGGATCAGCCGGGCCAGCGAGGCCATGGCGATCAGCCCGATGGCGGCCACGATGAGGAAGGTGGCGCGCCAGCCGAGCCGCTGGCCGAGGAGGGTGGCGGCGGGCACGCCGACGATGTTGGCGATGGTCAGGCCGAGGAACATGGTGGCCACCGCGCGGGCCTGGCGGCCCTCGCGGACGAGCCGGGCGGCGACCACCGCGCCGACGCCGAAGAAGGCGCCGTGCGGAAGACCGGCCAGCAGCCGGCCGGCGATCAGCAGCCCGAAGGTGGGGGCGAGCGCGGAGGCCAGGTTGCCGACCGTGAAGACGGCCATGAGCAGGACGAGCATCCGCCTGCGCGGGATGCGGGAGCCGAGGGCGGTCAGCAGCGGGGCGCCGATGACGACGCCGAGGGCGTAGGCGGAGACGAGGTAGCCGGCGGTGGGCACCGAGGTGCCGAGGTCGTCCGCGACGTTGGGCAGCAGGCCCATCATCACGAATTCCGTGGTGCCGATACCGAAGGCCGAGATCGCGAGGGCGAGCAGAGCCAAGGGCATGGGAGGCCTTTCGGGGACGGGTTCCGTGCGTGCGGGGAGCGGGAGACGCGGCCGTGCGTCCTGCCGGGCCGGCAGGACGCACGGACTACTACGGTCTCTTAAGTTCGCTTACGGAACAAAGTCTCCCAGGCCCAGTATTCCAGCGGGGGAACGGGACGTTACGGGGCCGCGTCGACCGTCAGATCTTGACCGAGGCCGCGACCGGGAGGTGGTCACTGCCGGTCGAGGGCATCACCCACGCCTTGACCGGGTCCATGCCCTTCATCATGATCTGGTCGATCCGGGCCATCGGGAAGGCGGCCGGCCAGCTGAAGCCGAAGCCGTCGCCGGCGGCGCCCTGGGCGGAGCGCATCTGCGAGGTGACCGGGGCCAGCGAGCGGTCGTTCATGGTGCCGTTGAGGTCGCCGAGCAGCATGACCTTCTTGACCGGGTCGGCGGCGATCGCCTCGCCCAGCGCCTCGGCGCTGCCGTCGCGCTGGTTGGCGGTGAAGCCGGCCTCGACCTTGACCCGGACCGACGGCAGGTGGGCGACGTAGACGCCGAACTGCCGGCCGTCGGTGGCGGTGACGGTGGCGCGCAGCGCGCGGACCCAGCCCATCTTGATGTCCACCGGCCGGGCGTCGCTCAGCGGCAGCTTGCTCCAGAGGCCGACCGTGCCCTGGACGGTGTGGTACGGGTACGCCTTCGCCAGCCCCTTCCGGTACGTGGGCAGGGCGTTGCCGGTCAGCTCCTCCAGGGCGACGACGTCCGCGCCGGAGTCCACGATGTCCCGGGCGGTGGCCGCCGGGTCCGGGTTGTCGGCGTTGACGTTGTGGGTGACGACGGTGACGTTGCCGCCGGTGCCGGCCTTGTCCGTGAGCTGGCCGGCGAAGAGGTTCACCCAGGCGAAGACCGGCAGGACCAGGGCGACCAGGGCGGTCGCGGAGCGGCGCAGGACCGCGGCGAGCAGCAGCAGCGCGATGCCCAGGCCGAGCCACGGCAGGAAGGTCTCCAGCAGGCTGCCCAGGTTCCCCACGTCGTTGGGCACCCGGGCGTGCAGGAACATCAGCAGTCCGAGTACGACCGCCAGCACCGCGAGCACGATGCCGCGCCGCCACATCCCGTCCGGGCGCCACCAGTTCCGCAGGCGTCCGGCCCGGGAAACGGCACCCTCGGGACCCCGCCCCTGCTCCGGCTCCGTCATGTATGCCTGCGCCATTCCGCTGTCCTCACTGCCTTGCTCCGGTGCTGTCACCCGTGATCACCGACCCTAGGTGATGGCCGTAATGCGGTTTCTTAGATTCGCGCCGGGCCGTGCCGCGCGCTCTTCGGAGGTGAGGACGGTGGTGTCGCGGGGCGGGGTTCCGGTCATGGGGTCCGTGACCACGGCTGTGACAGAACGGGCACGGTCCGGTCATATGGCGCGGGCTTTCCGGGGCCCGGACGACCCTGGGGACGGCCCCGGACACCACCCCTCGGCCCGGGACCGCTCAGCCCGCCGCGGCCTGCGGGCGGGGACGTACGCCGTCGAGGACCATGTCGACGATGTCCTCGGCCAGCCCCTCGGGCAGGTCCTTCCACTGGTGGAGGACCACCCGCGACAGCATCGGGCCGACGAAGAGGTCGGCGAGGGTGTCGACGGGGCGGTCGGTGCGGATCTCCCCGTTGGCCATGCCGCGGCGGAGCACGGCGAGCAGCGCGTCGTTGCGGGCCCGGACGACCGTGCGGTGGTACTCGTCCCACAGCTCCGGGTGCGCCTGGACGTGGCTGACGACGGTGCGCAGCAGCGCGGAGTCCCGTTTGGCCAGGCCGCGGCGGCGGAGGAATTCCAGCAGGGAGACCAGGTCGTCGCGGACCGAGTCGCCGTCGAGCGGCGGGAGCGGGGCGTCCAGGGACCGCATGACGTCCAGCATCAGCGCGTCCTTGCCGGGCCAGCGGCGGTAGACCGTGGCCTTGCCGACGCCGGCCTCACGGGCGATCCCTTCCATGGACAGCTCGCCTATGGACGCACCGTTCTCGATCAGGCGGAGCACGGCCTCGATGATGGCGGAGTCGGCCGCGGCGCTGCGCGGCCGGCCGCGGCGCTCCGGGGCCACCGGGTCCGGCCCCGCCCCGGCCGCCGCCGCGGGCTCCCGTGCCGCCCCGCTCATCGCGCTGCGCCCGCCTTCCGTTCGTCGTGCGGCTCCGCGGACCGCGGCGCCGGTCCCATTTTGCCCGGCAGGAAGGCCAGCACGACCAGGGCGCCGACGGCCGAGACGGTGGCCGAACCGAGGGCGGTGATGTGCATGGCGTGGATGAAGGCGTCGTTCGCGGCGGTGACCAGCGGCCGGCCCGGAGCGCCCATCCGGTCCGCGAGGCCGAGGGTGGCCTCGATCGACTCACCGGCCGCGTGCCGGGCGCCGGGCGACAGTCCGGGCACGGCGTCGAGGACGCCCTGGATGCGGTCCCGGTAGCTCGTGGACAGCAGCGAGCCCAGCACGGCGACGCCGAGGGTGCCGCCGACCTGCCGGAAGACGTTGTTGAGCGCCGAGCCGGAGCCGGCCTTCTCGCGGGGCAGCGACTGCATGATCGAGACGGTGACCGGCGGCATGATGTGCGCCATGCCGGCGCCCTGCAGGAAGAACAGCGCCTCCATCACCCAGATCGGGGTGTCGGCGTCCAGCAGCAGCAGGCCCAGCATGGTGTCGGCCACCACGAACATGCTGAACGTGCACACCGCGCGGGCGCCGTAGCGGTCCACGGCCAGCCGGGCCCGCGGCGCGAAGATCATCTGGGCGGCGGCCAGCGGCAGGAGCAGCAGGCCGGCCTGGAGCGGGGTGAAGCCGCGCACGCTCTGCACGTAGAAGACGATGAAGAACGTGACGCCCATCAGGGAGAAGAAGACCAGGGCGATGGCGGCGATCGCGGCGGAGAACGCGGGCTTGCGGAAGTAGTTGATGTCGATGGACGGGTGGTCGCTGCGCTTCTGGTGCACGACGAACGCGGCGAGCACCACCAGGCCGGCCACGACCGTGCCGATCACCTGCGGTTCGGTGAAGTCGGCGAGCTGGCCGCCCTTGATGATCCCGTAGACCAGCAGGACCAGCCCCACGACGGAGAGCAGCACGCCGAGCGGATCGAGCCGGCCGGGGCTGGGGTCCTTGGAGTCGGGCACCAGGATCAGCATGGCGGTCAGCGCGATCAGCACGATGGGCACGTTGACCAGGAAGACCGAGCCCCACCAGAACTGGTTCAGCAGCAGCCCGCCGGCGATCGGCCCGATCGCGATGGCCAGGCCGACCCCACCGGCCCAGATGCCGATCGCCTTGGGCTGCTCCTCGCGCTCGAAGACGTTCATGAGGATGGCGAGGGTGGCCGGCATGACGAAGGCGCCGCCCAGCCCCATGAGCGCACGGAAGGCGATCAGCTGGGTCGGCGAGCCGGCGAACGCGGCGAGCACCGAGCCGGTGCCGAACACCGCCAGGCCGAAGAGCAGCGTCTTCTTGCGGCCCAGCCGGTCACCGAGCAGGCCGGCGGTGAACAGCAGCCCGGCGAAGACCAGCGTGTAGGCGTTGATCGCCCATTCCAGTTCGCTCTGGGTGGCACCGAGGCCGTGCGGGGCCGGTGTGGCGATCGTCTTCATGGCGACGTTGAGGATGGAGTTGTCCAGCACCACGATCAGCAGGCTGAGCATGAGGGTGGACAGGATCACCCAGCGTCGCCGGTGCACGCGGTCGGGGACCTGCCGGGCGGGCGGGCCGCCCGGTGCGGTCGGTGGGGTCGATGAGGTGGCCATGCCGACACCCTACGCTTTTCGATACGAGTCCGTTCCGTATTGATAAGGGAAACCGGATCCGCGGCCGGATTCCCCGGCGGGGCGGCCGTACGTCCCACTCTCCCGCGGTTGTGCCGTTCCGGCTCCCGGTGCGCCCTCCCTTTTCCTTTGTGTCGGCGGCATGCCAGCATGGTGGGGAGTCCGGGGACACCGTCAGGGTGCCTCGAGATGACGAACAGGAGCCGTCACCATGACGCAGCCTTCGCCTGCCCAGAAGCCGGTGCCCAAGTCCCTCTACGGCGGAACGAGCTCGCGCCGGATCACCGTGCGCGACATCGCCGCCGCCAAGGAGCGCGGCGAGAAGTGGCCGATGCTCACCGCCTACGACGCGATGACCGCCTCCGTCTTCGACGAGGCCGGCATCCCGGTCCTGCTCGTCGGCGACTCGATGGGCAACTGTCACCTCGGTTACGAGTCCACCGTGCCGGTCACGATGGACGAGATCACGATCCTGTCCGCGGCGGTCGTCCGGGGCACCAAGCGCTCCCTCGTCGTCGCGGACCTGCCGTTCGGCTCGTACCAGGAAGGGCCGGTCCAGGCCCTGCGCAACGCCACCCGGCTGGTGAAGGAGGCCGGCGTCGGCGCGGTCAAGCTGGAGGGCGGCGAGCGCTCCGCGGACCAGGTGGAGCTGCTGGTCTCCTCCGGCATCCCGGTGATGGCGCACGTCGGGCTGACCCCGCAGTCGGTGCATGCCTTCGGCGGCTACCCGGTCCAGGGCCGCGGCGAGGAGGCCGCCCAGCAGCTGCTGCGGGACGCCAAGTCGGTACAGGACGCGGGCGCGTTCGCGGTCGTCCTGGAGGCGGTACCCGCCGAACTGGCCGCCGAGGTCACCCGCTCCCTGCACATCCCCACCGTCGGCATCGGCGCCGGCCTGGAGTGCGACGCGCAGGTCCTGGTATGGACCGACATGGCCGGCATGACCGCGGGCCGCGTCCCCAAGTTCGTCAAGAAGTACCTGGAAATGCGCGAACTGCTGGGCGGCGCGGCCAAGGCCTTCGCCGAGGAGGTCGTGGGGGGCACGTTCCCGGGGGCGGAGCACACGTTCCACTGAGCCGCCCACGTTTTTGTCTGCGGCGCCGTTCCGCTGCGCTTGGCGGCGCCGCCCACGTACCTGTCTGCGGCGCCGCGGGGCGTCTCGCCGTTCCGCTGCGCTTGGCGGCGCCGCCCACGTTTTTGTCTGCGGCGCCGCGGTTGTTTCTCGCCGTTGCGCGCTTTGCGTCGCCGCCCACGTACCTGTCTGCGGCGCCGCGGTTGTTTCTCGCCGTTGCGCCTGCGGCGGGCTGGGTGGTGTCGGGTGCGGTGACGGACCTCCGGGGCCGGTTGTGTGGACTGCTTCGCTTTAAGTCCACAC
>NZ_JBHWDV010000058.1:0-40552 GCF_042734445.1 Streptomyces sp. NPDC059649
GGCCCGCACCCCTCCCCGCCCGCCGCGCTCCTCGGCGCCGTCTACTAGTGGGTGGTCAGGGAGTTGAACGGCGGCGCCTCGCCGGCCTCACCGATCAACTCCCAGAAGTGGTCGGCCAGTCGGCGCAGATACGCCGACCGTTCGGCCGCGACCTCCTTGAGCCGGGAGTCGTCGTTGCGCGCCACCAGGTGTCCCATGTAGCGCTCGGAGAACTCCGCGAACTCCGCGTGCATGGTGCGCAGCGCGTCGCTGACCCGGGTCTTGTTCAGCGTGGTGATCTCGATGACCGCTCCGACGTGTGCCTTCCAGCGGCCCTCGATGGCCGACCGCAGGTGCCCGGCGAGTTCCTCGTCCCGTCCCATCACGCCGATCAGCTTCCGCAGCGACAGCCCTAGCGCCTCCACCAGCGCCTTGGTCTGCCGGTAGTCACCGTTCCACCGGTTCGCGGCCTCGGCCGCCCGGTAGACCGCCGGGTCCATGCCGATCAGCTGGGCCAGCCGCTCCACGCCCATCTGACGTGCCATCCGGTGCTCGGCCAGGGTCCGTGGCTCGACACCCATCAGCACGGTCGGCGGGCACCACAGGACGTCCGCCAGGACGAACAGCTGTGCCTCGGTGGGGGCCTGGGAGCCGTACTCCCAGGCCTCGATGAGCTCGGGCCGGACCGGGGCGCCGCAGGCCGTCATGGACTGGGCGACCTGAGCCGTGGTCAGGCCCACCCGGGCCCGCGCGGATCTGGCCTCTGCGGGAGAAAACGGAGTGCTGTACACGTGCGGGACACCTCGCTGCACCCGGCGCTGAGGGGTGCTTTGGGGGGAGAAGGGATGGAGGAACATCCAGGAGCGGGCAGATTAACAGATCGTCCATAGGTACGAACCTCCATTTCCCCTTCGACTCCAAGGCGCCGGGACCCTCCGAGGCCTTGACGCGTCAGAACTTCACGATCTGTCCCATTTCCCTCATCAACTCGCTTACTGGGTATAGCCGATAGGGCGGTGCTTACCGGGTGGTAGCGCACATCGAGATCGCCCGGACGGCGGGCCGTAATCAGAGCGTTACGCAGATGAAGGTGCGGTGTCACAGTGAACCCCGAGGCTGGCGTTGCCGACCGGAACGCCTGGCGGACCGGCCGGCTGCACACCTGACATCCGGTCCTCCCCCCACGATCCGATCAGGATGGGACCCTTCATATGCGCTCACTACAGGAACGCCCCGAGGCGTTCTTAGGCTTGGAGGCTGCGTCAGCAGCCGTGCGTCCGCGCGTCGTCGTCCGTCCCGCGGAGAGACGGACATCCAGAACGACCGCGGCGAATCGCATGTCATGCATCTGACAGCCCACTGAACCGGCTGACGGTCCGGGACCGCCGCACGCACGGCGCCCGGGCCCGCCTTCGCATGTCTCCTTGCCCGAAAGGACATTCCCAGGTGCTCACTTCGCACCACGAAAACCACCGGGGCTCACCCACGGCCCTGCTCGACGACGCACTCGACCCGACGACGCACGTACTCGTCGTCGGCGCCCCAGGACCGCGCCTGGAGCGCCTCACCCGGACCCTGCGCGCCACCGGCCACGACGTCACCCACGCCCCGCCCGGCGAGGTCGACCGGCGGATGGGCCAGGCACACCCGGACGCCATCGTCGCCCTCGACGCCCCCGACGGGCACGCCGGTCCCGGCAGGGCCGCGCACCACGACACCGGCCTGGAGGTGATCCGCGAGGTCCGTACCGCCCCCGCCGGACGGGCCCTGCCGCTGCTCATGGTCACCACCAGCCCGGAGCCCGCCGACGTCGTCGACATGCTCCGGCAGGGCGCCGACGACTGCATACCCGAGGCCTCCGACCCGGTCGAACTCTCCGCCCGGATCGAGGCCAAGCTCCGCCGCGTCCCGGTCCCCGTCGAGAACCTGCTGCGCGACCCGCGCACCGGCCTCTACTCCCAGCCGCACTTCCTGGACGAGCTCGACCGCGAGCTCCAGCGCCCGGAAGCCGCCCGGCACGGCGGGGTGCTCGCCGTCGTCGGGGTCGCCGAGATGACCACCCTGGAGGCCCGGCTCGGGCCCCGGGTCCGCCGGGAGGTCGCCGAGCGGCTGGCCGGGGTGGCCGAGCAGGCCGGCAGCTTCTGCGACCGGCTCGGCCGGGACGACGAGGGCCATCTGCTGATGCTGCTGCCCGGCGTCGACGAGGAGACCGCCCACCGCGGCCTTGCGAAGTTCGCCGCCACCGTGGCCGGCACCCGCTTCATCGTCGCCGACGAGAACGTCCGCCTCACACCGGCCATCGGCTGGCTGCCGCTCACCGGCTGCGCGGCCGGCACCGAGGCCACCGCCCAGGCCCTGGACGCCGTACAGGAAGCACTCCGCCACCGGGACCTGCGGCCGGTCCGGTACGCGCCCTGGATGCGCGGCACCCCGCACCGGCACCGCCGGCCGTCGCTCAGCACGCTGATCCGGCCCGTCCTCTCGGCGCTCTCGCCGGTCCTGGCGCTGCTGCTCGGCGTCGCGGTGCCGTTCGTGCTCTACCAGCAGGCGTACACGCTCGGCTGGGACCTGGGCTCGGCCATGTACTGGGTGGTGGTGTCCGGGCTCGTGCTCTCCGCGGTGCTGATCGTCCTGGAGTGCCTCTTCTCGCTCGACGCGGCGGCCCGGCCGGAGAAACCCGGCGCGCCCTATCCACCGGCCAGCGCGGTCATCGCGGCGTACCTGCCCAACGAGGCCGCCACCATCGTCGACACCGTCGAGTCCTTCCTGCGCCTGGACTACCCCAACGAGCTGGAGGTCGTGCTGGCGTACAACACGCCGCACCCGCTGCCGGTCGAGGACACCCTGCGCGAGATCGCCGCCCGCGACCCGCGACTGGTGCTGCTGCCGGTCGCCGGCTCGACCTCCAAGGCACAGAACGTCAACGCCGCGGTCACCCGGGTCCGCGGCGAGTTCGTCGGCATCTTCGACGCCGACCACCACCCCGCCCCGACCGCCTTCAAGGACGCCTGGCACTGGCTGTCCAACGGCCACGACGTGGTCCAGGGCCACTGCGTGATCCGCAACGGCGAGAGCTCCCCGGTCGCCCGGCTGGTGGCGGTGGAGTTCGAGGCGATCTACGCGGTCAGTCACCCGGGCCGCACCCGGCTCTACGGCTTCGGCGTCTTCGGCGGCTCGAACGGCTTCTGGCGCACCGACCTGCTCGCCCGCACCCGGATGCACGGCTCGATGCTCACCGAGGACATCGACTCCACGCTGCGCGCCCTGGGCGAGGGCGCCCGGTTCGCGGTCGACCGCACCCTGATCTCCCGCGAGTTGGCGCCCACCACCCTCAAGGCACTGTGGAACCAGCGCTCCCGCTGGGCCCAGGGCTGGCTCCAGGTCTCCCTCAAACACCTCTGGCGGGGCCTGCGGTCACCGGTGTTCACGGCCCGTCAGAAGCTGGGCCTGTTCGTGCTGCTGGGCTGGCGGGAGGTGCAGCCCTGGCTGACCCTGCAGATCCTGCCCATCCTGCTGTACTCGGCGTGGCGGGCCGGCGGCTTCACGCACCTGGACTGGGCCGTGCCGGTGTGCGTGCTGGCCGTGCTCTTCACCCTGGCGGCCGGCCCGGTGCAGGCGCTCTTCGCCTGGCGGCTGGCGGTGCCCGAACTCCGTTCGCGCCGCCCGTGGTTCTGGTCGTACCTCCTCGTCTCGACCGTCTTCTACAGCCACTTCAAGAACATGGTGGCCCGGCAGGCGCACCTCAAGGAGGCGTTGGGCGACCGGCAGTGGCGGGTCACCCCGCGCGTCGCCGCGAAGACGGTGGCCCCCCGATGAGCACCCGGGCCGCCGCCCCGCCCGGCAACCGGGCCGGTGCCATCGACGGCTTCCGCGGACTGGCCGCGCTGAGCACCGTCGCCTTCCACGTCTGGCAGCAGTACGTCCGCCACGACGCCGGGGGCAGCCACCCGCCGGTCGACAACCCGCTGGTGGGTGCGGTCCTCTCGCTCGAAGTCATCGACCTGTTCTTCGTGTTGTCCGCGTACCTGCTGACGCTGTCGTACGCGCGGGCCGCGATCGACGGGCGCTCGCTCCGCCCGGCCCGGCTGTTCCTCTTCCGCCGGGCGATCCGCATCCTGCCGCTGTACGTCCTGGCGGTCCTGGTCGTCTGGGCGAGCCGCAACCCGTCCCTGCCGGGCAACTGGCGGGACCTGGTGGAACACCTCACCTTCACCCATGTCTTCGACCAGCAGCGGATCTTCTACACCCTGGGCCCCACCTGGTCGTTGTCGCTGGAGGTGCTGTTCTACGCCGTGCTGGTGGCGCTGGGACCGCTGGCCGTACGGGCCTGCCGGCCGCTGCGGCGGCGCGGCAGCCGGGTGGCGCTGTGTGCGGCCGGCTGCGCGGTGCTGTACGCCGCGCCGCTCGCCTGGATCGCCGTCGCCCACTACGGGTTCGGGGTGCCGCACACCGACTGGGTGGTGTACTTCGGGCCGCAGGCCCGCTTCGGCGGGTTCGCGGCCGGGATGGGGCTGGCCGTCGCGACGGCCGCGCTCGGTGACCGGGGCCGGCTCGGCCCGCGCACCGCGCTGCTGCCGGCCGGCCTCGCACTGGCCGGGCTGTTCGCGCTCTCCCTGGACTCCGGTCCGGAGAACTTCACCTTCACCTTCTACCACCCGATCGCCTCGGCACTGTGGGTGGTGCTGATCTTCAGCACCCTCCACGTACGCCAACCCCCGCTCTGGCACCGGCTGTTGACGGCCCGCTGGCTGACCGCCGTCGGACTGGTCAGCTACAGCCTGTTCATCTGGCACGAACCGGTGATGCTCCAGCTGCACCACGCGGGGCTGCTGCCCGGCGGCCGGGAGGGCTTCTGGCCCGCCCTGCTGATCGTGGTGCTGGCGGCGCTGCCGGTGGCCGCCGCGAGCTACTGGCTCGTCGAGTACCCGGCGAGCCTGCTCGGCCGGCTCAAGGACAGCCGCGGCCGGCCGCGCGAGTTCTATCCCGAGCCCGCCGTGTCACGCTGATCGCTTTCGCCCGGACCTTCGCCGGGGACCGGCGCCGTAGCCGCCCGGTCCCCGGCGAAGACGCGCCACGGGTCGGGCCGGGGGGGCGGTCCGGCTGCTCGTCGAGCACCGGAACATCGGACTGAGACGCCCGGCCCCGTGTGCGACGGGGCCGGGCGTCGGGCGTGTTCCCTCGGGGCTACCGCTAGCCCACGTGGACGCGCGGACGGCGGCGCGGGTCCGGCTCGGCACGGCGCAGGACCTCACGGGTCACCGGCGCGACCTCACCGTCACCGAAGACCAGGAACCGCAGCAGATGGCTCAGCGGATGGCCCTCGGTCCAGTTGAAGTACGCGTGCGGCACCTCGCCGGTGCGCTCGCGCAGTTGCATCAGCACGGCGCCGATGGTGTTCGCCACGCCGGCGCCCTCCACCCGCAGGATCTGCGCGCCGTACTCCTCCGCGCCCCGCACGTGGAGGTTCGTGGTGAAGTCCGAGGAGTCGGTGACCGTGACCTCCAGGAACAGCACCGGCCGCCCGTCGGGTATGTGGGTCTCCTCGCGCTGGCTGTACTCCTTCTCCCGGTACTCCTGCGCGTCCCGCTCCTGCGGCTCGTTCGCGATGACCCGCAGCGGCCCGGCCGCGATCGCGGTGTCGATCAGCCGGGCCGCGGTCTCGTCGAAGTCGACCTGGACGGCCCGCAGTTCGAAGGCCCGGTGCACCCGGGACGCGAACGAGGTCAGCAGCATCCCGAGGATGAACAGCAACGCGATCTTCAGACCGTCCGGCCGCTCGATGACATTGGTGACCAGGGTGTAGCCGAAGACCAGGGTGATCGCGCCGAAGCCGACGGCGGCCGCCCGGTGCCGACGGTGCCGGGCCGCGACGGTGGACGCGAACGACGCCGACAGCATCAGCACCAGCACACCCGTGGCATACGCCCCGCTCTGGTCGTCGACGCTGGCGTTGAAGATGACGGTGATGCCGAAGGCGATGGCCAGGAAGATCAGCACCAGCGGGCGCACCGCCCGGGTCCACTCCGGGGCCATGCCGTAGCGCGGCAGATAGCGCGGTACGAGGTTCAGCAGCCCGGCCATCGCCGAGGCACCGGCGAACCAGAGGATGGCGATGGTGGAGATGTCGTAGACCGTGCCGAACGCCTCGCCCAGGTACTCGTGCGCCAGATAGGCCAGCGCGCGGCCGTTGGCCGAACCGCCGGTCTCGAACTCCTTCTGCGGGATCAGCAGCGTGGTGGCCAGGCTCGACAGCAGCAGGAAGCCGCTCATGATCAGCGCCGCGGTGGTCAACAGCCGGCGGGTGCCGCGGATCCGGCCGGCCGGCTTGGCCACGGTGTCGGTGGCCTCGCCGCGGATCTGCGGCATCACCGCCACGCCGGTCTCGAAGCCGGACATGCCCAGTGCCAGCTTCGGGAAGACCAGCAGCGCCACCCCGACGATCGCCAGCGGCGAGGAGTGCTCGGCGGTCATCGCGCCCCACCAGTCACCGACCACCACCGGGTGCGCCAGCACATGCCAGGCCGCGGTGCCCAGCACGACGACGTTCAGCACCAGGTACAGCCCGACGAGCCCGACGGCGATGCCGATCGCCTCACGGAAGCCCTTGAGGAACACCGCGCCCAGCGCGGCCAGCAGCAGCAAGGTGATCCACAGGTTCGCGCCGTGCAACGCCGCCGGCGCGAACGGGTTCTCCACCACGTGCGCCGAGGCGTCCGCGGCCGACAGCGTCATCGTGATGACGAAGTCCGTGGCGGCGAACCCCAGCAGCACCAGGACCAGCAACTTCCCCGCCCACCAGGGCAGCAGCCGCTCCAGCATGGCGATCGAACCCTCGCCGTTCGGGCTTTCCTTGGCCACCCTGCGGTACACCGGCAGGGCACCGAGCAGGGTCAGCGCGATCAGCACCAGTGTGGCGAACGGCGAGAGCAGTCCGGCCGCCAACGCGGCGATACCCGGCTGGTATCCGAGCGTCGAGAAGTAGTCGACACCCGTCAGGCACATGACGCGCCACCAGTGGTGCCCCTTGTGCTCGGCCGGCGGCGTGCCGTGCGGCCCGGGGTGGCGGGCGGTCCGGCTGCTCAGTCCGTCCAGCAGCCAGCTGCGCCATCGCTGGCCGGGAACGGCCGGAGCGGCAGGCGGGGGCTCGGCCTCGGCCTCGGCCTCGGTACGCGTGCTCATGCGGGTTCGTCCTGTCGTTCAGCGGTCGTCGGTTCGGGCAACGAGGAGCGAGTATGCATCACCGGCTATCGCCCGTTTCTGCCACCCTGGCCACTTCTGCCCGCCCGATACGCCAACCCGGCGTCAGGAACGCGTCAATATGTCGCGGCGGCCCGTAGACACCGCGTCAAGGCACCCCACACGGGGGCCGCACGTCTGCTCCGACGCGCACGCTGGCGGAAGGTACGACGGCAGGAGGTGTTCGGCGTGGTCACCCTGCATCCCCCGACGGGCCGGGGCCGCCCGCACCTTCCGCACCTCCCCCAGCTCACCCGCGTCCCCCCGCGCCCCCGCCCGCGCACCGCGGCACCGGCCCGCCCGGCGCGGGCGCACCGGGCCCCGCCGGCACACACCCTCGGCGCCGAACTCGCCCTGCCGCTCGGCACCGTCGCCGCGGCGCTGCTGGTGACCGTCCTGCTGCTGACCGGCGGCAGTGCCCACACCGCGGTCGCGCTCGCCGTTTTCGCGCTGTTGACGCTGGTCGCCGCCGTGCCGGCCCGCCCGGTGCTGCGGCCGGCGGTGGCCCTGGTGTCCTGGCTGTTCTACGACGGCTTCGTGCTGAACGGCCACTCCGACCTGGCCTTCCGTTCACCGGACCGGACCGGCCTGCTGGTCCTCCTGCTCGCCGCGCTCGCGGGCGCGGGCGGCGCCGCCGTGCTACGGGCCGTACGACGGCATCCGTAGACCGCGCTGCGGGCCCGCCGTCACCGGCGCGCGCGTCACCAGCAGCGGCACCGGACGTGCTGACGTGCCGCTTTGTGGCCGTAACGGTGGTGGGCATGCCGGCACCGGTGGCCCCGCGCGGCGCGCCGCCGCGTGCCCGGCGCCGCCAGGAGCCCCAGCCCGGTCCCCAGCAGCCAGACGTCCTTGGCGAGCACGATCCCTTCGTCGGTCGGCCGCGGGCTGCCCGGCTCGTGCATCCCCGGGGTCCGCAGATACATCCCGACCAGCCCGCCGGAGAACCCGGTCAGCGCCAGTCCGGCCAGCCGGGTGGGTACGAAGGGCGCGAGGAGCGCGCCGCCGACCGCGACCTCCGAGCACGCCAGCAGCCGGGTGAACCGCTCGGCGGGAATCCTCCGCAGGAAGGGGTAGGCGGTGCAGGCCATTCCGTGCAGGACCTCGGCGGTCGCCCGGTCGGCCTTCAGCATCGTCAGCCCGGCATTCAGGACGAACGCGCCGGTGGCCAGCCGCGGGGCCACATCACGCACGTCGGGCAGCAGCACCATCGGAGCCTCCATGATCGGTCGTCGGCCCCCCGAACGAGCTTAGCCACGGGTCCACGGACGGGCATCCGGGCACTGACGCGACGACGGGCGTCCGGGCACCTGACGTGACGACGGGCGTCCGGGCACGGATATGACGACGGGCGTCCGGGCACGGACCGGAGGACGGGCGTCCGGTCCGCCCGGGTCACAGCGCCGGCACGTCGTCCCACTGGTCGAGGATGTCCTCGGCCGAGTCCGGGCCGCCCTCCTGCTGTCCGTCTTCGAGGGACTGCTCGGTCCAGATGACCTTGCCGCCCGGGGTGTAACGGGTGCCCCAGCGCTGGGCGAACTGGGCGACGAGGAACAGCCCGCGGCCGCCCTCGTCGGTGATGGCGGCCCGGCGCAGATGCGGCGAGGCACTGGTCCCGTCGGAGACCTCGCAGATCAGCGCGCGGTCGTGCAGCAGCCGCACCCGGATGGGCTGGGCGCCGTACCGGATGGCGTTGGTGATCAGCTCACTGAGGATCAGCTCGGTGGTGAACTCGATCGACGCAAGGCCCCACGACTCCAGCTTCCGCAGGCAGGCGGCCCGGATCGGCGCCACCGCGGCCGGGTCGGACGGCACGTCCCATTCGGCCACCCGGGAGGGATCCAGCAGCTGCGTACGCGCCACCAGCAGGGCGATGTCATCGCTGGGGTGCTCGGGCAGCATCGCGTCGAGGACTGCCGCACAGATCTGGTCCGGGTCCCGCCGTCCACCGGACGCGAGGGCGGTGTGCAGCATCGCCAGCCCCGTGTCGATATCGCGGTCGCGGTCCTCCACCAGCCCGTCGGTGTAGAGCACCAGCCGCGAACCCTCCGCCAGCGTGAGCTCCGCGAGCTCCACGGGCACGCTCGCGCCCAGTCCCAGCGGTGGGGAGACCGGCACCTCGGGGAACGAGACGGACCCGTCCGGGTGCACCAGCGCCGGGCCCGGATGCCCGGCCCGGGCCATCGTCGCCCGGCCGGCCACCGGGTCGTAGATGGCGTACAGACAGGTGGCACCGGTGATGCCGGTCCGGCTCCCGTCGGGCTGCGCCCCTTCGATGTCGCTGCCGATGCCCGGCCAGGCCACCGCGTCGCCGTCCGTGCCCCCGGGCCGCCGGCCCGCCGCCCGGGCCTCGTCCGTGTCGATATGGCTGACCAGCTCGTCCAGATGGTTGAGCAGCTCGTCGGGCGGCAGGTCGAGGGCGGAGAAGTTGTGCACGGCGGTGCGCAGCCGGCCCATGGTCGCGGCGGCGTGCAGCCCGTGCCCGACGACATCGCCGACGACCAGCGCCACCCGGGTACCGGGCAGCGGGATCACATCGAACCAGTCGCCGCCCACGCCCGCCTGCGCGGGCAGATAGCGGTGCGCCACCTCCAGCGCGGACTGCTCGGGGAGGGCCTGTGGCAGCAGGCTGCGCTGCAGGGTGACGGCGGTGGTGTGCTCGCGGGTGTAGCGGCGGGCGTTGTCGATGGAGATCGCGGCCCGCGCGGCCAGCTCCTCGGCGAAGGTCAGGTCCTCGTCCTCGAAGTCGTCCGAGTCCTCCGACCGCCAGAAGCTGGCCACCCCCAGCACCACGCCCCGCGCCTGCAGCGGCACGCTGATCAGTGACCGGATCCGGGCGTCCAGCACCCGCCGGCTGCCCTCCACGTCCTGCCGCCGCCACTCCTCCGACCGGCGCAGATCGGGTACGAGCACGGTCCGGCGGTCGGCCAGGCTCGTCGCCATCGGCGTACCGGGCACGAACCGCAGCACCTCCCCGACCCGGTAGATCGCCGAGCCCTCCGGCACGCCCCGGACCGCCATCCGCCGCAGCTCGGTGGTCAGCGCCGCCTCCGGTTCGTCACCGCGCAGCACCGGCTCCAGCAGCTCGACGGTGACCACGTCGGCGAACCGCGGCACCGCCACGTCGGCCAGCTCCGCCGCGGTCCGCCCGACGTCCAGCGTCGTCCCGATCCGCAGCCCCGCGTCATAGATCAGTTTCAGCCGCTCCTGGGCCACGTCGGCCCGGCCGGCCAGCACCCGCAGTTCGGTGGTGTCCCGCAGCGTCACCGCCGAACCGGCCGGACCGCCGAACGGCGCGGTCGGCCGGACGTTGACCGCGAGCAGCCGGTCACCCGCCAGATAGACCTCGTCGGTGGCCTCCCTGCCCGACGTCAGCAGGGCGCTGAGCCGTGGCTCCAGCCCCAGCTCCGCGACCGGCCGCCGTTCCGCGTCCGCGCCCTCGGGCAGATCGAGCAGCCGCCGTGCCTCGTCGTTGGCCAGCACCAGCCGCCCGTCACTGTCGATGATCAGCACGCCCTCCCGTACGGCGTGCAGCACCGCGTCGCGGTGGTCGTACATCCGCCGCATATCGGCCGGGTCCAGCCCGTGCGTCTGCCGCCGCAACCGGCGGTTGACCAGTACCGCCCCGCCGCTGACCAGCAGCAGCGCGCCCGCCGCGAATCCGATCAGCAGCGGCAGTTGGTGCTCCACCCGCTGCTCCACCCGCTCGGCCCGGATTCCCACGGACACCAGCCCCACCACCGATCCGTCCCTGTCCTCGACCGGTACCACGGTGGCCACGGCGGGCCCCACGGGGGAGGTGAACGTGTCGGTCAGCGTGCTGCCCTTGAGTGCCTTCCGGAAGCTGGGCCCGACCACCCGTTTCCCGATCAGCCGGGGGTCGGGATGCGTCCAGCGGACCCCGTCGGGCCGGAACGCCACGATGTAGTCGACCCCGGTCGCCTTCCGGGTCGCCTCCGCCTGGGGCTGCAGCACCGCACTCGGATCCCTGGACTTCATGGCGGCGAGGGTGCCCGGCGTGTGCGCGAAGCTCTCCGCCTCGACGAGCGAACGCTCCCGGGCATCGTCCATGAGCGAACTCTGTGCCTGGAAGACCAGTGCCACCACAGCGGCGACGATCAACAGCAGCACGAGGGCGAGCTGCACCACGAACGCCTGGCCCGCCACACTGCGCGCCGTCAGCAGCGCCCGGAGGCGGCCCCCGACGGACGACGACGAGCCCTGCGACCCGTCAACGCCCTGCCGGAATTTTTCCCTCATGTCCCATATTTAGCATTCTGTTCCCGTGCGGGCGGGGCGAGCTGCTGACGGTGGCGGCCTGTGCCGCACCGCCCGAGGGCGAGGCGCGGCACAGGCCGGGCGGCGACCCGTTCGCTGAATCGGCTCAGAGCATCGGCCCGGAGAAACGGGTCAGGGAATCGGGTCAGGGAAACGGCTCAGCCCGTCCTCGGGATCTGCTGGGTGATGCAGTGCACCCCGCCGCCGCCCCAGGCGAGGGTACGGGCGGAGACGCCGACGATCCGCTTCGTGGGGAAGAGGGACTGGAGGGTGGCCAGGGCCGCGGTGTCGGACGCCGGGATGTCCGCCGTGGGCATCACGACACCGGTGGCCGTCGGGTAGTAGTTGGTGTAGCTGAAGGTGATCACCTCGTCCGTGCCCACGGTGAAGGTGGGCAGTTGCTGCATCTCGGTCAGGGTGAAGCGGCGGCCCTGGGCGTCCGTGCTGGCCTGCAGCACCCTCTTGTTCTCCGACAGCCGCGCGTGGTTGGGGTCGCCCGTGTCGGACGGCAGGTTGATCAGCAGGCGGGCCGGACCGGCATAGGCGGCGACGAGGTCGACATGGCCGTCGGTGACGGTGTCCCCGTACATCCCGTACGGCAGCCAGATCATCTTGGTCGCCTGGTAGGCGTCGAGCAGCTTCGCCTCGATCTGGGCCTTGGTCAGGTCCGGATTGCGGTTCGGGTTGAGTAGGCACTCCTCGGTACCGATGAGCGTGCCCTGGCCGTCCTGGAGCAGCGCACCGCCCTCGAAGACCATGTCGACGGGCAGCCGCGGAACGTCCAGGTAGTCGCAGACGCCGATCGGCAGGTTGTCGTCCTTGTCGTGCGGGAACTTGTTGCCCCAGCCGTTGAAGCCGAAGTCCAGGCCGAGGAGCTGCTGTCCGCTGCGGTCGACGCCGAAGATCGGGCCGTTGTCGCGCGGCCAGCAGTCGTTGATGGGGTATTCGATGACGGTGACGGTCGGACCGACCTGCTGCCGTACGAAGTCGGCCGTGCCGGTATTGGCCACCATGGTGACCGGCTCGAACTGGGCGATCGCCCGGGCCACGTTGGCGACCTCGTTCTGCACCGCCGGGAGCTTCTCACCCCAGTTGTCACTGGCGTCCCACGGGAAGGCCATCAGACAGCCCGCGTGCGGCGCCCACTCGCCGGGGACGGTGTACGTCGTCCCGTTGTACGTGGCGGCGCCGGCGCGCCCGGCACCGGCACCGACGAAGGCGGCCGAGGCGGCGGCCATCGCGGAGGCGGTCATGAAGCCGCGCCGGCTGAGCGCCAACTTCCGGGGATTTCCAGGGCCGTTGCCGGATGCGGGGGTGATGTCGGATGGGGATGCGGATGGGGATGCGGATGCGTTGGGTTCGGTCATGCTGAACTCCTCAGATGGGTTCTGACATGGGGGGCGGGCACTGGGGGAGAGGGAGGGGAAGGGGAGAGAGGGGCGCGCGGTCGAGGGGCGGGCGGCGGACCCTCGGGACCGGCTGTTGCCTAGGGCCGTGCCGGGGCTTGTGGCCGCAACTGCGGGTCCCCGCCCGCGTCCTCGGCATCCGCCGCGTCCGCGGGACCCGCACCTGGCCCCACCCCCGCCAGGATCTTGTCCTGCGGCCGACGGGCCATCAGATAGAGCGTGCCGACGCCCAACACCACCGCGACGCCGAGCGGTGCGGCCCAGATCTGGTACCAGGGAGCGCCCGGTGGCGCGAGCACCGCGCGCGGCCAGGCGACGTTGGTGACCTCGAAGCCGGTCCAGGCGACGGCGAGGACGTTGAGCACCGTGCCCCTGCGGCCCTGCCTGATATGGCCGCCGGGCACCCAGGTGCCGCGCAGTCGCGCGATCAGGGCGGCCGCGGAGACCAGGAAGAACGGCACGAAGGTGGCCGCCGTGCCGAAGGCGATCAGCGAACCGATCGCGGTGGCGTTCAGGCCGAGCAGCAGTGCCACGCCCGAGACGAGGGTGGAGGCGATCAGCCCGCCGATCGGCGCCTGTTGCTTGTTGACCTTCCTGACCTGCCGGGAGAACGGGAACACCCCGTCCCGGGCGAGTGAGTACAGGCCCCGGGCCGCACCGCCCTGGGACGCCATGGCGCAGGCGAGGAAGCTGACCAGCACGACCACCACGAACGGCTTGTCCGACCAGGAGCCGAACGAGGTGACCACGGCCGTGGTCACCGGGTCGACGTCCTTGCCCGCGACGGCGGTGGCCGTGTGCGGATAGGCGAGGGCGACCGCCACCGCGTTGAGGATGACCACCGCGCCGACGGACAGCAGCGCCCACCACATCGCCCGGGGCACCTGCCGGCCGGCGTCCTTGGTCTCCTCCGCCGTCGACACGCAGGCGTCGAAGCCGATGAAGGCCCAGCCCGCGACGGCGAGCACGGTCAGCAGCGCCAGCGGCACCGACCCGCCGGACAGCGCCTCGGCACCGAAGGTGTGCGTGAACAGCGAGAACGGGTGCTTGCGGAAGAAGAGCAGAAGGGACAGACCGACGAGGACGGAGGCGATGGCCTCACCCGCGATGCCCGCCGAGACGAACCACTTCAGGAGGTTGATGCCGTACGCGTTGACCAGCGCGCACAGCAGCACGATCGCCATCGAGACGGCGACCATCGCGCCGGGCGACGGTGTCACCCCGATGAGGGCGAACACCCAGGGCGCCGCCAGGTAGGCGACGGTGGTGTTCCCGAACATCACCGCGAACTGCCAGACCCAGCCGCTCAGCCAGCCGAACCGCGGGCCGATCAGCCGCCGCCCCCACTGGTAGGGGCCGCCGGCCAGCGGCCACTGCGAGGTCAGTTCGGAGTAGACGTTGACCACCAGGCACTGCCCGGCCAGGACCACGGGCAGCGCCCAGATCCACGCGGGCCCGGCGATCATCGTGCCGATCATGGAGACCGCGTACAGCGCGACCACCGGGGAGACCACGGCGAAGCCCATGGAGATGTTTCCCAGGATGTTCAGGCTGCGGCGGAGTTCTTGCTGGTAACCCAGCGATGCGAGACGGGCGCTGTCGCCGTCCCGGGCGGCGCTGTCCTTGCCGCCGACGGGCGGCCGGTGCGGGGGCGGGGAGTGGGGCATGGCGTTACCTCGGCTGGCGGTTCGGAGTAAAACTAACTTTGTTAGTCCGCGAAGGTAGGGATGCCAGGCCGCCCTGTGAAGCCCCTGCCGATGAGTAACCTTGAAAAGCCAGGAATCCGAAGGGAAGCGAGGGGTCCCGTGGGCCGCCCACATCAGACATTGCTGAGCAGGACGGCCATAGCGCACGCGGCTCTGGAGCTGATCGACGACCGCGGCTACGAAGCACTCACCATGCGGGCACTGGCCGACCGGCTGGGTGTGCGCGGGGCGTCGCTCTACAACCACGTCGGCTCGAAGGACGACATCCTGGACGCCGTCAGCGAACTGCTCGACGCCGAGATCGACCACGCCCCGCTGCGCCGCGAGCCCTGGACCGAGGGCATCGCCGCGTACGCCCGCGGCTACCGGCGGGTCTTCCAGCGCCACCCCAACGCCATCGCCCTGGTCGCCCGCCGCGCGGTGCACACCGAGGGCGCGCTGCGCGAGTACGACACCCTGCTCGCCACCCTGATCGGCGCGGGCTGCACCCCCGCCCTGGCCGCCGAGACCGCCGCCGCCCTCGACTTCCTGGTGATCGGCTCGGCCCTGGAGACCTACGCGGCGGGCTTCACCAAGCCGCCCGCCGGCTACCGCCCCGACCACCCCGCCCTGGCCGACTCCCTCGAAGCCGCCACCCGCATCGACCCGTCCCCGACCGCCCTCGACGACCGCGGCTTCGAACTCGGCCTCCGCATGATCCTGGGCGGCGTGGCGGCCCAGCTGGCGAGCACGGGCAACACGGCTGACGCGGGCGGCGATTGACGTTCACCGACCACCGGCCGACGCGGCGCCGCCGTGGAAAAAAGGTTGGCGGCGCGGAGTGGTGCTGGTTTACGGTGGGCGGGTTCCGGAGGGCGGTCGGAGACCGTCGTCCTTGTCGGCCGTTGAGGAATCTGGGAGGTGAACAACGATGGCTGTCGTTGCGAAGGGCGCTGCCCGCATCCAGGAGTTCATCACTTTCACCTCCGTGGTCTCCGGCTGACTCGTCGTCACTTCCGTTCTCTTCCTGTTGCTGCGCACGGGTGCATGTGCGCACGCGGCGACGTGCGCCGGGGCCACTTTCCCTGAAGGGTCCTTGCGTTGTTCGACCTCGATCTTTCTGCTGCACATCCGCTGACGGCCTACGGCTGGGACGACGGATTCGCGGAGAGTTTCACCCCCTTTGCCGGGCAGGGGTTCGTGCCCGGCCGTGTCGTCCGGGTGGATCGCGGCCGTGTGGATGCCGTGGTGCCCGACGGCGACGGCATCCGGACCGTGCTGGCGGACACCGCGCTGGTGGCGACCGGCGATCCGATGCGGGTGCCGTGCACCGGTGACTGGGCCGTCATCGATCTGGAGAACGGGCGGGCCGGTGACCATGTGGACGGCGTCGTACGGGCGTTGCTGCCGCGGCGCACGTCGTTCGTGCGGTCCACGTCGTCGAAACGTTCCGAGGGGCAGATCCTGGCGGCGAACGTCGATCACGCGGTGATCGCGGTCTCGCTGGCCGATGCGCTGGACCTCGGGCGGATCGAACGGTTCGTCTCGCTGGCCTGGGAGAGCGGGGGACAGCCCCTCGTGGTGCTGACCAAGGTCGACCTGGCCGGGGACGGGCACGGGCCGGCGTACCTGGTGGCGGACGCGGAATCGGCCGCTCCAGGGGTGCGGGTGCTGGCCGTCAGCGCGCTGACCGGTGAGGGGCTCGATGTGCTGGCCGCCGTACTGGCCGGGGGGACGTCCGTACTCCTGGGGCAGTCCGGTGCGGGCAAGTCCTCGCTGGCGAACGCGCTGGTGGGGTCGGGCGTGCAGACCGTACAGACCACCCGGGACCGGGACGGCAAGGGGCGGCACACCACGACCACCCGCGATCTGCTCGCGCTGCCCGGTGGCGGTGTGCTGATCGATACGCCCGGGCTGCGCGGGGTCGGGATGTGGGACGCCGAGGGCGGGCTGTCCCGGACGTTCTCGGACGTCGAGGCGCTCGCCGAGGACTGCCGCTTCCACGACTGCGCGCACGAGTCCGAGCCGGGGTGCGCGGTCCGAGCCGCCCTGGAGAACGGCGAGTTGGCGGAGCGCCGACTGGCGAGCTACCAGAAGCTGCTGCGGGAGAACCAGCGCATCGTGGCCAAGACGGACGCCCGGCTGCGGGCCGAGCTCCGGCGGGACTGGAAGCAGAAGCAGGCGCTCGGCCGGCACATGATGGAACGGAAGAGGGGGTCGGGACGGTGAGCTGAGGTCGAGAAGCAGGGCGGATGAGCTGAGCCGGGGGCCGGGGGCCCGGGTGCCGGTGCTCGGGGGCCCGGGAGCCGGTGGGTGCCCCGGGGCCCGGGGCCCGGGAGCCGGTGCCGGGCCCCCCGACGGCGTCCCCCCCCCCGCGAACGCCAGGTCCGAAATCCGCCAGCCGGGGCGTCCTGCCGGGCGCAGACTGGAGGGGTGATGGACGACGGGACCAGGTACGAAGCGGTGTCCAGCCGGGACGCACGGTTCGACGGGGAGTTCTTCTTCGCGGTGGTGACGACCGGTATCTACTGCCGGCCGAGCTGCCCGGCGGTCACTCCCAAGCGGGTGAACGTGCGGTTCTTCCCGTCGGCCGCGGCCGCGCAGGCCGCCGGTTTCCGGGCCTGCCGGCGGTGCCGGCCGGACGCCGTGCCCGGCTCCGCGGAGTGGAACGTGCGCGCCGACCTGGTGGGCCGGGCCATGCGGTTCATCGGCGACGGTGTGGTCGACCGGGAGGGCGTCGCCGGGCTGGCGCGGCGGCTGGGATACAGCGCGCGCCAGGTACAGCGGCAGCTGACCGCGGAGCTGGGCGCCGGGCCGGTCGCGCTGGCCAGGGCCCGCCGGGCGCACACCGCGCGGGTGCTGCTGCAGACCACGGCGCTCCCGGTGACCGAGCTGGCGTTCGCGGCCGGTTTCGCCAGCATCCGGCAGTTCAACGACACCATGCGGGAGATCTACGCCGGTACGCCGAGCGAGCTGAGGGCCGCCGCGGGGGGCGGGCCCGGGCGCGGCGGCGTCATGACCACGCGTCCCCGGCCGCGGCCCGCCCCGGGCGCCGGCGGTGGCGCGGCGCCCGGCGGGATTCCGCTGCGGCTGGCCTACCGGGGCCCGTACGCGGCCGTGGAGATCTTCGACTTCCTGGCGGAGCGGGCGGTACCCGGTGTGGAGGAGGTCCGGGGCGAGCCCGGCCCGCGCACCTACCGCCGCACCCTGCGGCTCACCTACGGCAGCGGGATCGCCGAGGTCGAGGAGCCGCCCACGGGACCGCGCGGACGGCACCGGCCGCCGGCCGGCCGGGTGTGCCCGGCGGCCCGCGGCGGGGACGGCGGCTGGCTGGAGTGCCGGCTGCTGCTGACCGATCTGCGGGACCTGTCGACGGCCGTACAGCGGCTGCGCCGGCTCTTCGACCTGGACGCCGACCCGTACGCCGTCGCCGAGCGGCTCGGCGCGGACCCGCGGCTCGCCCCGCTGGTGGCCGAGCGCCCGGGCCTGCGCTCGCCGGGCGCGGCGGACCCGGAGGAAATGGCCGTACGGATCGTGCTCGGCGGACCCCCGGAGCGCACCGCCGAACTGGTGCGGGCCTACGGGAAGCCGCTGGACGCCGTGGACGGCGGGCTGACCCACCTCTTCCCGGCGCCCGCGGAGCTGACCGGCGCGGACGTCCCCGAGCCGGTGCGCGCGCTGTGCACCGCGCTGGCCGACGGCACGGTCCTGCTGGACGCCGGCGCCGACCGGGCCGCCGCCGAGCGGGCGCTGGCCGCGCTGCCCGGCGTCGGGCCGCACACCGCCGCGTACATCAGGATGCGGGCGCTGGGCGACCCGGACGTGGGCGGCCCGGACGGGGGCGAGCGCGCCGAGGCGGCCGAGGGCCCGGACCGGGCGGAGGGGGCAGCGGGGGCCTGGCGGCCCTGGGGCGCGTACGCCCTGCACCATCTGTGGCGGGCGGGGCTGCTCCCGCCGGGCGAGCGGGCGGCCCCCACCACGGCGGCGGCCGGCTGAAGTGCGGCCGGCGACCACCTCCCCGCGGTAACCGTTCCGGCCCGAGGGCGTCGGCTCAGGTCGCGAGCACCGTCCCCGCCCAGCCGCCGACCACCAGCAGACAGGCGAGCAGTTCGACCAGCACGCTCAGGCCGAGGGTGCGCATCACCGTGCGGGTCGAGGCCCAGGCCTCACCGTGGCCGCCGAGCCGGACGCGTTCGAGCAGGTAGAGGCCGCCGACCGCGCCCACCACGGCGCCGATCACCGGCAGCACGAAGAAGCCGACGATCCCGGCCGCACCGGCCAGGAACAGGGTGCGGTACGGCGCGCCCGCGGCCCGCAGATCGCGCACCGGCAGCAGCCACTTCAGCGCCTGATTGAGCAACAGCAGGGCGGTGGCGCCCATCAGCACCGCCCAGGCCGTGCCGGACTTCTCCGTCACCGCCCACCACAGCACGCCCGCCCACACGATCAGCGGCCCGGGGATACCGGGTACCAGCACCCCGATCAGCCCGAGCAGCATCACCAGACCGACCGCGACCAGCTGCCACGCGCTCATGGCCCCAGACTGCCGGACCCGGCCCGGAACCGCTTGCCGGCCGCCGGCGACCGTACGGCCCGGCGCCGGCCGCCGCGGACACCCGACCGGCCCAACACCCCCCGCCGGCCCGCCGGGCAGACGGCGGACAGCGGAGGCGGACCGCCCTCCCGCATGGGTTCATGGGAGCAGGCCCCCTCCCCCCGGCCCCGACCCCTTCCGACCCTGGGAGCGACAGCGACATGGCGAAGCAGACCGTGGCCGAGCAGTTCGTGGACATCCTGGTGCGGGCGGGGGTGCGGCGCCTCTACGGGGTCGTCGGCGACAGCCTCAACCCGGTGGTCGACGCGGTGCGCCGGAACTCCGCGATCGACTGGATCCAGGTCCGGCACGAGGAGGCCGCCGCCTTCGCCGCCGGGGCGGAGGCGCAGCTCACCGGTAGGCTCGCGGCCTGCGCCGGTTCCTGCGGCCCGGGCAATCTGCACCTCATCAACGGCCTCTTCGACGCGCACCGTTCGATGGCCCCGGTCCTCGCGCTGGCCTCGCACATCCCCTCCAGCGAGATCGGCACCACCTTCTTCCAGGAGACCCACCCCGACCGGCTGTTCGCCGAGTGCAGCCACTACAGCGAGCTGATCTCCAGCACCAAACAGATGCCGCGGGTACTGCAGACCGCCATCCAGCACGCCGTCGGGCAGAGCGGCGTCGCGGTGGTCTCCCTGCCCGGGGACATCGCCGCCGAACCGGCGCCCGAACGCGCCTTCCAGCACGCACTCGTCACCACCCGGCCCCTGGCGCGGCCCGGGGACGACGAGATCGACGCACTGGCCCGGATGGTCGACGAGGCCCGCACCGTCACACTGTTCTGCGGCAGCGGTACGGCCGGTGCGCACGCCGAGGTGATGGAGTTCGCCGAGCGCGTGAAGGCCCCGGTGGGGCACGCCCTGCGCGGCAAGGAGTTCATCCAGTACAACAACCCCTACGACGTGGGCATGAGCGGACTGCTCGGGTACGGCGCGGCCTACGAGGCCACCCATGAGTGCGATCTGCTGCTCCTGCTCGGCACGGACTTCCCCTACAACGCGTTCCTGCCCGACGACGTCAAGATCGTCCAGGTCGACGTCCGGCCCGAACACCTGGGCCGCCGCACCAAGCTCGATCTCGCCGTCTGGGGCGACGTCCGCGAGACGCTGCGCTGTCTGATCCCCAAGGTCCGGGCGAAGACGGACCGGAAGTTCCTCGACCGGATGCTGAAGAAGCACGCGGACGCGCTGGAGGGTGTGGTCAAGGCGTACACCAGGAAGGTGGAGAAGCATCTGCCGATCCACCCCGAGTTCGTCGCCTCGGTGCTGGACGAGGAGGCCGCCGACGACGCGGTCTTCACCGTCGACACCGGGATGTGCAACGTCTGGGCGGCGCGCTACCTCACCCCCAACGGCCGCCGCCGGGTCATCGGTTCCTTCAGCCACGGTTCCATGGCCAACGCGCTGCCGCAGGCGATCGGCGCCCAGTTCCTCGACCGCCGCCGCCAGATCGTCTCGATGTCCGGCGACGGCGGATTCGCCATGCTGATGGGCGACTTCCTCACCCTGGTCCAGTACGACCTGCCGGTGAAGGTGGTGCTGTTCAACAACTCCTCGCTGGGCATGGTCGAGCTGGAGATGATGGTCTCCGGCCTGCCGTCGTACGGCACCACCAACCACAACCCGGACTTCGCGGCGATCGCCCGGGCGGCCGGGGTGTACGGCGTCCGGGTGGAGAAGCCCAAGCAGCTGCGCGGGGCGCTGCGCGACGCCTTCCAGCACGACGGGCCCGCGCTGGTCGACGTCGTCACCGATCCGCATGCGCTGTCCATCCCGCCGAAGATCAGCGCGGAGATGGTGTCCGGCTTCGCGCTGTCGGCCGGCAAGATCGTGCTGGACGGCGGGGTCGGCCGGATGCTCCAGATGGCCCGCTCCAACCTGCGCAACATCCCCCGGGTGTGAGCCGCCGGGGGCGCGCGGTCAGCCGGCGGGGCGCTGCGGCCGGAGCCGGAGCGTCAGGATCTGGAACGGGCGCAGCTCCAGCGTCAGCTCCGCGGTCGGCCCCGCCTCCTCGTCGTGCAGCGGACGCTCCAACAGGTCGGTCACGATGGCCCGTTCGACCGGGAAACCGGGCGAGAGGGTGGCGGTGACCCGGCCGCCCCGGGACTCGTAGAGCCGGACCACCACGTCGCCGCTGCGGTCCTCGGCGAGCTTGACCGACTCGACGGTGAGCGCCGGGTGGTCCACGCGGATCAGCGGCGGCACCGGCGGCGCGGCGGCGGTCCGGAGGGGGAGGTTGAGGGCGAGGCCCTCGGCGACCGCGGCACCGGTCGTGGCCCCCGGCAGCAGCGCGTAGCGGAACCGGTGGCTGCCCTGGTCGGTCGCCGGGTCGGGGCTGTGCGGGGCGCGCAGCAGGGTCAGCCGTACGGTCGTGCCCAGTCCCTCGGCGTGCGGGACGCGGGTGACGTCGTGGCCGTAGGTGGAGTCGTTGAGCAGCGCGACGCCGTAGCCCGGCTCGGCCACCCGCAGCCAGCGGTGCGCGCAGATCTCGAAACGGGCGGCGTCCCAGCTGGTGTTGGTGTGGGTGGGGCGGTGGACGTGCCCGAACTGGATCTCCGCGGTGGACCGTTCGGCGTGCACGTCCAACGGGAAGGCGGCCTTGAGGACCTTCTCCGACTCGTGCCAGTCGATGTCGGTGAGCACGTCGAGGCGGTGCGCACCGGCCCGCAGCGTCAGCTCCTGGACGACCCGGGACGCGCCGAACGACCTGGTCACCCGCACGGTCGCGGTCAGCGGCCCGGAGGCGAGCAGTTCGACGGACTCGGCGGCGGTCAGATCGGTGTGCCGGTGGCGGTAGTGCCGGTCGAGGTCCCAGGCGTCGTACTTGGTCGGGTGGTCGGGGTGCAGCTGGAGCAGATTGCCCCGGGCGCCGGGCGCCAGCACCTCCCGCCCGGCGTGCAGATCGCGGACCGAGGTCAGCAGGCCGTCGGTGTCGACGCGGACCCGGAGCAGCCCGTTGTCGAGCGTGCGGGTGCCGTCGTCGCCGGTGGTGGCGCGGACGGGCGCGGGCGGCGGAACGGGGGAGTCCGGGCCGGGCGGGCGGACCGCCGCCGCACCCAGCGCGGGGACGCGGACCGCGATGGCCGAACCCGCGCCGTCCCCGTCCCCCGGCAGCTCGACGATCTCGTCCCGGTCGTACGGCGAGGCGTTGAACACCGTGGGCGGCGCGCCGTCCGACGCCCGGCCCAGTGCGGCGAGTGCCTCCTCGATGATGCCGGTCAGCTCCGCCTCGACCGCCGCGTAAGTGTCCCGGGCCTCCCGGTGCACCCAGGCGATCGACGAGCCCGGCAGGATGTCGTGGAACTGGTGCAGCAGCACGGTCTTCCAGATCCGGTCCAGCGCGTCGTACGGATACGCGTACCCGGCCTCCGCGTCCCCGGCCGCCGCCCGGACCGCCGCCGTCGCCGCCCACAACTCCGCCTCGCGCAGCAGGTGTTCACTGCGCCGGTTGCCCTGTTTGGTCTTGGCCTGTGAGGTGTACGTGCCGCGGTGGTACTCCAGGTACAGCTCGCCCGACCAGACCGGCGCGGTCGCCCCGTACTCCTCGTGGGCCGCCGCGAAGAACCGGGCCGGCGGCTCGATCTCGACCCGCGGGGAGCCCTCCAGGGAACGCAGCCGGCGGGCCCGCTCCAGCATCTCGCGGGTCGGACCGCCCCCGCCGTCGCCCCAACCGAACGGGACCAGGGAGCGGGTGGCGCGGCCCTTCTCGGCGAAGTTCCGTTCGGCATGGGCGAGTTCGGCACCGTGCAGCCGCGAGTTGTAGGTGTCGACCGGCGGGAAGTGGGTGAAGACGCGGGTGCCGTCGATGCCCTCCCACCAGAAGGTGTGGTGCGGCATCCGGTCGGTCTGGTTCCAGGACAGCTTCTGCGTCAGGAACCACCGCGCGCCGGCCAGCCGGGCCAGCTGCGGGAAGGCCGCGGTGTAGCCGAAGGAGTCCGGCAGCCAGATCTCCTCGGTCTCCACCCCCAGCTCCTCCAGGAAGAAACGCTTGCCGTGCACCAGCTGCCGGGCCAGCGCCTCGCCGCCGGGCATGTTGGCGTCCGACTCCACCCACATCGAACCGACCGGCGCCCAGGTGCCGTTGCGCACCGCCTCCTTGATCCGCTCCCAGATGTGCGGCTGGTGCTCCTTGACCCAGGCGTACTGCTGCGCCTGCGAGCACGCGAACACCAACTCCGGGTATTCCCCGGCCAGTTGGGTGACGTTGGCGAAGGTGCGGGACGCCTTGCGGACGGTCTCCCGCAGCGGCCACAGCCAGGCGGAGTCGATATGGGCGTGCCCGGTGGCCGAGAGCCGGTGGGCGCTGGCCGCGGCCGGGCGGCGGAGGACCTCGGCCAGCGCGGTCCGGGCGGCCTCCGCCGTGCCCGCGACGTCGTGCAGGTCCAGCGCGTCCAGCATGTCCTCCAGCGCCCGCAGGATCTCGTGCCGGCGCGGGCGGTCGGCCGGCAGCTCCGGCATCAGCTCGGCCAGCACCTCGATGTCGAGCACGAGATGCCAGACGGTCTCGTCGAGGACGGCCAGGTCCGCCGAGGCGAAGCGGTACAGCGGACGGTCCGGCGCGGTGCGCACGTCACCGAGATCGGTGGGGCGGAAGTCCCGCAGCACCGCCGGGTTCGCGGCGGCCTCCAGCAGCAGCCGCACCTCCTCGCCACCGCGGGCCGGGGCGGCGACGGGAACATGGCGGTTGCGCGGATGGATCCCCTTCAGCGGTACGCCCTCGGCGTCGTACACCAGGCCCTCCGCCTGGAAGCCGGGCCCGTCGCCGCTGAACCCGGGATCGATGACGGCCTCCACCCGCCGCCCCGCCCACTCCTCGGGCACCTCACCCGCCAGCCGGAACCAGCTCGTCGACCACGGCGGCCCCCACATCTCGCCCGCCGCGAACGGCACGTAATCGGCGCCCAGCGCCTCCGCCACCGGCCGCGGTTCGCCCGGCGCATGCCGGACGGCCAGCCGCAGCGGCACCCGCGCCGCGTACACCGCGGGCCGGATGAACTGCCCCAGCGCCCGTTCCAGGCGCCCCTCCACCAGCAGTCGGTCGTCGTGCACGGCGGCTCCTCCCGCTCGTCCGGCCCCACCCGACAGGCATACCCGGTGCGGGCCGGCCGGCCACCCGGCGCGCGGGCGACCGCGCGCCCCGAAGCGGAAGCGGACGGAAGCATGGCGACTGATCCGATGGGCATGCTGACCGTGAGGCTGTTCGAGACCGGACGCCGAGGTCCGTGGGGGGCGGGGGAGAGTATGCGTCAGCCTGTGCGGCGCGAGGAACGGGAAAGACGACAGACGACGACCGAGCAGGGCGCGGGGGGCGCGGCGCGGGCGCCGGGCGTGCTGGAGCGGAAGGTGCGCCGGGCCGATCTGCGCGCGGTCGGCGAGGTGCGGCGGGAACTGCGGCAATTACTCAGCCGGTGGGCGGCACCCGGTGGCGGCGAGCTCGCGGAGGTCGCCACGCTGCTCACCAGCGAGTTGGTCACCAACGCCCTGGTCCACGCCGAGGGCGATGCGGTGGTCACGGCGAAGGTCGGCGACCGGCTGCGGGTCGAGGTGCGGGACTGCGCGCCCGGGCGCCCGGAGGTACGTGCGGCGAGCACCGACGGGACGTCGGGCCGGGGGCTGATGCTGGTCCGCGCCCTGGCCGACGCATGGGGGATACGCAGCGAGGGATTCGGCAAATGCGTCTGGTTCGAGCTGGGCGGCGGACCGGCCTGACCAGGAGTCGGGGGTGTCGGTCGGCGCGGTCCGCCGCCGGTCAGCCGAATTGTCGTTCGATCTCGGCGAGTTTCTCCTCCAGGGAGTCCAGACGGGGCAGCGTCTGGGTGTCGTCCTCCGCGGTGAGGTCCACGGCCCGCCAGGACCGGGTCGTGGGATCGACGGTATCGGTGGCGGTGACCGCGTCGGGGTCAGCGCCGGATACGGCCTTGAGGGCCGGGCGGGAGCGCACCGGCAGCTCTACGGCGGGCAGGGGCGGCGGATCGCCGGCTATGGCGGAGTCCGGACCGGCCATCTCGGCGCCGGCGGGTGTGACCGCCAGCTGCCGCCCGCCGCCCCGGCCGATGCCCCAGCCCCGGTGCTGGCGGTTGATCGCCTTGATCCGGGCCCGGTCGAGTTTGCCCTGCTCGCGGCGGCGCAAGCGGTTCCGCTCCCGCTCCCGCCGGTCCTCGCGGACCTCCTCGACGGCCTCGTCCAGCGTCCGTACGCCCTCCAGCAGCATCAGCGACCAGGCCGCGAAGGTCTCGCGGGGCGCGCGCAGCCAGCGCACGATCCGGATCTGCGGCAGCGGCCGGGGCACCAGTCCCTGCTCCCGCAGCGCGGCCCGGCGGGTCTGCTTCAGCGCGCGGTCGAAGAGCACCGCGGCCGACAGCGACATCCCGGCGAAGAACTGCGGGGCGCCGGCATGGTCCAGGCCGCGCGGCGCATGCACCCAGTTGAACCACGCCGCGGCGCCCGCGAACGTCCACACCAGCATGCGCGAACCCAGCGCCGCGTCGCCGTGACTGGCCTCGCGCACGGCGAGGACCGAGCAGAACATCGCCGCGCCGTCGAGCCCGAACGGCACCAGGTACTCCCAGCCGTCGGTGAGGCCGAGGTTCTGGACGCCGAAGCCGACCAGTCCGTGGAAGGACAGCGCGGCGGCGACCGCGGCACAGCAGAAGAGCAGCAGATAGGAGGCGGAGGCGAAGATGGCCTCCTTGCGGCGGCGGCGCTCCTCGCTGCGTTCCCAGGAGTCGTCGGAGCCCGACTGCGCGGCCGCCCGGCGGCCGCGCACCACCAGCGTCGCGGCGCCCATCACGGCACCCAGCGACAGGATGCCGGGAACCAGCCAGTCCAGCGATATCTCGGTCGTTCTCATTGCGGGGATCCCTTGCCTCGGATACGCGATTTCGCGCGACATCCTGGCGGAATCCACTCGGCCCCCAAGGGCTTTCGGGGCAAGAGAACGCCAAGGAGGCGGAGGACCGGCAGATAGCGGACGCCGCCCTCGAACTTCCGTATGCGCACGGCGAGTTGAGTTCGAATGCGGCGACCCGAACGGGTGGTGTGGGGGTCAGCTGGTTGCGGTGAGACGGGTGAGGCGCTCAGCGTCGCAGGTGCGCGGACAGGTGATGCAGGTGTCCTCGGGGCGCAGCGTGTAGAACATGCAGCAGCTGGCCCGGTCCCGGGTCTGCAGCGCCGCCCCGTCCGGACCGGTCAGCGTACGGAATCCCGCGCCGCCCACGTACGGGGCGGTGGCGCCCGGCAGCAGCCGCTCCAGCTCCGCCACCGCGCGCGGCTCCTCGCCCAGCAGGTGCCCCAGGTACCACAGCCCCTCGACGATCTCGTCGGAGGCCATGCCCCACAGCGCCCGCGGACCGCGCCGCATCCGCCGGCGGAAACCTTCCAGGACGGGCGCCAGATGCCCCGCCACCGCCGCCCGCACCTCCGCGCGCAGGGCCTCCTCGTCCGGCACCACCCGGGCACCGGGCAGCGCCGCCGCCGGGTCGTCCGGAAGGCACCCGAACGACCCGATGCGCACCGCCATCCGGCCCAGCTCGCGCTGGAAGCAGACGTCCTGCACGGGCAGGTACGGCACCCGGCGGTGCAGGAACCACGGGATGGTGATCAGCAGACAGGCCGGCCAGGCGTAACGGTGCAGCGCGAAACTGGCGACGACGTCCGGCCGGGCGGACTGCCCGTAGTCCCGCTGGATCTGGGCGGCGTCCCAGGCCAGGAAGGACTCCAGGGCCTCCCCGCCGGCCGCGAGCCCGGCCGCGCACACCCAGCCGTCCCCGGTCGGCGGCGCCGCGTCCCACAGCGACACCCGCAGGCCGGGGAACACCGCGGAGAGACGCGCGTAGGACTCGGCGACGGGGTGCGTGACGGGCGGGGCGGCGAGGGCAGAAGCCATGGGGGTGACCACCGAATCGCGAGCGTTGGGCAGGTAAGGCTTACCTTATCCGAAACCTTACCCGTGCCCTTCGCGAGCCAGTCCTGCACCACCTGTAAGGGGGCCAGGACCGGCCGTTCCGCTCCTTCCGGATTTGAACTATCGCCAAGGCCGCCTATCGTGCTGGGAATGTCAGAAGGAGCCGCCATGGAGCAGGGCACAGCGGAGCAGCAGCCGCGCGCACGGGCCTGGGTGCCCGCGCAGCCCGGTCCCGCCGCGCCCCGGCGGCACTCGGTCCGCGCCCAGGTGCTGGCCGCACTGCGCCGGGCCCTCGTCGACGGTGAGCTGGCCCCCGGCGAGGTCTACTCCGGCCCGGCCCTCGCCGAGCGCTACGGAGTGTCCGCGACCCCGGTCCGGGAGGCCATGCAGCAGCTCGCCGGCGAGGGCGCCGTCGAGGTCGTGCCCAACCGAGGCTTCCGGATCGCCGAACGCAGCTCCCGCGACCTCGCCGAGCTGGCCGAGGTCCGCACCATGCTGGAGGTGCCCGCGATCGTCCGGCTGGCCCGGGCGCTGCCCCCGGAACGCTGGGAGGAGCTGCGCCCGCTCGCCGCCTCGGGCGTCGCGGCCGCCGCCCGCGGCGACCGCGCCGACTACGCCGAGGCCGACCACGCCTTCCACCAGGCCGTGATGTCGCTCACCGGCAACCGCCGGCTCACCGAGGTCACCGGCGACCTGCTCCGCCGCGCCCAGTGGTCGGCGGCCGGCGGCACCCGGCTGCGCACCGCCGAGCTACTGGCCGACGCCTCCGAGCACACCGCCCTGCTCGACGCCCTGATCGCCCAGGAGTACACGGTCGCCGAACGCATCGCCCGGGAGCACGTGTCGGTGGCCCGGCACCCGCATTGACGGCGTGCGGCGGCGGGGCCGGCTCCTCCACCTGACCCGACTCGTCCACCTGATCCGGCTCGACCACCTGACCCGACTCGCTCAGCCGGGCAGCAGTTCCGCCAGAGGTAGCTCCGCGACCTCGGCGGCCGGCCGGGAGAGGTAGAAGTCGGCGTGGTAGAAGCCGTCGGACTCCTTGCCGGCGATGGACAGCCCACGCCGGGCCAGCGCCTCGAACGCCGCGCGGCGCTCGTCGGCGTCGGCGAACCGCCGCTGGCGGAACGTACGGGTGGTGAGCTGCTCGGTCACCAGCCCGGCCCGGGACAGCAGGTCGGACACCGGCCGGTAGGAGACCGTCCGCAGCACGAACGCCGCGACCCAGGGCGGCCGGCTCACACAGTCGAAGAGCCGGCCGAAGGTACGGGCGGTGATGTAGCCGACGCCGCCGGTGACGGTGATCAGATCGGTGCCGGCCAGTACGGCGCGCAGCTCCGCGCTCGGTTCGTCGAGCTCCAGGTTCTCCGCGAACCCGTGGTCGAGCAGCCCGACCGCGCGGGCGTACCCCACGGCCCGGTCCGCCGCGTCGATGCCGGTCACCCGCACGGCTTCGGCGCGTCGCCGGGTGGCGTAGAACGTTCGGTCCTCGTCGATCAGTTGGCCGGTCGTCGGACCGTCCGGGCGGTATCCGGCATAGCGCGCGTAGAGGTCGGTCAGGGACAGCCGGTGGTTGAGCAGCGCCGCGTTGACCCCGTATGAGCAGCACAGGTCCACGATGCTCAGCGGGGGGCGATCACCGCGGCGTCGTCGCAGGTTCTCGGCCAGCGCGCGGAACACCGCCTGGCCGTGGTGCGGAATCTGGTACTCCAGGGGTTGCAGTGTGGTGAAGTACCGACGGGGATCAGGGCAGTTGTAGATCGCCTCGAAATCCGCCTTGCCCCAGTCGGTTCCAGCGGTCGTGTTGGTCACTCCTGCTGCCACAGATGGCCTCCTGGTGGACTCTGTCGATGGGGAAGGGGCCCAGCTGGTCCTGGACCAGCATCCAGGCCGCACCGCCCGCTCACAGTGCGACTTGAGGCCATTCTCGTGGCAGACGGGGCACGTCGCATCCCCGCCGCCCACCCGGCCGGTGCGCGTCGCCCACCTCACGGTTCGTCCCTCGCACCGCCACAGACCGCCACCAACCGACCGTCGCGCCCCGGCCGATCCGCCGCCAGGACAGACTCGTTCCAGCCATTCGCAGCGAATAGGGGCATGGCCGACGACGGGGCCTTGACATGTCCCGGTCGGGTGGGGGATGGGGGGCGGGGTGGGTTTGGGGGAGGGCGGGTCGGCGGGCCGTGGTGGGTGATTCTGGGGCGCTCCGGGGCCCGGGGTCTTACGGGGTGCCCCGGGCCCACTGCTTGTCGCGTTACGTGGCTGCCGTGGCCGTCGAAAGGTGGTCGGCGAGCCAGGTCGGGACGCCGCCCATGAGGCGGAAGAGGCGGGCGGCCTCGGCGCGGAGGCGGTCCGCGTCGTCCTCCGGGGCGGCGTCGGCCAGTGCCGCGAGCGCCGGGGCCGTACCCACGAGGAAGCCGAGTTCCTCGCGGATCCGCAGGGACTCGGCGAACCCGTGCCGGGCCTCCGTCAACTCCCCGTCCCGCAGGGCGAGTCCGGCCAGATGGCGCCAGGTGAACGACAGCAAAAGGGTGTCGCCCTGGGCGGTGGCGCCGGCGTGCGCACGGCGGTAGGCGGCGCGGGCCGAGTCCGGGCTGTCCGCGACGTGTTCGGCCATCAGCCCGCGCCGGAAGTCCAGCAGCGGGCGGCCGGGCGCGGTCGGGGCGAGCAGCGCGGCCGCCCGACCGAGCGCCGAACGGGCCTCGTCGGCCCGGTCCCGTACGCCCAACACCGTTGCGGCGTAGGCGAGATGGCCGCGTTCGCAGGCCGCGCCGCCCCGCTCGTCGTCGTCGCCGGCCAGCGCCTCGGCGGCGCGCAGTGCGTCCTCCGCCTGGGCCCAGCCGGTGGCCGTGAACATGCAGCGCTCCACCAGAAGCGCGGCCCGCCGCAGCGCGGCGGGGGCGTGACGGGCGGAGTGTGGTTCCAGGAGTGCGGCCGCGTCGTCCCAACAGCCACGGGAGCGCAGCCGCCAAACAGCACGGTCGAGGGGATCGTCCCCCTCGACCGTTCTGGCTGGCGGTACTTCCGGTGCGGGTGCCGGTGCTGGTACCGCGAGCGATACCGGATCGGTGGAACTGACGGAATCCGCGGCATCCGCGGATCCTGGCATGGCGGTATCCGCCACATTGCCCTCCCCGAGCGCGCCATTGAGCTGGAAACAGGAAGCCTGGGCGAATCTCAGCACGGATTCCGTGGTGCGGCCAAGGGGGTGGGTGAATGAATTCACAATCGCGCCGTGGCCGGTACGGAGGGGCGAGGCGGCCCTGAACGGGCCTGTCGCGGGGCCATCGCGGGGCCGTCGTGCGGTGGCGGGGGCGGTGAGTCACCCTTTGGAGTTGGCGCGATGACGCCCGTTCGGGTTACCCCGAATGGCCGATTCCGGAACGGTGGCGGGTGGGCGCGGGGCAGTGCGCACCGGGCCCGTGACCGGCCCGGCCTCTGCTGGCTTGGCTTACACGCCGGGCCCGGCCCCCACGCCGGCCCGGCCCATGCGGCGGCCTGGCCGACGAGCCGGCCCGCGGAATCCGCACGCCCAGTCGCTCGCGCCCAGCCGTTCACGCCAGCCGTTCACGCTCGGCCGCTCACGCCCGGCCGCTGACCCCGACCGCTCACGCCCAGCCCACCCCGACCAGCCCCACCGGCCCCACCGGCCCAAGCGGAACCTCTCGGCGCAAGCCGAACGCCCGGCCCAAGCGGAGCCTCTAGGCCCAAGCCGAACCCCCGGCGTGAGCAACCCCAAGCCGACCCCCCCCGGGCCACAAGCCGAACCAGCTCCACCGACCCTCCCCCCTCAGGCCGCCCCTCAGCTCATCCGCAAGGCCAAGAAGAAGTCCAGCTTGTCCTCCAGGCGCGACAGGTCCCGTCCCGTCAGTTGCTCGATCCGGCCGACCCGGTAGCGGAGCGTGTTGACGTGCAGGTGGAGGCGGGTGGCGCAGCGGGTCCAGGAGCCGTCGCAGTCGAGGAACGCCTCCAGGGTGGGGATCAGCTCGGCGCGGTGCCGGCGGTCGTAGTCGCGGAGCGGGTCGAGGAGGCGGGCGGTGAAGGCGCGGCGGACGTCGTCGGGGACGAACGGGAGCAGCAGGACGTGCGAGGCCAGCTCCTCGTGGCCGGCGGCGCAGACCCGGCCCGGGCGGGCCGCGGCCACCCGGCGGGCGTGCCGGGCCTCCTCCAGGGCACCGCGCAGCCCCTCCGCCGAGTGCACCGAGGCGCTCACCCCGACGGTCAGCCGTCCGTCGCCGTCCAGCCCGCGGCCCAGCGGCTCCCGGACGACGGAGAGCAGCGCATCGGCGTGCAGGCCGGCCGCCGAGCCGTCACCGGGCTCGTCCGGGACCGGCAGCGGCACCAGCGCCACCGCCTCGTCGCCGGTGTGCGCCACCGCGATCCGGTCGGAGGGCTCCGGCCCGAAGGTGCCCGGGTCCACCAGCACCTCCTCCAGGAGGGACTGCGCCACCGGGCCGCCGGGCAGATCGCCGCCCTCCCACTCGACCCTGGCCACCACGATCTGCCAGTGCGGGGCGGTGCCCAGGCCGGGCAGCAGCACCGGCGCCGCGACCCGCAGCCGGGCCGCGATCTCGGCGGGCGGCGCACCGGTCTGGACGAGCTCCAGCACCTCCTGTGCGAGCCGCCGGCGGACCGTACGGGCGGCGTCGCGCCGGTCCCGTTCGACGGCGATCAGCTGGGTGACGCCGTGCAGCAGGTCGAGCCGCTCCTCGGACCAGTCGCCGGCGTCCGCCTCGACCGCCAGCAGCCAGTCGCTCAGCAGCGTCTGCCGCAGGTCACGGCTCTCGTGACGGATCGGGAACAGCGAGTACGTGACACCGTCCAGGCCGACCCGGTGGGGGCCGCGCCGGCCGCTGCGGGCGGCCGCCAGATGCTCACCCGCGAGCCGGGCGGCCAGGTCGGCGGGCAGCTCGGGCCCGGAGCCCGCCAGCGTCGATCCGGCGATCTGCCGGCCGGTGGGGGAGAGCACCCACGCCCGCAGGTCCAGGTCGGAGCCGAGCAGGTCCAGGACGACCTCCGGGCCGCCGCCCGTGGGGCCCGACGTCATCAGCCGGCGGTGCCGGTCCACCACGGCGGCCAGGTCGCCGGCCCGCTCGCTGGAGACCTGCCGCACCACGTGCTCGGTGATGGACGCGAACGAGACCGTCTCGTCCACCGAGAACAGCGGCAGGCGGTGCCGGGCGCAGGCCTGGACGAGATCGTCGGGGATCGACCCCAGCTCGGCCTCGCCCGCGCCGAGCCCGGCGACCCCGGCCGAGGCCAGGATCCGTACGAACCGTTCGGAGTCCTCCGGCTCCCGGCGCCACGCGAGACCGGTCAGCACCAGCTCGCCGCCGGAGAGATAGCGGCTGGGATCCCGCAGGTCCGTGGTCATCACACCGCGTACAGTGCGGTCCAGTTCGTCCTCGCCGCCGAGCAGCCGAAGGCCCAGGGTGTGGGTTTCCAGGAGTGCGCGGAGCCGCATGACCTCGCCCGCCGTTCTTTGCTGTCTGGTGTTGCCGGTGGAATGCCGCGAGGTTTCAGAGCCTCGTCTTTCGTTCGAATCTACAAGACGGGTGGCTTGGCCAGCCAACCGCTTCATGTTTTCGGTGACTGCACCGGGTGGGTGCCGGGCGCGTTCACTGAGTCCAACCGCGTGAACAAGACATGAACGGCTCGATGGCGACGAGGGCCCCGGCTCCTCACCATGAGCAGCGAACGACCCCATCTTTTTCGTAGAAGAGGCCACCCATGGACTTCCTGCGCCCCGCCAGCTGGGAGGAGGCGCTCGCCGCAAAGGCCGAGCACCCCACCGCTGTGCCCATCGCGGGCGGCACGGACGTGATGGTCGAGATCAACTTCGACCACCGCCGCCCCGAGTACCTGCTCGACCTGAACCGCATCGGTGACCTGAGCGAGTGGGAGGTCGGAGAGAAGACCGTGCGCCTCGGCGCCTCCGTTCCTTACACCAACATCATGGAGAACCTGCGGACCGAACTCCCCGGTCTCGCGCTCGCCTCCCACACCGTCGCCTCCCCGCAGATCCGCAACCGCGGCGGGGTCGGCGGCAATCTCGGCACCGCCTCCCCGGCCGGTGACGCCCACCCCGCGCTGCTCGCCTCCGGCTGCGAGGTCGAGGCCGAGTCCGTCCGCGGCCGCCGCATGATCCCGATCGACGAGTTCTACGTCGGCGTCAAGCGCAACGCCCTCGCGCCCGACGAGCTGATCCGTTCGGTGCATCTGCCCAAGGCCGACGGCCCGCAGCAGTTCTCCAAGGTCGGCACCCGCAACGCCATGGTCATCGCGGTGTGCGCCTTCGGCATCGCCCTGCACCCCGAGACCCGCACGGTCCGCACCGGCATCGGCTCCGCCGCACCCACCCCCGTACGGGCCCGCGAGGCCGAGGACTTCCTCGCCGCGGCACTGGAGGAGGGCGGCTTCTGGGAGTCCGGCAACCCCATCCCGCCGTCCGTGGCCAAGCAGTTCGCGCAGCTCGCCTCCGGCGCCTGCAACCCGATCGACGACGTGCGCGGCAGCGCCAAGTACCGCCGGCACGCGGTCGGCATCATGGCGCGCCGCACCCTCGGCTGGACCTGGGAGTCCTACCGCGGCAAGGAGAGGAGCGCACAGTGCGCGTGACATTCACCGTCAACGGCCGCCACCAGGAGGCCGACGACGTCTGGGAAGGCGAGAGCCTGCTGTACGTCCTCCGCGAGCGGATGGGCCTCCCGGGCTCCAAGAACGCCTGTGAGCAGGGCGAATGCGGCTCTTGTACGGTCCGCCTGGACGGTGTGCCGGTGTGCTCCTGCCTGGTCGCCGCCGGCCAGGTCGAGGGCCGCGAGGTGGTGACCGTCGAGGGCCTGGCGGACTACGCCAAGCAGCGGGCCGAGCACGGCGGCTGCGCGAGCGGCGCCTGCGGCAGCTCCGGCACGAGCATCGACGCCGCCAAGCAGTGGCAGGCGAAGCCGGGCGAGACCACCGAACTCTCCCCGATCCAGCAGGCGTTCATCGACGCCGGCGCGGTCCAGTGCGGTTTCTGCACCCCGGGCCTGCTGGTCGCCGCCGACGAACTGCTGGAGCGCAACGACTCCCCGTCGGACGCCGACATCCGCGAGGCGCTGTCGGGCAACCTGTGCCGCTGCACGGGCTACGAGAAGATCCTCGACGCGGTCCGCCTCGCGGCCGCCCGCGGTGAGTCCGCTTCCGCCGCGACCACCGGACAGGGGGTCTGATCACGATGGCCGGTGTCACCCGCACACCCACCGAGCTGACCCAGGGCAGCAAGACCAAGGCCGGTATCGGCGAGTCCACGCTGCGGCCGGACGGCACCCTCAAGGTCACCGGCGAGTTCGCGTACTCGTCCGACATGTGGCACGAGGACATGCTGTGGGGCCAGACGCTGCGCTCCACCGTCGCGCACGCCGAGATCAGGTCGATCGACATCTCCGAAGCCGTGGCCATGCCGGGCGTCTACGCCGTGCTCACGTACGACGACCTGCCCACCGACGTGAAGAACTACGGCCTGGAGATCCAGGACACCCCGGTCCTCGCGCACCAGAAGGTCCGCCACCACGGCGAGCCGGTGGCGCTGGTCGCCGCCGACCACCCGGAGACCGCCCGGCGCGCCGCAGCCAAGATCAAGATCGACTACGCCGAACTGCCGCTGATCACCGACGAGGCGAGCGCCCTGGCGCCGGACGCGGTCCTGGTCCACGAGAACCGCGACGACCACCACATCGGTCACGTCCCGCACCCCAACATCGTGCACCGCCAGCCGATCATCCGCGGCAACGCCGACGAGGCCGCCAAGCGCGCCGACGTCATCGTCAAGGGCGAGTACACCTTCGGCATGCAGGACCAGGCGTTCCTCGGCCCGGAGTCCGGCCTGGCCGTACCCGCCGAGGACGGCGGCGTCGACCTCTACGTCGCCACCCAGTGGCTCCACTCCGACCTGCGCCAGATCGCCCCGGTCCTCGGCCTGCCCGAGGAGAAGGTCCGGATGACGCTCTCCGGCGTCGGCGGCGCCTTCGGCGGCCGCGAGGACATCTCGATGCAGATCCACGCCTGCCTGCTCGCGCTGCGCACGGGCAAGCCGGTGAAGATGGTCTACAACCGGTTCGAGTCGTTCTTCGGCCACGTCCACCGGCACCCGGCCAAGCTCTACTACGAGCACGGCGCCACCAAGGACGGCAAGCTCACACACATGAAGTGCAAGATCGTCCTGGACGGCGGCGCCTACGCGTCGGCCTCCCCGGCGGTCGTCGGCAACGCCTCGTCCCTCTCCGTCGGCCCGTACGTCATCGACGACGTCGACATCGAGGCGATCGCGCTCTACAGCAACAACCCGCCCTGCGGCGCGATGCGCGGCTTCGGCGCGGTCCAGGCGTGCTTCGCCTACGAGGCCCAGATGGACAAGCTCGCCAAGAAGCTGGGCATGGACCCGGTGGAGTTCCGGCAGCTCAACGCCATGGAGCAGGGCACGATCATGCCGACCGGGCAGCCGGTCGACTCCCCGGCCCCGGTCGCCGAACTCCTGCGCCGGGTCAAGGCGATGCCGCTCCCGCCGGAGAACCAGTGGGAGACCACCGAGGGCGCCGACGTCCGCGCGCTGCCCGGCGGACTGTCCAACACCACCCACGGCGAGGGCGTGGTCCGCGGCATCGGCTACGCGGTCGGCATCAAGAACGTCGGCTTCTCCGAGGGCTTCGACGACTACTCCACCGCCAAGGTGCGCATGGAGGTCATCAACGGCGAGCCGGTCGCGACCGTGCACACCGCGATGGCCGAGGTCGGCCAGGGCGGCGTCACCGTCCACGCCCAGATCGCCCGCACCGAACTCGGCGTCCAGCAGGTCACCATCCACCCCGCCGACACCCAGGTGGGCTCGGCCGGTTCGACCTCGGCCTCCCGCCAGACGTACGTCACCGGCGGCGCGGTGAAGAACTCCTGCGAGGCCGTGCGCGAGAAGGTCCTGGAGATCGGGCGGCGCAAGTTCGGCTCGTACCACCCGGCCTGGGCCACCGCCGAACTCCTCCTGGAGGACGGCAAGGTCGTCACCGACGGCGGCGAGGTCCTCACCAACATCGTCGACGTCCTGGAGGACGAGGCCGTCGAGCTCGAACTGGAGTGGCGCCACCGGCCCACCGAGGCGTTCGACCTGCACACCGGACAGGGCAACGGCCACGTCCAGTACTCCTTCGCGGCACACCGTGCGGTCGTCGAGGTGGACACCGAGCTCGGCCTGGTCAAGGTCATCGAACTGGCCGTCGCCCAGGACGTCGGCAAGGCGCTCAACCCGCTGTCCGTCGTCGGCCAGATCCAGGGTGGCACCACCCAGGGCCTGGGCGTGGCGGTCATGGAGGAGATCATCGTCGACCCCAAGACCGCGAAGGTGCGCAATCCCTCCTTCACGGACTACCTGATCCCCACGATCCTCGACACCCCGACCATCCCGGTCGATGTGCTCGAACTCGCCGACGAGCACGCCCCCTACGGGCTGCGCGGCATCGGCGAGGCCCCGACCCTGTCGTCCACCCCGGCCGTCCTCGCGGCGATCCGGAACGCGACCGGACTGGAGCTCAACAAGACGCCGGTGCGCCCGGAGCACCTCACCGGCACCCAGTGAGCCGTCCGGGGGCACGCCCCCGGACCCCGGCCTCCGGGCGGTACGCGACAAGGGGTGTCCCTGTCCGTCCTCCTCCGTGCACCGCCCGGAGCCTCCCCCCTCGCACCACCGCAGTCGCTGCTGCCTCGTCCGCAGTCAGTACCCCACGTTCGTCTCGGGCCGTCCCCCGGGTCGTGCAGCCGAATATCCATCCCAAATCTCGCAACGCTGCGAGTGCCCCTTTGAACCTTGGGAGTAAGGCACCATGACCCAGCAGTCCACTGAGCCGAGGACCACGGCGGAAGACGCGGGCAACGGCTCGCGCCAGCCCGCCGGCCGGTCCTGGCTCGACCGGTACTTCCACATATCCGACAGAGGGTCGACGGTCGGCCGGGAGGTGCGTGGCGGCGTCACCACCTTCATGGCGATGGCGTACATCATCCTCCTGAACCCGGTGATCCTGACGACGACGAAGGACATCACCGGCGCCACCCTCAACGCGGACCAGGTGACCACGGCCACCGCGCTCGCCGCCGCCGTCACCACCATCGTCATGGGATTCCTCGGCAACGTCCCGCTCGCCCTGGCCGCCGGCCTGAGCGTGTCCGCCGTGATGTCCTTCCAGGTCGCCCCGCAGATGACCTGGGACAACGCCTTCGCGATGTGCATCATCTACGGTGCCGTGATCGTTCTGCTGGTGGTCACCGGCGCACGGGAACTGATCATGAACGCGATCCCGTTGCCGCTCAAGCACGCCATCACCATGGGCATCGGCCTGTTCGTCTGCCTCATCGGCCTCGTCCAGGCGGGCTTCGTCACCTCCATGCCCGGCCCGGGCGGTATGGCCGGCGCCAAGCCCATCCAGCTCGGCACCGCCGACATGCTCACCGGCTGGCCGGTGCTCTGCTTCGCCTTCACCGTCCTGCTGATCTTCCTGCTGCAGGTCCGCAAGGTCCCCGGCGCGATCCTCATCGGCATCGTCGGCGGCACGGTCTTCTCCGCGATCGTCCACCAGGTCGCCGGGCTGACCGTCAAGGACTGGGGCGGCCGCAACGCCCCGGTGATCTCCGGATCCGTCGTCGACACCCCCGACTTCGGACTGCTGGGCCATGTCTCCTTCAGCGGCCTGGGCAACGTCGGCGGCATCACCATCGGCGTCATCGTCTTCACCCTCGTCCTGGCCGGCTTCTTCGACGCCATGGGCACCATCATCGGCATCGGCCAACAGGCCAACCTCGCCGACAAGGACGGCAAGATGCCCGGGCTGAACAAGGCCCTGGCCATCGACGGCGCGGGCGGAGTCCTCGGCGGTCTCACCGGCGCCTCCGGCCAGACCGTGTTCGTCGAGTCCACCGCGGGCGTCGGCGACGGCGCACGGACCGGCTTCGCCAGCGTCATCACCGGTCTGGGCTTCGCGCTCTGCCTCTTCTTCACGCCGTTGGCCCAGGTCATCCCCACCCAGGTCGCCGCCGCCGCGCTGGTGGTGATCGGCTCGATGATGCTGACCAACGCCAAGCACATCAACTGGGACGACCCGGCGACCGCCATCCCGGTGTTCCTGACGACGGTCCTGATGCCGTTCACGTACTCCATCACCGCGGGCATCGCGGCCGGCGTCCTCGCCCACGTCGCCATCAAGGCCGTGCAGGGCAAGTGGCGCGAGCCCGGCTGGCTGATGTGGGTGCTCTCCCTGGTGTTCCTGGCCTACTTCTCGCTCAACCCGATCGAGAACTGGCTGGGCGTACACCACTGATCCGCCGCATCCACCCATCCGTTATCCGTAAGGAGACCGACATGCTGGACATCGCCGACGAGCTGCACCGGTGGGTCGAGCAGGGCCGTGAGTTCGCGGTGGCCACCGTCGTGGCCACCAACGGCAGCGCGCCCCGCCAGCCAGGAGCCGCCCTCGCCGTGGACGGCGACGGCACGGCGATCGGTTCGGTCTCCGGCGGATGTGTGGAGGGCGCGGTCTACGAACTGTGCCAGGAGGCGCTGCGGACCGGCGAACCGGTCCTGGAACGCTTCGGGTACAGCGACGAGGACGCCTTCGCCGTGGGCCTGACCTGCGGCGGCATCATCGACATCCTCGTCCAGCCGATACGGACGGGCGCCCCGCGCTCCGCACCCAGCGGAGCCGCGGGGGAGTGGGCGGACCGCACCGCCGACACGCTCGCCACCGGACTGGCCGCCGCTGCCGCCGGGGAAGCGGCGGCGGTCGCCCGGATCATCGAGGGCCCCGCCGAACTCGTCGGCCGGGCGCTGCTCGTCCGCCCCGACGGCACCCACGAGGGCACCCTCGGCGGCCACCCCGCCCTCGACCGCACCGCGATCGAGGAGACCCGCGCCCTGCTCGACGCGGGCCGCACGACCACACTCGAAATCGGCGCCGGCGGCTCGCAGTGCGGGCAGCCGGTCGTCCTCCTCGTCGAATCCTCCGTCCCCGCCCCGCGCATGATCGTCTTCGGCGCCATCGATTTCGCGTCCGCGCTGGTCAGGGTCGGAAAATTCCTCAACTACCACGTCACGGTCTGCGACGCCCGCCCCGTCTTCGCGACCCGCACCCGCTTCCCGGACGCCGACCAGATCGTCGTCGACTGGCCGCACCGCTACCTCGACTCCCAAGATGCGGCGGGCACCCTGGACGGCCGTACGGTCCTGTGCGTCCTCACCCACGACGCCAAGTTCGACGTACCGCTGCTGGAGCGCGCGCTGAAACTCCCCGTCGCCTACATCGGCGCGATGGGCTCCCGCCGCACCCACCTGGACCGCCTGCAACGGCTCCGCGACGTGGGCCTGACCGAACTCGAACTCAACCGCCTCCGCTCGCCGATCGGCCTCGACCTCGGGGCACGCACCCCCGAGGAGACCGCGCTCTCCATCGCCGCCGAAATCGTCGCCAACCGCCGCGGCGGCACGGGGACGCCGCTGACGGGCGCGCACACGCCGATCCACCGTGACGCTGCGCTTGGCGGCGCCTCCCACGTACTTGGCTTTCCCGCCGCGGGGCGCCTCGCCGTGGCGCCTGCGGCGGGCTACTAGGGGGTGTTGGGTGCGGTGACGGTCCTCCGGGGCACGGTGAGCAAGCCCCGCGGCGCCGTAGACGGGTACGTGCGGGGGCGCCGCAATACGGTTGTCGCACCGTTCGTCGTCCGCCATCATCCCGTCATGATCGACGCCACCGCCCTCTCCGAGAAGCCGGTGCTCACGGGCGAGCGGATCCGGCTGGTACCGCTCACGCTCCGGCATGCGGACGCCTTCCACACCACCTTCCTGGACCCCGGGATACGCCGGCTGACCGGCACCCACCGCGACTGGACGCTGCCCGAACTGCAGGACTGGTGCGCAGCCGCCGCCGGGCGCCCCGACCGCCTCGACCTCGCCATCGAGGACCGGGAAACCGGCGGCTACCTCGGCGAACTGGCACTGAGCCAGATCGACAAGGACAACGCGCACGGCAGCTTCCGCATTTCCCTCGCCGACGCCGCCACCGGCCGCGGTATCGGCCCCGAGGCGATCCGCCTCCTGTTGGCCTACGCCTTCGAGCGGGTGCGCCTGCACCGCGTCGAACTGGAGGTCTTCCCCTACAACCCGCGCGCCCGACGGGCCTACGAGAAGTGCGGCTTCGAGGTGGAGGGCCGGCTGCGCGAGGCGCTTTACTGGGACGGCGAATGGCACGACGTCCTGGTCATGGCGGCCCTGTCACCACGACCGGGCGGCAGCCGCACCGCTCGGTAATCCTCCCCGCCCCCGCCGCTTTGCGGCGCCCCCGTACGTACCTGTCTGTCCCGCCGTGGGGCGTCTCGTCGTTGCGCCTGCGGCGGGCTGGGTTGTTGTGGGTGCGGTGACGGTCCTCCGGGGCCGGTTGTGTGGACTGCTTCGCTTTACGTCC